>JACQWL010000647.1 GCA_016209255.1 Verrucomicrobiota bacterium
ATCAAATATGCCGAGGCGTTCGAAATCTGCGAGTACGGCCGGCAGCCGAACGAGGAGGAAATCCGGCGGCTGTTTCCGTTCTTCCCGCGGAAGTAGCCCGGAAATTTCACACCGCGGGGGGACCCGCAACCCAAGGTGAGACACAGAGATCCCAGGGCGGCGCAGCCGCAACCGAAGCCAAACTTCTGCACAGGAGGGCGCAGAGATAGCAGAGAAAAGGCATGGATGGCTTTGGGCATCTCCTCTGCTGCCTCTGCGTTCTCCTGTAAAAATTCTGGTTCCTGAAATTTGCACGCAGCAAAACAACACACTCAGACATAGCAGTGTAAAGGGCCCGGCGAGCGGACAAAAAGGCCTCTGACGCCGGCTCAATTGTGGGCGCCCGCCCACAATTGGAAACACCCGGTAGTGTCCGCAGCGCATCGAGGATCCTTGTTTTCGCCCGCACGGCGGGCATCATGGATACGCGGTTGTGACCATGACACACCAGAAACCCGGGCCGAGAATCGCAATCCACGTCCTGATCGCTGCGCTGGTTTGCGTCCCGATCGCCGCGAAGGCGCCAGGCATTCGAATCTATTGCGGTCTCGGGGTGTCGCTCCTTGCCGGAATGGAAATCGCCCGAGCCGCTGAACTCCCGGCGATTCAACTTCCGGCCCCCGACCAAGCCGGCGGCAGGCCGCTGATGGCCGTGCTGAAAGAGCGACAGTCCATTCGCGATTTCTATGCCGCCATCGATGCGGGCTTCATCAGTCAGAATGTGTACCTGTATTGTGCGTCCGCCGGCCTGGCCACGGTCGCCCACGAACTGGATCGCCCGCCGCTGGCTCAGGCGATGAGGTTGCGGCCGGAACAAAAGGTCATCATCGCCCAGTCGGTCGGCTATCCCAAATAACAAAAAAGGCCCGGCGAACGGCGCTTCAAATCTGCGAACAGGCCGCCGGCACCAGAAAGCGCGCCGTGTTCTTCGACGTGTTGTTCGCGTATTGCGGGTCGTCCTTCAACTTGATCCAACGCGGGTCCGGGCCGAATTTTTTCCAGTTGGCGAGATGCGTGGCGAGGTCGGAACCCGACGTGATGTAGCGCAGATGCGGCAGGTTCGGGCCGGCCAGCGCCTGGCCAAAAAACACCGGCGACATGCCGAGATCCCGCATGACGGAGATTTCACCGTTGTCGAACATGGCCATCTTGCTGAGGGCCATCAGCTCGCTGTGGCTCTCGTAATCGCGCATCTCAAAAATCCGCGTGGGCGTCTTCGTCTTGGAGAACGCCGGCAGCGCCAGTTGCGGCATGCCCTTGAACGCGAGCAGCAGCCAGCTGTCGATGCGATCGAATGCCGGGCTGGCCTTCGGCACTTTGAGGTAATCCGCACCGGCCTTTTGCACGGCGGGATCCTGATTGATGTCGGCGCTGATGCTCACAAACGACTCCAGCGTGGGGTGGGGAATCAGCACCCACACCGGCGTGTCCGCCTTCGGGGTGGAGGTCCCGGCGTTCTTGTTGACGTCGACTTCGGTGAATACGCCGACGTTTTTTACGCCGCGTTTGCCGAGCGCGGGCAGCAGCGCCTTTTCGAGGTAGCCCTCGATCGGGGCCCGGGAAGCTCCGGCTTTGAGACGGAAGGAACGCAGCTCGTAAAACTCACGCCCAGCACGCGGAGTGGCCGCCGCCGCGGCCGGTGCCACGGAGGTGAGGGCGACAGAAGCTGACGTTACAAGCGAGGTTTTCAGAAACGTGCGGCGATTGGGATTCATGGTGATTTCAGGGAAGGAGCGGACATGGCAACTGAAAGGAGAAAGGATTTTACTCCGAGGAAACGACATTCGTAAAGCCTTCGAACGAAGTTAAGGTCAGTTTCTTCCATCACGGCCAGGACCGCGTTTTGGGGCGAAAGCACGTCGGCGACTATCGCATTGCCGGCGGATTCACGATGGGTTGCTGTTGGTGCCCGTCGTTTGGTGGCAGTCATCCGAAAGACGTTTACGGCTTCTAACTCATGTCCATCTCCGACTCCCTTTTCGCCCGCGCGCTCCAGCTCATGCCGGGTGGCGTCAACTCTCCGGTGCGCGCGTTCCGCTCGGTCGGCGGCGCGCCGTTTTTCGTCAAGGCGGCCCGCGGCGCCACGCTGATCACGGCGGACGACCGCGAGCTGATCGACTTCGTCTGCACGTGGGGCCCGGCCATCCATGGCCACAACCACCCGCGAATCAAGGCCGCCATCGCCACCGCCCTCGAAAACGGCACGTCCTTCGGCACGCCGAACCCCTACGAGGTCGGGATGGCCGAACTCATCGTGCGCTTCGTGCCGTCGATCCAGAAAGTCCGGATGTGCAACAGCGGCACGGAGGCGGCGATGTCGGCCATCCGCCTGGCGCGCGGGTTCACGCGCCGCGACAAAATCATCAAGTTCTCCGGCTGTTACCACGGCCACTCCGACTCGGTGTTGATCAAGGCCGGCTCGGGCGCGCTTACGCACGGCAATCCCGACAGCGCCGGCGTGCCGGCCTCGTTCGCCCGGGAAACCGTCGTCCTTCCCTTCAACGACCGCGCGGCCCTCGACGCGGGGCTGGCCGCGAATCTCGGCCAGATTGCCGGCGTAATCCTCGAGCCCTACTGCGGCAATGTCGGGTTCATCATGCCCGACCCGGGCTACCTCGCCCACGTGCGCGCGGCCTGCACCCGCGCCGGCGCCGTGCTTATTTTCGACGAAGTCATGACCGGCTTCCGCATCGCCAAGGGCGGCGTGCAGGAACGGGAAGAAATCGTCCCCGATCTCACGTGCCTCGGCAAAATCATCGGGGGCGGCCTCCCGGTCGGCGCATTCGGCGGCCGCGCCGACATCATGGATCAGCTCGCGCCCCTCGGGCCGGTTTACCAGGCGGGCACCCTCAGCGGCAATCCGCTCGCCATGGCCGCGGGCATCGCCGGGCTCAATCTTCTCGAAGAACTCAACCCCTACGCCCGCCTCGACGAGCTCGGCCGCCAGCTCCGCGACGCCGTCCTCGCCGCCTGCCGCGCGAAGGGCATCCCGGTCCAGGTTCCGCAATGCGGCTCGATGTTCAGCATCTTTTTCACCGGCACGCCCGTCCGCGACTACGAGACGGCGCTGAAAGGCGACGCAAAACTCTTTGCCCGGTTCTTCCACGCCTGTCTCGAGCGCGGTGTCTACCTGGCGCCGAGCGCCTATGAGGCCGGCTTCCTGAGCACCGCCCACGACGGCCCGGCGATCGCCCGCGCCTGCGAGGTTCTGACAGCGGCGGTTCGGCAACTTTGATTTCTCGCAAAATCGGCAAAGTTTGGAATAGTTTCCCTTGTCATCAAAATAATGCTCCGTTCCTGTCGTTTTCTCGTTCTTCTTGGCGTGCTCGCCCGGGCCGTTCTGGCCCAGCCGGCGGGCGCCGCGCTTTTTCCGCTCGACGAGCTCAAGCCCGGCCAGCAGGGCGAAGTCTGGACCGTTTTCAAGGGCACGGAGGCCGAGGCGTTCGTGGTCGAAGTCACGGGGGTCCTCCGCAACGCCCTCGGTCCCGGCAAGTCGCTCATCGTCTGTCAGCTCACGGATCAACGTATTCAGAAAATGGGCGCCGTCGCCGGCATGAGTGGCAGCCCGCTCTTCATCGACGGCAGACTCGCGGGCGCCCTCAGTTATCAGATCCAGCGGTTTGAAACTGTCCGCCACGCTGGGTTCACGCCCGCCGCCGACCTGTCGGAAGTAAAGGAGAAGGCCGCGCTCCAACCCAACAGCCTCGCCGCCGGCCCGGCGTCCGATTCACCCTTCAAATCCCTGCAACCCGTCTTCACGCTGGGCGGGCTCAGCCCGATCGTCGCCGATCTTTTCGCGCCGCGCTTCGCCGCCCTCGGCCTCAGCACCACCGCTCTCGGCGGCAGCACGCAGTCGTCGGCAACGGTCGACGCCCAGACCTCATCGTCCCGGCCGACCACGCTTCGCCCGGGCAGCGCCGTCGCGGTCGCGCTCGCCACCGGCGACATCACGCTCGCCGGCACCGGCACGGTCTCGCGGGTGGATGGGGATCAGATTACGGCTTTTGGCCACCCGATGCTTTCGCTCGGCGACGTCGCGCTTCCCATGTGCGAGGCGGAAATCGTCACGATTCTCCCGTCGCAAATGCAGTCGGTCAAGGTCGCCAACACGGGCGCCATGATCGGGACCATCACCCAGGACCGGCTCTCCGGCGTCTCGGGCACCCTCGGCGCCGGGCCGGAAATGACGGCGGTCGAGGTCACGGTTAACCCGCGGCGCGGTCCGGCGCGCACGCTCCGTTTTTCCGTGGCGCGGCAACAGCAACTCACGCCGGTTCTCGTCGCCGCGGGCGTCACTCAGTCGATTCTCGGATCGAACGACGCCGGCCTCGCCAACGGTTTCCGGTTGAGCAGCAATGTCAGTTTCCCCGCCGCGCAAAAAATCGCGTTTCAATCCCTCCACTCGGGGCCGCAGGGATTTGCGCAGGGGCTCAACGAATTCGTCCAGGGCCTGGCCGCCAACCTGCAGAATCCGTACGCGAAAACGTTCCCCGATCTCGTCGCGTTTAACGTCGAGCCGCTCGACGCCAACCCCGCCGTCACGCTCGACCTGTTTCAGCTCTCGCGCACGACCGCCGGCGCCGGCCAGACGCTGCAGGCCACCCTCGCGTGGCGCGACTGGCAGGGCGACGCCCACCGCGAAACCGTCGACCTCACGATCGATCCGGCCTGGACCGGCAAGAAGCTCGAAGTCATCCTCGCGCCGGGTCGCGCGCTGGACGAATTGACCGGGCGTCCGCGGGTCATCGCCGCGTCCGAACTCCGCAGCTTCGAAGCCTACCTCGCCGCCATGCGCGACGATCGCCCGACCGACGGCGTGTGCATCGCGGTGGTCGAGAAAACCTCGCTCTTCAGCGACCAGACGGTCGCGACGCCCGACGCGCCGGGCTCGATCGAGCGGATCGCACGCGCCTCCGATGAGGCCCGCTTCCGCAAACGCGAGGCGCTCCTTCCGCTCTGGGAACGGCATCTTCTCCCGGGCAAGCTGCTGAACACGATCATCCGCCGGCCGCTGGTGGTCGTGGATTGAGCGTCGCCTTGCCTTTCTCGCCGGATCGCTTCCGTGTATTCCGTGTGTTCCGTGGGCAACTCTTCCTCCTCGTCGGTTTCGCGTGTTTCCTGAGCAGCTCGTTGGCCGAGCCGCTTTCGAAAAAAACTGACATCGACTTTTTTCGCGACGTCCCGAGCCGCAATCTCAAGGGCCTCGGCACGCGCTCCGACGGCCGGCTCGTCGCCGGTCCATTCCTCGTCGAAATTGCCGTCGCGGCGCCCGCCGACCTGCTCTGGTGCCTCGAGCCCACGCCGGACCCGGCCAAATGGCTCGTCGGCACCGGCGCCGAAGGAAAAATCATCGAGGTGACGTTCGAGCCCGGCAACGCCACCTATGCCGCGCGCGATCTCGCCAAACTCGACGACCCGCAGGTCTTCGCCCTCAAGCGTCTCACCGATGGGTCGATCCTCGCCGGCACGTCCCCGAAAGGCGCGCTCTACCTGGTCCGCGACGAGGCGCCGGTCGCCCGCACCCTGCTGCCGGTCGATTCCATTGTCGATTTGCTCCTGCTCGACGAAAACACCGCGCTCGCCGCGACCGGCAATCCCGGCCGGATCTACCGAATCGACCTCAAGCAGTTCGCCGGCAGCGGGATCAACGCGGAGAAAATCAGGGACGCGAAAATCCTCGCCGAACGCGGCATCACGCTCTTCGGGGAAATCCGCGACCGCAACGTCCGTCGGATTGCGGCGCTCGCCGACGGCCGCATCGTTGCCGGTTCCGCGCCGAAGGGCAACGTGTACGCCTTTCCGCGCGAAGGCACGGGCGCCGCCTCAGACGCCCGCGCGCCAGTCGTGCCCGCAACCTCAAAATCAAAGCCGGCCGGCGCCGTGCAGCCACCGCCGCCGTCACCGGGCAGTGCGGCCAAGGCGGAACCCGTGATTCTGCAGGAAAACAAGGACGCCGAGGTCACGGATCTGCTGCCACAGCCCAACGGGGATCTCTACGCCACCATTGTGTATTCCACGAGCACGGGGGAAACGCGCATCACCCCGATCGCGTCGACGAAGAGCGGCCGCGACGGAAAAGAAGAACCGCCGCCGCCACCGCCGCCGGCGCAGGTCGAGCGTTTCGCCGGGCGCAGCGCGCTGATCTGGTTTCCCGCCGATGGCTTTCCCGAGACGCTCGCCGCGCGGCCCAACACCGCGTTCTACCGCATCGCGCGGCACGGCGACGTGCTCATTGTTGCCGGCGGCGAGCAGGGCGAGCTGATCGGCTACGACCTGAAGGCGCGGCTCTCGCTCACCTTTGCCGGCAGCATTTCCTCCCAGCTCAACAGCATCGCCCCGCTCACCGGCGCAGCCGGAAAGTTCCTGGTGCTGCGCAACAACGCCCCGGGCCTCGCGCTGCTCGACTTCAATGCCACCGGTCCCCGCGAGGCGGAGACGCGCCGGCTCGATCTCGGCACTCCCGCCCGGCTGGGCGCCCTGCGCTTCAACCGGCTGCGCAATCTGTCCGGCGGAAATCTCGTTCCTGAACTGCGCACGAGCAACGGCAGCGACGAAGTCGAGGGCTGGGGACCCTGGACGCCACTCAACGCCTCCGACGACGCCGGCTGGCGCGCCGATGGTCTGCGCGGACGCTACGCGAAGCTCCGGCTCCGGATCGCCGGCCCCGAAAATGCGAGCGGGCCGCCCTCGGTTCGCGATGAAGCTGGGCGCGGGCGTCCGTTCTCCACCCTCGAAATCGATCGCGCCACGATCTATTCGCTGCCCCAGAATCGCCGGCCGCTGCTCCAGGACTTCCGCGTCTTGACCCCGGGCTACAGCATCATCCCGGCCGCGGAACAGCCGCCTCCCGCCTCCGTCACCTTGAGCCAGACCCTGCAGGGCCCCAAGGACGACGACCGCCGGAAAGGCAATTTCCTCAGCAGTCAGGTGGTGCCGTCGCCCGGGGCGCAGGTCGTGACCTGGACGGTGGTCGATCCCGACGGCGACAACCTCGTGTGCACGTTTTCGATCCGGCGGGAAGACAACCCGGGATGGACCGACGTCGCCGCCGCCACGCGCGACAGCTACGCGCAGTTCGATACCGCGCACCTGCCGGACGGCGTTTACTTCACGCGGCTGGTCGCGACCGAGACCGCGCCGCGCCCCCGCGCCGAACGCCTCGTGCAAACCTTCGAGACCGACGATCTCGTCGTCGACCACACGCCGCCCGAGGCCATCGAGGCGACGGCGATTCGCGTGGGGGAATCGGTCGTCGTCACCGTTCGCGGTCGTGACCGGCTCTCGCTCCTCGACGGCATCGAAGTCATTTTCAACAACGGGGTGCGCGAAATTGTGGAGCAGCCCGCCGACGGCGTGCGGGACGGCCGGGAAGAAACCTTCAGACTCGACGTGCCCCTCGCGAAGGTCTCAAATGCCACCTCGCTCGAAGTCACTCTCTTTGACGTCGCCGGGAACGGCACCGCCCGCCGGCTGACGTGGTAATTTGCTCTCCTCCTCGCCATGAAACGCCGCACCTTCCTCAAGACTGTCGCCGCCACCAGTGGCGGCATTGCGCTCGGTTACCGCCCCGTGTTTGCCGATCCCGCCGCACCGGATCGCCAGCTCAATGCGCATCCCAGCGGCCTGCCCCGCCGCATGCTCGGTCGCACCGGCGCCAGGATTTCCATCGTCGGCTACCCCGGCTTCGCGCTCGCGAAGTATCCCCAGGAGGAGGGCAACGCTTCCCTGCGCCAGGCCTTCGACGCCGGCATCAATTACTTCGACGTCGCTCCGGCCTACGGCAACGGCAAGGCCGAGATCAGCATGGGCCTCGCGATGGAGGCCATGAAGATTCCGCGCGACCAGGTTTTCCTCTCCTGCAAGACGAAGCGCCGCGACGGTGAGGGTGCCCGGGCCGAGCTCGAACGCTCGCTCCAACGCCTCAAGACCGACCACTTCGACCTCTACCAGCTCCATGTCGTCGCGACCGACAAAGACGTGCAGGAGATCTTCGCTCCCGGCGGCGCCATGGAGACGCTGCTGCAGGCGCGCAAGGAAGGCAAAGTCCGCTGGCTCGGGTTCTCCGCCCACACCAAGTCGGCCGCCCTCGCGCTGCTCAAGGGCTACAAGTTCGACACCGTGATGTATCCGATCAACTTCATCGAACACTTCACCCACAAGTTTGACCCCGAGGTGCTCGCGTTCTGCCGCAAGGAAGGTGCGGCCGCGATCGCCATCAAGGCCGTCTCCGCCGGCGCCTGGAAGCCCGGGGAAAAGAAGAACCGCAACAACTGGTGGTATCGCACCCTCGAGGAGCCGGGCGAGATCGCCCAGGCCATGCGTTTCAGCCTCTCGCTCGATCCTGTCGTCGCGATCCTCCCCACCTCCTTCTTCGACATCACCGAACGGTGCATTGCCGGGGGCAAAGCCTACCGCCCTGCCACCGAACCCGACCTTGCACAGTTGCGGGAGCTCGCCGGCAAGTATGCTCCGCTCTTCGCGCCCAAGGCCGACGCCACCGTGTCGTTCAGCCCGCACTCCGAGTATTACGCCAGCCACGCCTGAGCCGCTCGCCCCGCTGGCTGCGCGTATCGATGGTCGGTGACTCTGCGCGCCAAAGTGTTCCTCTGCGGCGCCACTTTCACTTTCCTGGATCATCGATGCGACTGCGCACCATCGCGAGCAATTGCCGGACGATGTCGGCCCGGTTTGGTCCCACGTGTCCCCCATCGCTCCAGAGGATTTCCTTTGGCGCGCGCGCCGCGGCGTAAAGCTGTTCCACGTTTTCCCGCGGCATCTGTTCGTCCTCCCTGGCCCCGACGACGATGACAGCCCGCGGCGCGATGCGCGGCGCCCATTCCTCCGTCTTGAACGACGAGCCGTAGGCCAGCAGGTGCACCAGACCGGCCGCCATGTCGCGCAGCGGCTTGTTCGTGATTCGTCCCTCCAGCCGGTTGGCAATCCAGGCGCGATTTCCGACGCCGCCGTGAATCAGCCATACGCGACGAAAGCGATCGTCCAACGCGCCAGCCACCGCCGCAAACGGAACGCCCAGGCTCACTCCCATCAGTTCCACTCGCGCCGCATCCACCCAAGGTCGGGCAATCAACCAATCCAGCGCCAACGACACCGCCGGCGGGGTGTCGCGCAGCCCCCGCTGGATCGCCGGCACACTGCCGACCGATTCCAGGAGACCATGCGGTCGTTCCGGACCCCGATAGGGATAATCCAGCGCCGCCACGACAATCGCCCCCGGATCGCCGACCACGTCAACGGCATCGCGGCCCGTGCGGTGCCCGCCGAGCAGCACGACGAGCGGCAACCGCCGCGTGCCGCCGGCCGGACGCAGCACGCGCAGATCGACCGTCAACCCGGTGCTGCCCGTAATGCGGACTGATTGGCTGACGTAATCTCGCGACTGGCGGACCTCCGGCCCCGTCTCGACCGCGGCAATCGCACCGCGCCGTTTCACAAAATAGTCATGTTGGGGCAGCAAATGGCTGAGCAACCAGCACGCGGTCACGCCGATCCCCACCACGACAACCGGCAACCACCGCCAGCCGTGGCGGCGCGGAAACAGCGACGCGGTCCCTCTTGTGGTCATTCCATTCGCAGCGAATCATGCCGCCCCGATGGAGGCCAGCGATTCCTAGCCGCGGCGTCAGGATGCGCCGTCCTTGAACCGCAAGCGTTTCACGCCCGCGGGTGCGCCCGGGCGTAGATTTCCTTCAACCGGGCCACGCTCACGTGCGTGTAAACCTGCGTGGTCGCGAGCTGCGCGTGCCCGAGCAGTTCCTGCACGAGCCGCAAATCCGCCCCGGCGTTGAGCAGGTGCGTCGCGTAGCTGTGCCGCAGCTTGTGCGGCGTGAGATCGAGCGGCAGCCCCGCGAGCGCGAGGTGGCGTTTCAACATGAGCTGGACCGCGCGCACGGTCATGCGGCGGCCGTCGGCGTTTACGAGGACCGGACTTGACGGCGTGGTGCGGCGGGCGAATTCGGCGCGAAACTTCACCGCCACCGCGAGCGCCACGCGACCGAGCGGCGCCAGCCGTTCCTTGCGGCCCTTGCCGAGCACGCGCGCCACACCCGACTCGAAATCGATCGCGCCGTAGTCGAGGCCGACCAGCTCGCTCACGCGCAGGCCGCCACCGTACAGCAGTTCCATCGCCAGCCGGTCGCGCCACGCCGTGTGCGCGTCGATGCTCCCGTTCTCGAGCAACCGCTGCGGTCCCGTGAGCAGCAGCTTCATCTGCTCCTCGGTCAGGAATTTCGGCAGCCGCTTTTCCAGCTTCGGCA
>JACQWL010000068.1 GCA_016209255.1 Verrucomicrobiota bacterium
ATGGACAACGAAATCGCCCCCCACGGGTGCACGGTCTATTTCGATTTTCCGGCGCGGGGTGGCCGGCCCCCGCTGCGACTAAACTGGTACGAGGGCGGCCTGATGCCAGCGACGCCCGCGGCCCTCGGGAACTTTCCGTTGCCCAAGCGCGGGGTGCTCTTCATCGGGGAGAAAGGCGTCATCCAATGTGATGGTGCGGGCGGGTTGCCGCGCGTGTTTCCCGAGAGCCTCCGCGCGAGCGTCACGAAACCGGCGCCGACCCTGAAACGTTCCAACGGCCACCATCGCGACTGGCTGGACGCCTGCAAGGGCGGTGAACCGGCGAGCAGCAATTTCGCCTATGGCGCCCGTCTGACCGAGATCACCCTCCTCGGCGTACTTGCCCTGCGGATGCGCCGGCGGATTGAATGGGACGCGGACAACATGCGGGCCGAGGGTCTCCCCGAGGCCGACGCCATCATCCGTGGCTCCTATCGCGCGGGCTGGGAGATCGCTTAAAGGGCGTCGAAAAAGCCCTGTCATTCTGAGCGCAGCGAAGAATCCAGTTGGACCAACGCCGCAGTTCTCCGGCGGCGAACCTTCCATTGGATTCTTCGCTGGCGCTCAGAATGACAAACAAGAGACCCTTTTTGGACGCCCTCTGAGAGAAAGAGAACGAGAACGAGGAACGAGAACGATTGCGGCAGCGCACATTTCGCCCGGCGCAGGACGATTTGCTTCGTCGCGGGCTGCGGCCCCCTCAGCCGTAACGATGCAATAGAGTGTAGGGCCGTCGCTCGCCGACGCGCCGTTTTTCGACTGAAGAATGCGGCATGGCGACAAGCGCCAGCCCTACACCATTTGGTGATCGACTGCTCATTCGTGAATGGGGGTTCTACTGAATGGATACGGGCTCAGGGAGCGCCCGACGCTTTCCCCGCCGCCCGCACGCCGGAGCCCGGCCGCTTCGTCAACGAATCGCCGAGTTCGGCCCGCGCATTCTCGGCGAAGGCAAGCAGCCGCCGCACGACCTCGGGATTCTGCGCGGCGACGTTCTCCGCCTCGTTGCGATCGCGCGTGACGCGGTAAAGTTCAGGCTGCTTCACCTCGAGTGAAGCGTACTTCGCGGGGATGCCATCCCGGCCGCCGGGCCGGCCCTCGAGCGTCCGATAGGTGTGCGGCAGCAGCAGCTTCCACTCGCCGCTGCGCACGGCCTGGAGCTGATTGTCCGCAAACCACGTGAAGTAGGCCTCGTGCGGATTCTTCGCCCCCGCTTCTGCGGCGAGCAACGGCCAGACGTTCAGCCCGTCAATCTTGCGGGCGGGCAGCGGCGCGCCGGTCAGGTGTGCGAGGGTGGGCAGCAAATCAATCGTCATCGCCGTTTCGTCCTGCACTTTTCCGGCCGGAATCCGGCCCGGCCAGCGCGCGATGAACGGCACGCGGGTGCCGCCCTCCCATGACGTCCCCTTGCCTTCGCGCAACGGCGCGGCCGAGCCCGCATGGTTGCCGTAGCTGAGCCACGGACCGTTGTCGCTGGTGAAGATCACCAGCGTGTGCTCGTCGATGCCGTGCTGCTTGAGCGCCTTGAGCACTTCACCCACCGACCAGTCGATCTCCATGATCACGTCGCCATAGAGACCCTGCTCCGATTTGCCCTTGAACTTGTCGCTCACGTGGAGCGGCACGTGCGGCATCGAGTGCGCAAGATAGAAGAAAAACGGCCGCTCCTTGTTTCGCGCGATGAATTTGACCGCGCGTTCCGTGTACCACGTCGTGAGGCTGCGCTGCTTCTCGGGGGTGATCTCGGGATCGATCACCGTGTCGCCCTCGATCAACGGCAGCGGTGGATAGGTGCCTTTCTTGGCCTCGGGGTGATACGGCCACATGTCGTTCGAGTAGGGCAGGCCGAAGTATTCATCGAAGCCCTGCCGCACGGGCAGAAACTCCGGGGGGCGGCCCAGGTGCCATTTGCCCGCCATGCCGGTGGCGTAACCCTTCTGCTTCACGAGCTCGGCGATCGTCATTTCGTCGGGGTTCAACCCATGCGTCGCCTTGGGACCCAGGGCGCCATGGATGCCGACGCGGCCATGGTAGCAGCCGGTGAGGAGCGCGGCACGCGACGCCGAGCACACCGCCGAGCTGACGTGAAAATCGGTGAACCGGATGCCTTCCGCCGCCATGCGATCGAGATTCGGCGTCGTGAACCCCTTCGCTCCAAACACCCCGACATCGGCGTAGCCTTGGTCGTCGGTAAAGATGACGACGATGTTGGGCAGGCGCTGCGCCGCCGCCGACACGGCCGCCGGCGAAAGCACGACGGCCAGCGCCGCTGCCACGAGGAGGTGAATGTTTTTCATGTTTTCGTTTTGTGGATCCGACGGTGCGCATCCCGCCCCAGAGTTGCCTACTGCGGTGCTTTGGAAATTGAAAATTGATGATTGAAAACCTGATATTTGGAATTTCCCATGGCGCCGTGCCGCGATTGTAATCAGCTTTGCCGTATTCTTGGAAAATCGGTCTCCACCGCAAAAGGCAAAGGTCGGAAGAATGACAAAAGCGGCGGCGAAGCTAACCGCAATGAGCGATTCCTGATTTTCAATTCTCAATTTTCAATCGTAACACCTCGACTGGCATCCCGCCTCAAGATGCCTCCTGAGCAATAACATGCCGACAACATCCCTTGGCCGTATCCTCCTTGCATCGTGTTGTCTCGCCGCCGTCGCTCACGCCCAGATCGGCGACGTCGCCGACCGGCCGGGTGAGGTGCAGAAATCGCTCGTGCCGGCCCACCTGATACCACCCGGAACGCCCCGCACACCCGAAGAGGCGCTGAAATCCTTCACGCTGGCGCCCGGTTTCAAGCTGGAGCTCGCCGCATGCGAACCCCTCGTGCAGGATCCCGTCGCGATCGCGTTCGGCACCGACGGCCGTCTCTGGGTCGTCGAAATGCGCGGTTTCATGGCGGATATCGAGGGCAACGGCGAAGACGCCCCGATTGGCCGCGTGGTCGTGCTCACGGATCGCGATGGCGACGGCCGTTACGACGAGTCGCAGGTTTTCGTCGACCACCTCGTCCTGCCGCGCGCCATCACGCTCGTGGGCGACGGGGCGCTGATCGGCGCGCCACCGGAACTCGCCTTCTGGCGCGACGCCGATGGCGACGGCAAGGCCGACCAAAAAACCCTGGTCGCCGGTGACTATGGCGTGAGAGTGGACCCGAAGCGGCCCGAGCTCGCCAATCCGGAGCGCGCCCCCAACAGCCTGCTCTGGGCCTACGACAATTGGATCTACAGCACCGCGTACACGAAGAAATTTCGATTCGCGAAAGGGCAGTGGGAAACCGCCGCCACCAGCTTCCGCGGCCAGTGGGGCCTCGGCCAGGACGACCATGGCCGGCTCTACTACGGGTCCAACAGCGATCAACTGCGCGTCGACGTCATCCCTTCCGAATACCTGCAACGCAACCCGAACTACCCGCGGCTCGCCGGCACCAACGTCAACACCGCGGCCGATCAGCTCGTCTGGCCCGCGCGCGTCAATCCCGGCATCAACCGCGGCTACCGCCCCGAAATGCTGCGCGGTGGCCGGCTCAAGGCGTTCACCGCGGCGTGCGGACCGTGGATCTACCGCGGCGATCTGCTGCCGGAGTTCAACGGCAACGCGTTTGTCGCCGAGCCCTCCGCCAATCTCGTCCGCCGCTCCGTTCTCACCGGCGAGAACGGTACGGTCCGGGGTCGCAACGCGTACGATCGCCGCGAGTTCATCGCTTCGACGGACGAGCGCTTTCGTCCCGTCGGTTTCTCCACGGGGCCCGACGGCGCATTGTACATTGTCGATTTCTACCGCGGCGTCATCGAACACCGCATCTCACTCACGTCCTACCTCCGCAAGCAAAGCGAGGAACGGGGGCTCGTGCACCCGCAGCATCTCGGGCGAATCTATCGCGTGGTGCCGGCGGACAAGCCGGCACCGCGGGCCACGCGGCTCGCCCCGCTTACGCCGTCGCAATGGGTCGAGCGCCTCTCGCATCCCAACTCGTGGTGGCGCGAAACCGCCCAGCGCATTCTCATCGAGCGCGGCGACCCGGCGGTCGTGCCGGCCATCCGCCGGATCGCGACCGCGGGCGCGCCGCCGCTCGGGCGCGTGCATGCCCTGTGGACGCTCGAGGGCATGGGCGCGCTCGATCGCGCCACCGTCGTCGCTTCGCTCGACCACCCGGACCCAATCGTGCGTGCCATGGCCGTCCGTCTCAGCGAACGTTTTCTGCCGGACGCCGGGCGCGCCGAACTGTTGGCGCGCCTGTTGGCGTTGACGAAGGACAAGGTGCCGGAAGTGCAGCTCCAGGCCGTGTTGTCACTCGGCAACGCCCGCGATCCGGCGGTCGACCGCGCCCTCGCGGAAACGGCTCGCACGCATCCGGGCAAAACGTTCCTCTGCGACGCGCTTTACAGCGGTCTGGCCGGGCGCGAGTTGCCGTTGCTCGAACACCTCGTGACCAATGCAGGATGGAAGCCCGAAGATGCCGACGCCAACCAGATCCTCTCCGGGCTTGCCGGCGGCATATTTACCTCGCGGCAACTGTCAGCGATCGAACGACTCTTCTCGCTCGCCGCCGCGCCGCCGCCCGGCAGCAACCGGCGAACGGCGGCACTGGTCGACGGCATCGCCGCCGCCGCCGGGGCTTCGCGCCGTCCGCTGCAGTTCGCCCAGGCACCCGCGGGCTGGAAGGAACTCGTGCAGCATCCCGCCTACAAGGCCCGGCTCGCGAGGCTCGACGAAATCGTCGTCTGGCCGGGCAAGCCGGGGGTCGCAGTACAGGCCGCCGTGACGCCGCTGACCGCCGGGCAACAAACCCGCTTCGAAGCGGGAAAAACGCTTTTCACCGCCGTATGCGCGGCGTGCCACCAGATCGACGGGCGCGGTCTCGATGGGGTGGCGCCGCCGTTGCTCGACTCCGAGTGGGTGCTGGGCTCGCCGGAGCGCATTGTCCGAATTATCCTCCACGGGGTGCGCGGTCAGATCACCGTGCTGGGCCGCGTGCACATGGGCGACATGGCCGCGCTGGGTGCGCTCGACGACCAGCAGATTTCATCGGTGCTCACGTATGTGCGCCGCGAGTGGGGGCACTCCGCGTCGCCGATCGAACCCGGGCAGGTCAAGGCGATCCGCGCCGCGACTGCCGGCCGTTCCGATGCGTGGAGTGAGCGGGAACTGCAGAAGATCGATCCCGTGCCGCGTCGCGGCGCCACGCGGAAATGATGGCGCGGCAACGTGGCTTTGGGGTCGGGCGGGACGCACTGCCGGACACGGCTCTTGACCGGTGAACCAGGGACCGATCGTCATTTGTGCGGTTAACCGCACAACTGGAAAACACCGGGAAGGCTGCACCCACAGCCTTCGCAAATTCTGTTGACCCAAATTCCCGGCGAGTCTCGCTCCCTCTGTTTCGACGAAGCCTTTGCAGGACTTTCCCGATCGGCCGCCTCTTCTCCCCC
>JACQWL010000644.1 GCA_016209255.1 Verrucomicrobiota bacterium
CCCCCCGGCCCCCCCCCCCCCCCCCCCCCCCCCGCCCCTGCATTTCGAGTGCATCGTTACCGCTGAGCGATCAGCGTGCATCGCGCCGGCGGTCATAGACCGCCGCTACAATATCGCATCGGCGGTCACGGTCCGCCGCCACGATTTCGATCACCGGACCCCCTCGCGGCGCAACGAGTCGGGCGTGAAGTCGCCCGGCGTCCGCTTGATGTTGAAGTCATACATCGCATTTTCGTTGTCCAGACCGATGGCCAGGTAGCGGCCGTTTTGGAGATCGATGTGGACCTCGAGCGTACTCCAGAAGGTCTGGGCATCGTAGTAATTGATGCAGTGCGCCTCCGAGACGCGCCACATCTGGCCGCGGCCATCATACTGGTCGGCGGCGAGGATTTGCCAGCTGTCCTCGTCGATGTAGAACGTGCGGCGGGCGTACAGGTGCGACGTTCCGGACTTGAGCGTGGCATCGACCACCCATACGCGGTGGAGTTCGTAACGGGCCAGGTCCTGGTTGATGTGGAGCGGCTTCAGGATGTCGGTGCTCCTGGTTTTGTTGCTGTGGAGCCGGTAGGAGTTGTAGGGCACGATCAGCTCCTTTTTTCCGACGAGCTTCCACTCGTAGCGATCGGGCGCGCCGTTGAACATGTCGAACTGGTCGCTCGTGCGCTGTCCGTCGGCGGCGGTACCAGGATTGTCGTAGGCGACATTCGGGGCGCGCGTGACGCGGCGGCGGCCGGCGTTGTACTGCCAGGCGCGGCGCGGTTCCTTGACCTGGTCCATCGTCTCCTGCACCACGAGGATCGTACCGGCGAGGCGGGCGGGGGCGACGGTGGCCTGCTTGAAGAAGATGAGCACATTGCTGCTCTCGAGTTCCTTCGCCGTGATGTCGGGGCGCGTGTAGTTGAACAGAAACTCGTCCTCCAATTTCACCAGCTGATAACCACCACCGCGTTCGACCGCGGCCTGGTCGATATGGCGCGTGGCGGCGACGCCGCGATAGCGGGTGAGGAAATTCCAGACCACTTCGAGGCCGTTCTGCGGCAGGGGAAACGGCACGCCGACGATGGCCCCGCTGATGCCGTTGCCGTGGGAAATCAACTGCGCGGTCGTGGCATTTCGGCGCGTGGCGTCATAGACGCGTTGCGGGTTCGAAGCGCTGCGGCGTGTTGGGTAGACGGTCAGCTTGTAGTTGCCGTAGGCCTTGAGCACGGCGAGGTGACCGGCGGAGAGTTTCGACTCGTACTGAGCGGCGGTGGCCGGCGTGATGGTGAAGAGCGGCTGGTCGGTCGCGAACGGATCGGGGTGATGATCGCCGACCTTGTAGCCAGCGGGCGGCGCCGTGAGGCCATCCGCCCAGGCGGGAATCGAGCCATCGGCGTTGCCAGCCCTCTCCGCGCCGAGCGGGGTGAGTTCCTTGCCGAGCCGGGCGGCGTCAGCCTCGGAAACCGCCGCGCGCGTCAAAGTGGCGGCCCCGAGAAGACCGGCCGTGGCCAGCGCCATGGCGGACAGGTGCCGCGCGGAGCACAGAAAGCGGCGGGGTGGAAAATGGAGGGAGGTATTCATGCGGCAGCGGGGGCTAGAACGAATATTTGACGGTGGTGGCGAAATAATCGCGATCGCCGAGGAGATTGAAACGGCCGGCGCCGAAGTAATTCACGTAGCGCATCTCCAGCGACCAGGCGTTGCGGTAGACGAACTCGAGGGCGAGATTGATGCTCTTGCGGCCGCGAATGTAGTTGCCCAGCGGAAGCGGGGTGTTGCCGCGGACGTCGTGGGTGAAGGCGACGGAGGGCTGGAGATTCACGTTCGGGAAGACGTTATTGTAATCGAGTCGTCCGAAAATCTGGTAGCCGCCCGAAAAGCTGTCGGCAAACGCTTCTGTCGGGGTGGCGGGAATGGCGCCGAAGCCGGTGGCCGTCATGGCGGCGGGGTTGCCGCCGGTGAAGGTGGCCGGGCCGTCGTAGCGCAGCACGTCCTTCGAAGGGAGATTGGCCCACACGCCGCCGATTTCGCCGAGCACCGTGAGTTGCTGTGCGCCGAGGGTCGGACCGAAGACCTTCGTCAGCGTCGTCTGGGCGGTCCAGGCATTGTGGCGGCGGTAACCCGGGACCTCGCGGTTGAGCTGCCCGAAATAGTTCCCGATTTGATTGTTGGCGCCAAACACCGGGGTGAGCGACGAAAGGGTGGCGAAGAGCAGTTCGACGTCGTCAATCTGGAGGGCCACGTCATTCTTGAGCGAGATTTCACCCTGCCATGAAATGCCGGTGCTGCCGACGGAGGTGTTGAAGCTGGCGCCAAACATATTAATGCCTTCGGGATACTCGGTGAAGTAGCGGCCCGTGGCGGCGGCGGTGAGGAGGCCGATTCGGCCCGCGCCGGCGGCGATCGTCGCGACGGATGGATAGAAGGGCTGCAGGTTCGCGGGCAACGCGGCCGCCGGTACGCCGGTGAGCGCGGCGCCGATCAGCGTGGTGAGCGCCGCGGACACGTTGGCCGCTGGAATGCCGGCTGCGATCAGCGAGGGGACCAGCGGCGCCGCCAGGTTGCTGGCCGTGGCCACCACAAGCGCGGTGCTGATGGGCGAGGTCGGTGTGCGGGCGCTGATGACCGGCGAACGGCTGTTGTAGCGGGCGTAGTAAATGCCGAATTCGGTGTTGTTCAGGCCGGGCGCCAGGACGCGGGCGGCGAGTCCGAACTGGTTGAGGTTGCCCGCGTCGCGGTCCTTTTCCCGCGGGATCATGCCGAGCGTACCGGTGTCCGGGAGCGTGCCAAACCCGAGGAAGACATTGGATCCGCCCCGGGTCGCAAAATCGTTCGTCGAGAAATACGTGCCGGCCGGCTCGAGCTCGTTGCGCCGAAATTCGAGGAGCCAGAATGGCTCGAGGGTCACGTTGGGCGTGAGGCCAATCGAGGCCTTCACCATGTTTACCGGCAAAAACGCCTCCTTCAACTCGGCGCCCGGGACACGCAGCTTCGAAAGATCGACGGCGTTCACGACGTTGTTGCCGTTTGGGATGAACGTACTCTCGCCGAGGCTGAGCACCTGGCGCCCGATCCGCAGGTCGAGCGGCATGCCGGCGCCGATGGTAAATTTGCCGCGCGCATAAATGTCGAGCCACTGGGCGCTGTTAACGACGCGGTCCTTCGCCTGGTCGGACAATTTCGTGCGCAACGTATCATCGCTGCGGAAGTCGGCGAACCAATACCCGCGAACCAGCGCGCCATAGTCGCCATACTTCAGTTCGAGTTCATGGGAACTCTTGAAGACCTCGGAAACCCAGCCTTTGCCATAGTTGAGGTTGCCATCGTCGGTGTTGGCTGAGTTTTGCCAGCCCGCCACGCCCTTGAACACGTTGGTCGTGCCGTAATAATCGGTGTTGGGATCCTTCAGCCGGTAGAGACCGCCGAACGAAAACGTCGTGTCGAAGCTGCCTTTCACGTCGCCGATGGCGAAGGGGACGGCATGCGTCGGCGGAGCCAGCAACGCCAGCCCGAGGCCGGCGGCAAAGGACACGCGGGCGAGGGACGACACGACTCGGGAATACGCTTGGTCTTTCATAAGGTTTTTCATGTACGCACACCTCCGCGCAAGAAGGTCTGACGTCAGGGTTTCGGGTTGCGGACCGGCGACACGGGTTGATTGCGAATAACTCAAATGGCGTCAATCGCGCCGGGGCAAGAACGAACTACGAAAGTGCGGGCTGCGACCAAGCCGTATCCATGGAGTAGAACCCCGTCTACCCGTCGCGCCGTGCAAACTAATTGGTGTGGGTAGGGGCGTCGCTTGCCGACGCCCGCTTCCACGTCGTATGCCGGGCGTCGGCGCGCCTCCGCCGGGGTGCGGCGCGGCAAGCAAGCGGCGCCCCTACACCTCGACAGAATCGTCACTGCTAAAACCACATCTCGCTTTGACGCCGGGTGGAATTTCGCAAGGGTGCGCGTTCGACTCATGCAGGCCGCGACCCACATTCACATCAAAGGCGCGCGCGAGCACAACTTGAAGAACCTCGAGTTGCGCATCCCGCGGGGGAAGCTTGTCGTGATCACGGGCCCGAGCGGCTCGGGCAAGTCGTCGCTGGCCTTCGACACGATTTACGCCGAGGGTTATCGCAAGTACATCGAGTCCCTCAGTGCGCAGGCGCGGCAGGTGCTCGACCAGCTGAAGCGGCCGGATGTCGATTTCATCCACGGTTTGTCGCCGGTGCTCGCAATCGAGCAGCGTCGGGGCGGAGGTGGCCCGCGCAGCACCATTGCCACCGTGACCGAAATTGCCGATTACGCGCAATTGCTCTGGGCGCTGGCCGGCGAGCAGATCTGTCCGAAGGACGGCGGCCGCGTCATCCAGCGCTCGCTCGACGACAACGTGCAACGGGTGCTCGCCGAGTGCGCCGGCGAACGCATCATCCTGCTCGCGTTCGCCCTGCGCGCGAAACCCAGCGTGCTCCGCGACGAACTGCCCCGGCTCCGGCAGCGCGGTTTTCAGCGCGTACGGCTCAACGGGGAGATCAAGAACCTGGACGATGCCGGGCTGGTTCCCACCGGCGCGGGGACCCGGGAAATCATGGTGGACTTGGTGATCGATCGGCTGGTCGCGGC
>JACQWL010000069.1 GCA_016209255.1 Verrucomicrobiota bacterium
GCCGACGTTGAGGCGGCTGACGATCGTCCAGCCAACGTAACGCGAATCGAGGCCGAGCTGGTCGAGGATCGCCGGGGTGGCGATCGTATTGATTGAGCCGAAAAAGTCGGTGAGATCCTTCCGGAAGACGCCGGCCGAGATGAGTCCGCCTTTCGGGAAGTAGTATTCGAGCGAGAAGTCGTAGTTTCTCGCCGAATAGGGTTTCAGGCCCGAATTGACGAAATTGATCGTTCCGGGCGGCGTGCCGGGGGGTGGGTTGGGATTGTCGTTTTCGTCGATGGTGGTGTTGGGGATGATCGAGCCGAGGTCAGGGCGGCCGAAGGTTTTGGCGTAGGCGGCGCGGAAGAGCAGATTTTCGGTGACGTTGAACGTGGAGTGGAAACTCGGGTAGTAGTCGTGGTACTCGCGTTCCGCGTAGGCGGCGCGCTCCTTGCGCACCAGGGCGAGCTCCTGGAGCGAAGCGGCGGCGCCGGTTTCGGGCTTGCGCACGCGCGCGCCGCTGACGAGGGTAAACTTGCCGTCGGCGCCGCGCACAAACGGGGCATCCGGGTCGACGAGCGGGCCGCGGCCGGTGTCCTCGGTTTTTTCATACCGCACCCCGGTGACGACGCCGAGGCGGTTCTTGAAGAGCCGGGCTTCGAGCTGGGTATAGGCGGCGGTGATTTTTCCGAGAACTGGAGCGAGCCGTTGATGCGGTTGGTCTCGTTGGTCACGGCCTGCGCGGTCGTGGTGCTGAAATAACCGGGGTTGGACTTCGTCGCTTCCCAGAGGCGATAGGCGTCGGGGAATGCGAGCCGCGTGAAGCCAAAGCCGTTGTCCTGACCGAGGTATCTGCCGTCGACGTATGGAGCCATGCTGTCGTCGGCGGTATTGGCAACGCCGTCGGCGCCGACGAAGGTCGTGTTGTAGTTATAGCTCGTGATGTCGCGATCCTGTTTTTGGACGAGGCCGCCGAACTTGAGGCTCGCCTCGAAGGGCAGGAAGCCGAGGGCGCGTTTCACGTTGAGCCGGGCGACCTTGAATTCGTCGCGGGCGTCGACCGGCGTGTTGCCGAGCGTCGTAATGCGGTAATTGGCCGGATTGGTGTAGTCGATGGTGTTGCCCGCGGCATCGAGGGCGGTGAACTTTCCGGGCTTCGGATAGGTGATGCCTTCGTAGAGGACGCGGGAGACACCGACGAGTGAGGTGTTCACGCCGGCGAAGTGGCCGCGCTCGCTGGTGCGATACCACGTCTTCGAGATGGAGGCATTGAGGCCGGAGTCGATCTGCCACTCCCGGCCCTTGAAGGTGTGAGTGAGATTGGCGGCGCGCGTCGCGCCGTATTTGTCGCGGAACGAGCCGCCTTGCGTGACGGTGCCGCGCCCCGTGGCGCCGGAGGTGAAGGCGGGTCCAAACGTGAGCGGCGTGCCGGTTGCGGGCGTGGGCACCTCGCTGCTGCCGACGTCGAAGTTCAAGTTGCGGTTCCCGAAAAACGAATGGTAATAATTCGCTTGGGCGCCGGCGGAAATCAGGTGGTCAGGGGCGGGGCGCCAGTCGGCCTTGACGCTGAAGGAGTCGCGGAACGTGTTCTTCGGTCCGTCCTGAATTTGATACTGGCGGAGGTACGGGTTGGTGACGGTCGCGCCGGCGCCGGTGAAGCGCCATGTGGGCTGGGAGCGGTGCTGCTCGTTGAATTGGTTTGAGCTCAGGCCGTTGACGATGAGCCCGAAGTTTTTCGTGAGCGGGGCGATGTAGTTGAAATCGACCCCTGGCAATACCTTGAAGGTGTTCTCGTTGCCGGGGCCGGGCGTTTTCTTGAAGACCTGGTAATCCTCGCTGTTGAAGCTGGTGTAGAGCCGGTAGCGAAACTGGGTGCGGGACGACTCGAAGGCGCTCCGACTGACCATGTTGACGGAACCACCCAGGCTGTCGGCCGCCTGGTCGGGCGTCGGCACCTTCGTCACCTCGACGCGCGAGACATTGTTGATCGACACCTGCTCGAGCTCGAATGTGCGGATGGTGCTGCCCGAGGCGGAACTCGCCATGCGGGCGCCGTCGGACGTGACATTCGTGAAGTTGTCGGCGAAGCCGCGCACGGAGATCGTGCGGACATCGGCCGCGACGTAATCGACCGTGATCCCGGGAAGATATTTGACGAACTCGCCGACGTTGCCCTCGGTGACGTCGCCGAACGCGTCGGACGAAACGACGTTCTTGATGTTGGCGGCGAAGCGCTGTTCGTTGATCGCGATGTTGCTGGCGTTGGTTTCGCGCGTGCCGGCGACGACGAACTCGTCGAGCTTGAAAATTTCGCCGGAACGGGTGTCACCGCTGCTGGCGAGGCTGAAGTCCTGGACGGCCGCGCCCCCGGCCGCGACGCTGACATTCGCAGACTGTACGGCGAGGCCGGTGTAGAACACCTTCACCGCGACAGTGCCGGCCGGCACGCCGGTCAGGCGATAATTGCCCGACTGGTCGGTGAAGGCCTCGAGGGTCGTGCCTTCGACGGTGAGGCGGGCGTTGTTGAGATAATTCCCGGTGGTGACGTTCAGCACGCGGCCCGTGATGGTGCCGGAAGCGGAGGTTTGGGCGACGGCCGGGGCGGCGGCAAACGCGGCGCAGGCGAGCGCGAAGCAAAAGCGGACGAGCGTCAGGATTATCTTGGAGTGTTTCATGGAGCGTTTGGGTGGACAAGAACTCCTCGTCGCGCGGTGCGACGCAGGCTCGGGCGGGGGAGGTTTGACAAACTGAAGGCAGGCCCGGTTCCAATGAGCACAAACGGGTGTTTCCAACGGGAGCAAGCGGTGGTCGCGCCTGACAGTTCGACGAAAATGGCCCAGGGCTGGACGGTCGACAACGGAGGGCACTGGCGGACGCTGCTCGCGTTGGTGAAACAATCGGAGTTCCGCCCATTGCGGCAGAGGTAATTCTGTCCCAGCTTGGCCAGCCGTCGCGCGCGATGCCGATCGTCCGCACCATCGAGCCGCAGCTCGTCATCGGCGAATCGACCGGGCCGGCAGGCCGGGCGTGAGGTTGGTGGACCGTGCGCTCCGCGCGCGGTTACAGGCGCGTCTGTCGGCCCACCGCGCGCGGAGCGCACGGCCCACCTCCATCTACTGCATGGACTCTGCTGGGCCCAACGCCAGGGCGCGCGCGCGAACGTCGCACCAGTGCGACTCTGGAATAATCGGACCCATGTGCGCGACCGTTTCGGCGCCGAGCAACGAGGCGAGGGCCCCGCAGGCCGGCAACGACCAGCCGCGCAGGTGGCCAAACAGAAACCCCGCCGCCCACGCGTCACCGGCGCCGTTGGTGTCAACCACATTTGCCACCGCGACCGGCTGGACGAAATGAAGCTGGCCGGCGTGCGCGAGCCACGCCCCGTCCTTGCCGACTTTCACCGCGGCGAGCACGCCGTGGCCCTCGAGTTTTCGGGCGAGCGTGCCGTAGTCGGACGTCGCATCCTGAAACAAAGCGCGGATTTCGTCTTCGTTGGCGAAGACCACGTCGATCCCGCGGTGGAACTGCCGGAACAGCCAGTCGCGGGAGGCGTTGACGACTTCGAACGACGAGAGATCGAGGCTGGTCGTGCAGCCGGCGGCGCGGGCGGCGGCGAGCACCGCGTCGGCGAGGGCGCGGTTGAACACCAGATATCCCTCGATGTGCGCGTGACGGCAGCCGTGAAAATCAGCCGCGCCGACTTCATCTGGCGCGAGGGTCATGGCCGCGCCGAGGTGCGTGCGCATCGTGCGTTGTGCGTCGGGTGTGACGAGCGCGAGACAACGCGCGTTGGCCTGGGCGCCATGTTTGAACCGGCTGCCGTCCACACCGGCGGCGTCGAAGGCCTGACAGTAGACCCGGGCGAGATCGTCGTTGCCGAGCTTGCCGAGGAACGTGGCGCGGAGGCCGAGGCGGGCGGCGTTGTAGGTCGCGTTGGCCGCGGAGCCGCCGGTGGAGTAAGCGGGCCGGGCGTCGAGCAGCCCAACGATGCGCTGCATTTCGTCGTGCTCGACGAGCACCATGCCGCCTTTTTCGCCCGCGACGTTTTGCTGCAGGAACGCGTCGGACACACGGGCCAGCAGATCCATGATCGGCGAACCGACGCCGATGAGGTCGAACCCGGGTTGAGGAGCAGGCATGCGCAACGGGTCAGTTGGTCGGCGGGATGGGGTTCGCGGTGACCACGATGGAAGTCCCGAGCAGCGGCTCCTCGTCGATCTCAATCAGGAGCGCGTACTCGCCCGGCGCGGGGAAGGGAAGATTGCGGATTTCATTGATGAGATTGATCCGATCCATCGGACTGTGCGACTTGAACGGGCGCTGGAGCAGCTGCTCGGGGTTGGCGTTGTTGAAGCCCATCGAGATTTTCAGCCGGTGCTCGCCCGGCGCGCAGTCGGTGATGCTCAGGAACCAGATCATGAACGGGTGGACGATGGGAAACTTGTGTCCGTGGATGTTGGAAAAAATGCCGAGAATGGTGTGCTTGCCCGAGGAGGGGTCGATATGGACGCCGTCGCAGGTGAGCCAGGCAATGAGCTGCGGTTTGGATTGCACGTGTGGAGCAGGGCGGGCGGTGCGGCACGGGGCAAATCATTTTGTTCTAGCCCCAGATGCCACTCGCCGCCGCACGTCGAAGTAATGTGGATTGCCGCAACCGCTTTTTGCGCCCCCGCTTTTTGCTTGGAGTGGTCGTGCCGGTGCGGCTTCTTGGTGGCGTGGTACTCGCGCGGTTAACGGAAAAAATCACGGTCGTCGATTTGAGTGCGTACCCGGACTGGGTGGTCGTGCTCGGCGCGACGCTGGTGGCGGCCCTGGTTATCTGGCTTTTGATGAAGGTGCTGAAACTGGCCCTGTGGCTGCTGCTTTTCGTCGTGCTGGTTGGCGGCCTGGCCTGGGTCGGCTGGCTGTTGGTGAAGTAGCGGCGCCCGGGGAAAATGAGGATTTGATTTTGCCGGCGAGGTGGGCTTGTTTGCCGCCATGACCACCGCAACGCTGTCGCGGCCCAAGGCGAAGCGCCGCTGGACCTACGACGAGATGGCGGCCGAGCTGCCGGAAACCAATCAACCCACGGAGTTGTGGGACGGAGAAATCATCATGTCAGCCGCGCCCCGACCCCAACATCAGACCATCGTTTTCAATGTTGCCGAAGCGCTGAAGGGTTACGTGAAACCGCGCCGACTCGGGCGGGTTTTCGTCAGCCCGATCGACGTGGTGTTCAGCGGGCGCAAGGCGGTGCAGCCAGACGTAGTTTATGTCCCGACGGCGAAGGCGAACATCATCCAGAACTGCATCCGCGGCGTGCCGGATTTGTTGGTGGAAGTCATTTCCGAGGGCACCTGGCGGCGCGACCGCGTCGATAAAAAGGCGCTCTACGAGCAGTCCGGCGTCGCGGAATACTGGATCGTCGATCCCGATTCGCGGCTCATCGAGGTGTTCGTCCTGGCGGAGGGGACTTACCGGCAGCACGCGCGCGGCGTGGGCGCGGAGAAGGTCGGCTCGAAGCTGTTGCCGGGCCTGAAGATTTCGTTCGAGCAACTGGGGGAGTGACCGAGCGTGGCGGACGGCTTGACACGCCCTTCGTGTCCGGGCGCCGGGCCGAGGTCCATCGCTGCGGGGCAAGGCGGTTTTGACCCAAATTTTGGGGTCACGAGCGCGTAGCGTTTCGAGCCCGATTCGTTTGCGGATCGTGGACGCCGTGAAACAAGAGGACAAAAGGGACTCAAAGGATCCGACGCCCTCTAACGAAGCTGCATCCAAGCCGGTGGAAGGATTCATTCCACCCCACGGCGGTTACGAAGCATTACACTCCTTTCAAAAAGCACAGATCGTTTTCGACGCCACGGTCTATTTTTGTGCCCGCTTCCTGGAGAAAAGGGATCGC
>JACQWL010000020.1 GCA_016209255.1 Verrucomicrobiota bacterium
CGTTCAACCTGGCCTGGCTGGCCACCGCCGACTGGAAATCATTCACCCTCACGGTCGATGCCCGGCTGACCAAGTTCGACGCCGGCAACAACGACCTTTGCCTTGCCTTTGCCCGCCAGGAAGACACCCGATTCTATTACGCGCATCTCGGGGAGAAAGCGGACGCCGTCCACCACCAGATCCATCTCGTCAACCACGCCGACCGCAAGGCCATCACGGCAACGCGCACCGCGGGCAGTCCGTGGCAACCCGGCACGTGGCACCGCCTCAAGCTGGTCCACGACACCGCCACGGGAGCGATCGCCGTTTTTTTCGACGACCTGGAAACACCGGTCCTGACCGCCAGGGACAAGACCCTTGACCATGGCTGGATCGGACTGGGCTCGTTCGATGACCTCGGCGAGTTCAAGAATCTGGAGATTCAAGG
Organism: Verrucomicrobiota bacterium; assembly: GCA_016209255.1. Classification (GTDB taxonomy): domain Bacteria; phylum Verrucomicrobiota; class Verrucomicrobiia; order Opitutales; family Opitutaceae; genus ER46. The sequence continues at coordinate 428 of JACQWL010000020.1, forward strand.
GGAACGGAAATGATCCGTTGCTTCGACCCCGGCGACGCCGCATAAACGCGGCTTTTCTGCCGTCATGTCCCAACCAACCGATCTGAACATCGACCACGTGGCGAAACTCGCCCGGCTCACACTCACGCCCGGGGAAAAGGCGCAATTCGCCCGGCAACTTGGCGACGTGCTCCACCACATCGAACAACTCGCGAAAGTGGACGTCAGTCATGTGGAACCGACGGCGCACGCATTTGCCGTCTACAACGTGTGGAGCGAGGACGTTCCCCAGCCCGGCCTGCCGGTCGAACTTGCGCTCAAGAACGCGCCGGCGCAGCGCGACCACATGATCGTGGTGCCAAAGGTCGTCGAATGAATCGTAGGGGCGTCGCTTGCCGACGCCCGCGACGGCCCACACTCCGGGCGGCGTCAAGCACCGCCCCTACAAACGAAATTTCCCCGCGTGCCGTCCGATATCTTCTTCCAACCCATCACCGAGCTCGCCGCCGCGCTCGAAGCGAAAAAGATCTCCGCCGTCGAGCTCACCGGGGCAGTGATCGCGCGCACCCGGGCAGTGGACGGCCGCGTGCACGCGTTCAACTCCTTCGACGAGGCCGGTGCCCTCGCCCAGGCCGCCGCATCGGACGCGCGTCGAACCGGGGGGCAGGCGAGGGGCCCGCTCGACGGGATTCCGGTCGGACTGAAGGATGTCATCGCCGTTGCCGGCCAGCCGCTCACGGCGTCGAGCAACATGCTCGCCAACTTCGTCTCGCCCTACGATGCCACCGTCACGCGCAAGTTGAAGGATGCGGGCGCCGTCCTCTGGGGCCGGCTCAACTGCGACGAGTTCGCGATGGGTTCGTCGACGGAAAATTCCGCGTTTCGCCCCGTGCATAATCCGTGGGACACCACCCGCGTCCCGGGCGGTTCGTCCGGCGGCAGCGCCGCTGCGCTCGCCGCGGGCGAGGCGGGCGCGACGCTCGGCTCGGACACCGGCGGATCGATTCGCCAGCCGGCCGCGCTGTGTGGCGTCGTCGGGCTCAAGCCCACCTATGGGCTGGTTTCACGTTACGGGCTCGTCGCCTTCGCGTCATCGCTCGATCAGATCGGCCCGTTCGCGCGCACGGTTGAGGACGCCGCGCTCGTGCTCGGCGTCATCGCGGGACACGACGAACGCGACTCGACCTCCTGCAAGATCGAGATCCCCAAGTACCGGGCCGAGCTGGGCCGGCGCCGGGGCCCGTGGAAGCTCGGCATTCCGAAAGAGTATTTCGGCGAGGGTCTCGACCCGGAAATCGCCGCCGCCGTCGAGCGGGCGATTGCGTTTTACCGGCACGAGGGGTGCGAAATCAAAGAGATCACGCTGCCGCACACCCAATACTGCCTCGACGCCTACTACGTGATCGCGACCGCCGAGGCCTCGTCGAATCTCGCCCGCTACGACGGCATCCGCTATGGCCACCGTTCGAAGGACACGACGGACGCCGTGGACATTTACTTCAAGTCCCGCTCCGAGGGCTTCGGGGCGGAGGTGAAGCGCCGGATTATCCTCGGCACCTACGTGCTCTCGAGCGGCTACTACGACGCCTACTATCTCCGCGCGCAGAAAGTGCGGACGCTCATCCGGCAGGATTTTCTCAACGCGTTCCGCGAGGTCGACGCGCTCATCACGCCGACCTCACCGGTGCCCGCGTTCAAGATCGGCGAGAAGTCCGACCCGCTCGCGCTCTACCTCTGCGACATCTACACCATCGGGGTGAACCTGGCCGGGCTGCCCGCGATCAGCGTGCCCTGTGGATTCACCGACCGCAGCCTGCCCATCGGCGCGCAGCTTATCGGCCAGCCGTTTCAAGAAGCCGCCCTCCTCGCCATCGCCCACGCCTACGAGCGCGCGCACGACTGGGGCACGAGGCATCCAATCTTGTGAGACACAGAGAGCACAGAGAACAAACCGGAGGACACAGAGATGAATACTGAAATGAACAAGCTTACGGAAACAGTGATCGGCGCGGCGATTGAAGTCCATCGGGACTTGGGCCCGGGATTGCTTGAGTCGGCCTATCAACGCGCGTTGGAACATGAGCTCACCCTTCGCGGTATTCGCTTTGTCGCGCAAAGAGTGTGCCCGATAACTTACAAAGGACTTTTGATCGAAGACGCCTATCGACTCGACTTGCTGGTCGAGAATAAATTGGTCGTGGAACTCAAAGCGGTCGACGCATTGGCTGATGTGCACGAGGCGCAGGTTCTAACCTATTTGAAATTCAGTGGTTGTCAGCTCGACCTGCTGGTCAATTTTCGAAGCCGGTGGCTCAAAGACGGCGTTCGTCGCCTTGCTCTGTGACCTCCTCAGCTGTCTCTGTGCCCTCTGTGACTGAGCCTTCCGCAGGATACGAAGCCGTCATCGGTCTGGAGGTCCACGTCCAAGTCAAGACGCGTTCGAAGATCTTCACCCCGGTCGCGACCGGCTACGGCCACGAGCCCAACACGCTGACCGATCCGGTCGTGCTCGCACTGCCCGGCACGCTGCCGGTGATGAACAAGGCGGCGCTCGACGCCATCATCAAGGCCGGCCTGCTCCTCGGCTGCGACATCGCTCCCGTGTGCAAATGGGATCGAAAAAACTATTTCTATCCCGACTCGCCAAAGAACTACCAGATTTCCCAATACGACCAGCCGCTCTGTCGCGGCGGCGCCGTGGAAATCGAGCTGCCCGGGCCGGCGCGCAACGTGATGGGCGGGCACAAGAAAATTCCGCTCACGCGCATTCACCTCGAGGAGGATGTCGGCAAGCTGAACCACGGCGCCACCGACTCGCTCGTGGACTTCAACCGCGCCGGTACGCCGCTGATGGAAATCGTTTCCGAGCCCGCGCTGCACACCGCCGAGGAGGCGTTCGCCTACCTGACCTCGCTGCGCGCGACCATGATTTACGGCGGCATTTCCGACTGCGACATGGAGAAGGGCCAGCTCCGCTGCGACGCCAACATTTCCATTCGGCCGGTTGGCGAGACAGAGCTTGGTATCAAGGTCGAACTGAAAAATCTCAACTCGATTTCCTTCGTTCGTGACGGCATCGCGCACGAGATCAAGCGCCAGCTCGCCGTCGTGGAGCGCGGCGGCACGCTGGTGCAGGAGACGCGCGACTACGACGGCGAATCCGGCATCTCGCAGTCGCTGCGCTCGAAGGAGATGGCGCACGACTATCGTTACTTTCCCGATCCGGATCTCATGCCCGTAAAGGTCGATGAAGCGTGGAAGCGTCGAATCGCGGCTGAGTGTCCGGAGTTGCCGTTCGCCAAACAGCGCCGGTTCTTCGAGCAATATCAGGTGCCTTACACCCTGACCTCCGTGCTCGTATGGGACAAGGATTTGGCCGACTACTTTGAGGAGGCGGCGAAACTCAGTGGCAAGCCGCAGGCGGTGGGGAACTGGATTGTGAACGATCTGCTGCGCGAGCTTGGCCGGAGCAGTTCGGGTGCAGGTCGGGGTTTATCGCCGACGGATCGGACAATGTCGGGGATGAGCCCCGAGCTACAACAGAGTCCCCTGGCGGTGTGTCGCGTTCGTCCGGCGCACATCGCGGCCCTCGTGCAGCTCGTGGAGTCCGGCACGGTGCTCACCAACGCGGCGAAGGAGATTTTCGTCGAGATGTTCGGTTCCGGGGAAATGCCCGAGAGCATTGCCGATCGCCGTGGCCTCAGAGCTGCACCCACCGACGCCGGCGAGCTCGAACAGTGGTGCCGCGATGCGATTGGTGCCAACGCGAAGGCCGTGGCCGAATTCAAGTCCGGCAAGGATAGCGCGATCAACGCGTTCAAAGGCCCGGTGATGAAAGCCGCGAAGGGCAAGGCGAACCCAAAGCTGGTTGACGAGACGCTGCGCAAGCTGCTGGCGGCGATGTGACGTAGGGCTGGAAAAACGCGACGCAACGTAGGCGGGGGAAGGACGCGAGATTCGGGAGACGGTGGGCAAAGGGTCGGCGAGCCGCTACGAGCGTTCACTCGCGGTGGTAGGGACACCCGAGGCTCGCTCCGACTTGGGATGCTCGGAGGCAGGAGCCTGCTTGCAGGCGATGAAAGACGTAGTTCGCCGTGGCTTTCACGCCGCCACCGTGTTCTCTCGGTTGAATAACCCCGACCTCATATGCCTGCTGCACGCTCATCGATTCGGTTTTCCTCCCCGGCCAGCGCCCTCGTGGTTTCCGCCACGTACGAAGATTTGCTGCGCAAGGTGCGGGCCGTGCTGTTTACCGGCCGGCAGAGAATCGAGGACGCCTGGCTGATGATGTTTCACGACATCGGCCGCTTGATTCACATCTCGCGGTAGAACTGCGCGCCCAACTCCGGGCTGATCGCCGCGTAATAGTCGAGGGCGTCGCGGAATTCGCGGTTGGCCTCCTCGTGGATGACACGGTTCACAGCCCCACGCGCTTGCGGGCCTCGTCCAGCGCGTCATCGAGCGGGATGCCCTTGGCGTGGTCGTTCTGGATGTCCGCGACACGGCGCCGCGTTTCTTGCGTCCAAGCCTCTTCGATGGGCGGCGCGATGCCGCCGTGCGCCGAGAGCAGGATTCGCTCGACAAGTTCCGCACGCACGTCCTGCGGCAACTGGCGGGTCTCGTCGACGATTTGATCGAGGGTCATGGGCATGGCGGCAACGACGGCGCGGCCGGTGCGGACGGCAAGCCCGTCAGGGAGAAAAAGGGGAAAAATCTTTGCACGGCGGAACCATCCGGCTAAGACATGGCAGCAATGAAAACCACCGCCGAAACCGAGTTGCTCGAACTGAGCCGGAAGCTCTCCCCGCGCAAACGCCGCGAGTTGCTGAAATTTGGCCGCCAACTCTACACCCAGCACGAAAAGAAAGCGCCAGCCGTCGAGGAGGATGGCGACGCGGCGTGGGAGCGGATCATCGCCGACCCGAAGCCGCGGCCGAAGTTGCGGGCGCTGGCGGAGAAAATTCGGGCCGAGATGAAAGCGGGCAAACATTTCCTTCCGATGCGCGCGGAGGATTTGTGACTTCCGAGCCGAGGCCGGAGTTTTGGGTGCTTTACCGTCAACTGCCGGATGAGGCGAAGGCATCGGCTCGAAAAGCCTACATGCTTTTCATGCAGAATCCGGGTCATCCTTCGCTGCACTTCAAACCGTTGGAGGGTTATGACGGGGTGTGGTCAGTCCGCGTTAGTCAGAAATATCGCTCGGTCGGGGTGAGATACGGCGATGTGATCCAATGGTTTTGGATCGGCACGCACAACGAGTTCGACAAACGGTTCTGATACCAAGCTTCTGCTGGTACACGCACATGCGGGCCACCGTGGTGTCGAGCGACAGCCTCATCGGCTATCCGGGCCAGTGGTTGAGGGCCTGTTGCTCAAATCGGTTTAATCGACGACAACGGGTTGCAGGAGCCTGCTTGCAGGCGATGGCGTGGGTTCTGACGCCGCAGAATCGCCTGCAAGCAGGCTCCTACACCGAGCGAAATCGTTCGGTTCGATTTGAGCAACAGGCCCTTGAAACCCGACACGGTCAGAAAAGCTCGTAGAACGATTCGCGGCCCAAATGGAGGAGGAACTTCGCGGCCAACGTCTCGATTTTATCCGGCGGGCCGATCGGGATCCAACGGTCGACACTCCCGCGAAAGCAATACCGCTCCGGGAGAAACAGGCGCCGCGTTTTATCCTGAAGCACGAATCGCATCAGTGGCATGTATTGGGCAAACTGTCTGGCTATCGCTTCAAGGTCGATACCGGGTCGCCAGGCACCGAGCCGCGCGTCCAACTCGCTCCGGTTTTCGCTTTCGTGAATGACGATCATGTTGCCCGTGACCTCGGCTGCATGGAGCATTGGTCCCGGAAGCTTGGTCAGGTAGCGTCGGATGTAGTCCAGTTCCGCGTCGTGAATGGCGGACAGCCTGCGGCGGCGGAGATAGACCTGGCCATTGACGGTCTCATAAACCTCGAACCCTACGGGCACGACATCGGCGAGGTCGCCTTTCGGATCCGTGGAAAGAAAGTGCTGCACGCCACCGCCTCGTTTCGGGCCGGTGTGGAGGTAATACGTTTTGTCGCGACGATTGGTGTGAGTGAAGGCCACGGGGGTTTCTATCTCGAGTGAATGAGTCTACCGGACCAGTCAGTTGCGCGGCAACGTTGTTTAAGAGCTTTCGCCTTATTTCCGCCGGAACGCCTTCGTCGACGCCGAAACTTTCGCTTGGTGCGGGCATGAACTATGGGCACACCTTTGCGCGCATGCACCCGAACCCATTGGCGGCGGCTCAGGCAATTCTGCGCGAGCGATTCGGATTTGAATCCTTTCGCCGGGGACAGGAGGCGGTGATCGCGCATCTGCTCGCCGGGCGCTCGGCGCTGGCGGTGTTTCCGACCGGCAGCGGCAAGAGCCTCTGCTACCAGTTGCCGGCACTGCTGCTGGAGGGCTTGACGGTCGTCGTCTCGCCGCTGATTGCGCTGATGAAGGACCAGGTGGATTTCCTGCGCTCGCGCGGCATCGAGGCGGCGCGGCTGGACTCCTCCGTGAACCGCGAGGACTTCGAGGATATCCAGCAGGCGCTTCGCGAGTGCCGGTTGAAGCTGCTCTACGTTGCGCCCGAGCGTTTCTCCAACGAACGCTTCCTCGCGCGGTTGAAAACACTGGCGATCGATCTGCTCGTGATCGACGAGGCACATTGCATCTCCGAGTGGGGGCACAATTTTCGGCCCGACTACCTGAAGCTCGCCCGCTACGCGCGGGACCTCAAGGTGGGGCGCGTGCTGGCGCTGACCGCGACGGCGACGCCGGCGGTGGCGCAGGACATCTGCCGCGAGTTCGCCATCGCACCCGAGGCGCACGTGCACACCGGCTTCTACCGGCCCAATCTTCATCTCCGCGTCACATCCTGCGCGCCGCGGGACCGGATCGACGTTCTGCTCAAGCGGCTGACGTCGCGGCCAGCCGGTCCGACAATCGTTTACGTGACACTGCAAAAGACCGCCGAGTCGGTCGCGGCGGCAGTCGCGGCGGCGGGCTTTTTCGCCGAAGCCTATCATGCGGGCATGGAGGCGGAGACGCGCGAGGCCGTGCAGAATCGTTTCATGGCCGCGAACAAAGCCATCGTCGTCGCGACGATCGCATTCGGCATGGGGATCGACAAGGCGAACATCCGCGCGATCCTCCACTACAATCTCCCGAAGAGCCTGGAAAACTACGCGCAGGAAATCGGCCGCGCCGGTCGCGATGGTGCGCCGGCGCACTGCGAAATCCTCGCGGCGGCGGAGGATCTCACGGTGCTGGAAAATTTCACCTACGGCGACACGCCGACGCCCGAGGCGCTGCGCGATTTGCTGAAGGAACTGCTCGCAGGCCGCTCGGCGGGCGAGACGTTCGATGTTTCCGCCTACGAATTGTCCGCCCGGCACGACATCCGCCAACTCGTGGTGGCGACCGCGCTGACCTACCTCGAACTCGACGGCCTGATCGAAGCGACCGCACCGTTTTACACGACGTATCAGTGGAAATTCCTCCGCCCGCCCGATGAAATCCTCGGGCGTTTCGACGCGGAGCGCCGCACGTTTCTCGAACGGATCTTCGCGTTGGCAAAGGTGGGCCGGATCTGGAATTCCGTGGTGCTGGCGGAGGTCGTGACGGCGCTTGGCGGCGAGCGCGAGCGGGTTGTGACGGCGCTCACGTATCTTGAAGAAAAGGGTGATCTTGAGCTCCAGATTGCGGGTGTGCGGCAAGGCTACCGCGTCGTGCGCGTGCCCGACGACCTCGGGGGGGTGTGGCGCGAATTGCGGCGCCGCTTCGCGGCTCGCGAGAGCAGCGACATCGCGCGCGTGGCCGCCGTTGCCGGGCTCGCCGGCGGAAAGGGCTGCCTGGTACGCCGGCTGCTCGGTTATTTCGGTGAGGAACTCGGCCATGACTGCGGACACTGCGGCCCATGCGCCGGGGATCCGCCCGCGGTTTTGAAGCGTGGGCATGCCGCCGTTGCGTTCTCCAGTGCAGAACTCAACGCCCTGCGTGGCGAACATCCCCGCGCGTTGGACGGGGCGCGGCCGATGGCGCGTTTTCTGTGCGGCATCTCTTCGCCCGCGCTCGTCGCGGCGAAGCTCACGCGCCATCCGCGTTTCGGGTCCGCGGCGGAGGTGCCATTCGCGGTGGTAATGGAGGCGGCGAAGGCGGCGTTGGCGGCGAACGCAACTGAGGAATGAAGGTTTTTGCCCCGCAAAAACCTGGCCTGACAATTCCCTGACAATCTGCTGACCGCACACTGACAACTGCCGGCGCGTTTCGTGGTTCAATCGGGCCGTCCAAAACGGATTAACCATGAAAAATCATCTCATCCTCCTCTTCGCGGTCGCGCTCCTTGGCGCGATGTCGCTCGCGCTCCCAGCCAAATCCAAGCATTCAGCCGAGGCGGCCGGCGAACCGGTCCGCCTTCGCGTCGATGTCGATCGCGCGGTCCTGCCGGCGGAGACGACCGAGAAAGCGGTCGTCAAAATCGGACTCGACTGCATCCGGCTTCCGCGGCGCGAACACCGCCCGCCGGTCAATCTCGCGCTCGTCATCGATCGCTCCGGTTCGATGGCGGGCGACAAGATTGCGAAGGCCCGCGAGGCCGCGCTCGAAGCCGTCCGCCGGCTCGCACCGGACGACATTGTGGCGCTCATCGTCTACGACACGAGCGTGCAAACCCTGATTCCGGCCCAGCGGGTGGGTGACGGTCGCCGGCTCGGAAGGGCGATTCGTGGCATCGAGGCCGGGGGCAACACCGCCCTCTACGGGGGCGTCACCCGCGGGGCGGCCGAGGTGCGCCGGCACCTCGAGGGCGGCCACGGCGTCAATCGCGTGATCCTGCTCTCGGATGGGCTCGCCAACGTCGGCCCCAGTTCGCCCGAGGAACTCGGCCGGCTGGGCGGCTCGCTGATGAAGGAGGGCATTTCCGTGACGACGGTCGGTCTCGGGCTCGGTTTCAACGAAGACCTCATGACCCGGCTCGCGCAACGGAGCGACGGCAACACCTACTTCGTCGAAAACAGCGCAGACCTCCCGCGGATTTTTGCCGCCGAGCTGGGGGACGTGCTCAACGTCGTCGCGCGCCGCGTCGTGATCGAAATCGAGTTTCCGATCGGGGTGCGACCATTGTGCTTTGTCGGACGCGATGGGGTGATCCGCGGACAGCGGGCCGAGCTGACGCTCAACCAGCTGTATGGTGGCCAAGAAAAATTCGCCCTCGTCGAGGTTGAAGTGGCGCCGTCGCAACCGGGGGTGGAGCGGGAGATCGCGCGGGCCAGCGTGAGTTATGAGGATCCGGTGACGCAGCGTTCCGCCCGGCTCACGGCGAGGCGCACGGTGCAATTCAGCGCCAGCCGAGCCAGCGTGGTCAGTTCGGCCGATCACAAAGTGCAGGCTGACTATGCGGCGAACATCATGGCCGTCGCCAAGGACGAGGCGGTTGCGCTGGTCGATGCCGATCGCCGCGATGAAGCGGCCGCGCTGCTCCGCCAGCGTTCTCAAACGCTGAAGGAGATTGGCCGCACGTATGCGAACTCCGAGGTGCAGAAGGTCGCGGCCGCGGCTGCACCCGAGGCAGATCGTCTTGCCCGGGAGGGTTTGGGCAACGCCGAGCGCAAGGCCTATCGGGCCGAGAGCGCGCAGGTGAAGAGCCAGCAGTCTTCGTCCTCCCAAGGCTCGGACCGGCCGTGAGCGCGGACGGTTCTCGCTGACGATGTTTACTCCCATCCGAAAAACTTCCAGCCTTTCCGCCATGTCGCCCGCCTCGCGTCGCATTTTTCTCTACTGGCTGCTGCTGCTCGTGCCCACACTCGTGGTGGGCGGCGTGGCGCTCCAGTTGCTGCGGCGGGAACAGGCGCGGCTGGCGGAGCAG
>JACQWL010000070.1 GCA_016209255.1 Verrucomicrobiota bacterium
GCCCTTCATACGACGTAGAAGCGGGCGTCGGCAAGCGGCGCCCCTACACTCACCAATTAGTTCGCGTGGCTCAACGGGTAAACGGGGTTCTACTGCATGGATCACGGTCTTTTGTTGTGTCGGTGCGACTCCGTGAACAGTAGGCAGCACGCTTGTGCGCGCCCAACCAGCGCCCACAAGCGGGCTGCCTACCGCTGCACCATTCGTTTTTAAGACCGCGAGGACATTCGTAGCCGACTGCATGGTTACGGATGAGCCACTCGCTGGCGCTCGTAGTCACACGCGCCAGCGCGTGGTAACTGCGGAATCGGGGATTATCAACGCAGGAAAACGGTTTTTCCGCCCACTACGGTGCGCAATACTTTGATCCCGCGAATTTCCTCCTCGGGGCACTTGAGATAATCGCGATCGATCACCACGAAATCGGCGAATTTCCCCGCTTCCAGCGTTCCGCTCTTGTTCTCCTCGAAATTAAGGTAGGCGGGAATCGCCGTGACTGCCCGCAACGCCTCGATCCGCGAGAGCCTCTGGCCGGGCCCGAAAACCTGCCCGTTTTCCGAGCGCCGGCTTACCGCCGCGTACAACCCGATAAACGGGTTGTACGAATTCATCGAATGATCGGGATCATATCCGACCATATGATCCGAGCTGATGATCGCCGGCACGCCGCCCCGGGCCCAGTGGCCGAGGCCGATAAATCGTTCGGCCCACTCCGGACCATAGATATCGTTGATGAACGGCGCATCCATGAGGAAGGTGTAGGCCTGCGTATCCACGCCCATCCCCAAGGCGCCGGCCCGCGCCGCCAGGCCCGGGCTCGGAAAGTAGGCGTGCGTCAGCATGAATCGCTTTCCTTGCAGCGGAACCTCCTTGTTCACTGCTTCCATCGCCCGCAGCACCGCATCCACGCCCCCGTCTCCTGTGACGTGAACGATCATCTGCCAACCCAGTCGGGCAGCGGCCCCGAAAACCGCCCTCATCTGTTCGTCGGTGGCAGTCATGTCACCGCGAAAGGCCGGATCCGAGTGCCCGTAGAACTCGGTCCGTTTGGCTCCGTAGGGTTCGCTCAGCCGCGTGTTGCCCCAGTGGATTCCGCCGTCGGCCATTATCTTCAACGTGCCAATGCTCAGCCAGTCGTCGCCGTGTCCCGGCCGGATGTTCTCCTTTTTCACGAAGCTCTCCACGTCCTCCGCCGTCTTGAACGGCGCGAACATCGTAAAGCGGGTTCGCACCGAAAGCAGCCCGGCGCTCTGCAGCTTCTCGTAGACCCGATACTCGTCCATCAAGGAGCCACGCTCGAAAATGGTGGTGATGCCGGCGGCATTGTAGGCCCGATGCAGTTTCAGCAGCGCCTCCCGTTTTTGGTCGTCCGTTGCGGTGTCGCGGGCAGCGAAGCGGCTGGTTAATTGCGGCGATGACGTAACCAGGAACCGGAGCCTGCCATTGGCGCCCCGAATGATTTCCCCGCCGGGCACCGATTTCGTTTCCTCCGTGATACCCAGTTCCCGAAAGCCACGGGTATTGAGCACCAGCTTTCGCACCGCATCGAAGACGACGGGGTGCGTGGTACAAGCAGCGTCGAGTTCCGCGACGGTCGGGTGCCGGCGTTCGCGCGAACGGGTGATCTCATTTCGGGGAATCCGGATCCATTCTCCCGTCGGGACTTCCCGCGCCCTCTGGCGCACCCACTCCTGAATTTCCGTGATCGTGCGCAGCTCCTGATGCGGATCCCGCAAATAAGCCAGGCTGGCCCGTCGCGCATGAACATGGGCCTCGTACAAGCCCGGCAGCACCATCTTGCCCTCGAGGTCGACGGTCTGGGTGGAGACGTCAGCGAGCCGGGATATTTCGCGAGTCGTTCCCACCGCCACAATACGCCCTTCCCGAACCGCCAGGGCCTCCCGAACGGTTCCGCTGGCCTCCCCGGTGACAATGCGTCCGTTCACGATGACCAGTTCCGGTGCGGCCGCCTTCAGCGGCGGTACCACGACCAGAGCCAAACCCGCCGATAAAAGCACAACGAGGGATGTTTTTTTCATTCGAACGATTATTTTTCACCCGTCTCAGGCCGTCGGAAGGGAAAGCAAGAAGGCCCTGAGGCCTGCCGCCGATGCGATGGATGGGTGAGATGGCATCATGCAGATTGAATTCTGCCTGACAAACCCAACTTCCTGTCAAAGCCTTCGCCATGACCCAAGATTCGACCGTGCCACGTCGACGGACCGTGTTTGGCCTCGTCATTTTGTTCCTTGCCTGGGCTGCGCCGGGCATCGCGGCCGAGCCGCCGCCGCTGCAGATTGAAGACCTCTACCGCACCGATACGGTCTCGGATCCCATCACGCTGGGCGATGGGCGAAGTGCGATTTACTGCCGGCTGCGGGCGGATGCGGCTACCCGCACGATGAAACAGTCGCTATGGCGGGTGGACGATCAAGGCCCGCCACGCCCTCTGGAGCCAGGAGAGCCGGATGGGTTCAGCCCGCAACTCTCGCCGGACGGCAAATGGGTTTTGTTTCTCTCCACGCGCCCCTTCGCGGACGGCACGCCGGCTTTTTCCCCGGTGCCACCGTATTCGGATCCGGCGGCGGACATCTGGCTGATTCCCATCGCGGGCGGAAAAGCGGTACCGCTCGGCGGCAAGTCGAAGCCCTATGGCCGCGTGATCACGGACCGGTTCTACGCGCGGGTGGCTTTTTCGCCGGACGGCAGACGGCTGGTGTTCGTGGCGGATGAAGGTCGCGACTCGCGCACGGATGCGGAGCGGCGGAACAACGTGATCGTCGTGCGCGAGGACCAGGGGGAGGGCTACGAAGGTTACGGCCCGACGCAGGTGTGGGTCGCGGACTTGCTCGCAACACCCGGCGACGTGGCGGCGGCGCGCATCACGCGGGTGACCCATGACGAATTCTGGTACGGCGATCCGCAGTGGTCGGCGGACGGTTCGTTCCTCATCGTGCACGCCAATCGCACGACCGATCAAGAGTCGGTGCGCTTCAGCATCAATCGCAACTACGACCTCTGGAAGATCAACCTCGGCGATCATCGGTTGGAACAACTCACCACCGGGCCGGGACCGGAATTTTCGCCGCGCCTCTCGCCCGACGGCCGGCGCGTCGCCTACCTGAGTTCACCGCGCAAGGGGCCGCACGCCGACATTTTCAACCTGACGGTTTTGGATCTGACCGCGACGGGCGCGAACGCGCGGGTGGTGTTCGATCATCACGGGGTGGCCGCCGGTCCGCCGCCGCATCTGCCACCCGCCTCACCCCTGCCTGACCATCCCTGGCGGGACACTCACCGCTTCGCCTTCACGGCGTATCGCGGGCTGAAAACCGAGATGCAGTGCGTCGACCTGGACCGCGGACCCCAGGCCATCAACGACCCACCTTCGGCCACACCCCGCAGTCCGTTGCTGCCAACGGGCAACGCTGCCCGGGGTCCGCGCCTCGTCGCCCGCGACGAGATTGTACAGTGGAAGAGTTTCGACGGACTCGGGATCGACGGCGTGGTGACGCTGCCGCCGCCGCCCCTCGCGAAGCCGCCGTTCAAATTGCTCGTGCTGCCGCACGGCGGGCCGCATTCCCGCGCCAGCGGGGGCAGCGGATTCGACACGCAAATCTTCGCGATGAACGGTTTCGCGGTTTTCCAGCCCAACTTCCGCGGCTCGGCCGGCTACGGCCGCGCGTTTCTTGATGCGGACCGCCACGACCTTGGCGGGGGCGACATGCGCGACATCCTCACCGGCATCGAACATCTCGTGAGCAAGGGCATCGCCGACCGCGAGCGACAGTTTCTGTATGGCGTGAGCTACGGTGGTTACACGACCGCGTGGCTGGTGGGCCAGACGCATCAGTTCCGCGCGGCCGCGGCTCAAAACGCCGTGACCGATATGAACGTGATGTGGCATCTCAGCGACCTCCAGAGCTGGACCGAATGGGAACTGGGCGGGCTGCCGTGGGAAGTGGCGGACCGCATGCGGAAACAAAGCCCGCTCACGCATGCCGCCAACGTGCGCACGCCCACGCTCATCCTGAATTCGCTCAACGACCGCCGCTGCCCAATCGCGATGGGCCGGATGTTTTATCGCGCGCTGAAGGAGGTCGGCGTGGATACGGAAATGGTCATCTACCCCGACGAAGGCCATGGCATCCGCCAGCTCCCGCATCGCGAAGATGTGTTGCGCCGCGTGCTGGCGTGGTTCGAGCGGCACGATAAGCGGTAGAAAATTGGTTTCCTTCCCGAGATCCGGCGCCCACATTGAAGCGCCATGAAAAAAGACGCCATCCTCTCGAAGTTCAGAGCCGAGAAAGTCATCGCGCTCATCCGCGCCGATTCGCCTGATGGACTGCTCGACTGCGCCCGGGCCCTCGCCGCCGGCGGACTGACCAGTATTGAGCTGACGATGACGACCCCCGGCGCCATCCGCATGCTCGAGAAGGCCAGCGCGGAGCTCCCCGATTTTCTGTTTGGTCTCGGCACCGTGCTCGACGCCGAGACCGCGCGCGCCGGCATCCTCGCCGGGGCCAGGTTTGTCGTCACGCCAGGCGTGCGCTTTGACGTCATCGAAACCTGCAAGCGCTACAGCGTGCCGATTTTTTGCGGCGCTTTCACGCCCACCGAAATCATCAACGTGTGGGAGGCCGGCGCCGATGCCGCGAAGATTTTTCCCGCCGAGTTTTTTGGCCCCGCTTACATCAAATCGCTCAAGGGTCCCCTGCCGCACATCGAGATGGTGCCGACCGGCGGGGTCAACGAGCACAACGTCGGCGATTTCCTCAAAGCGGGAGCCTATGCGGCCGCGGCCGGCAGCTCGTTGGTCGAGGCCAAGGCTTTCAAGGAAAGGAACTGGGCCGCCATCACGGCGAAAGCCAAAGCATTTGTCGCGGCGGTCGCCGCCGTGAAAGGTTGAATCGGCGGCCCGCCAACGTGGGCAGGTTGAAATGATGTCCGCAGAGACCACCACCCGCCGTCCACCGGAGGGCGTGGCGTTGATTGCCCGCACCCACTGGCTCACGAGTGGCGTGATTCTTTTTTGCGTCGGCCTGCTGCACGTCATCCTGCGCAGCTCAAGCGTCTTCACCCTCACCTCCAACACCTACATCTACGGCGGCGGGCTCAGTTTTCTTTATGCCGCGACGGGGTTCATGGTCTGGACCGGCACGCCGCCGGGACGCTTCTTCAGTTACGCGTGCAGCCTGCTTTATCTCGCGCGGCCCCCGCTCGGTCTTCAAATCTGGCGGATCATGCGCTCATCGGAATACAAGGCGCATTTTGAACGGCCGCCGCAGGATTCACGCCCCGGATAGGAGATTTCGGGCGGACGACTCACAGGAACTTCGCAATGTCCGGCAGGCGCTTCACCCGCCGCCCGGCGGCGTCACGCGCGAAATAAGGATCTTCCTCGGGCTTGGCTTCGACTTCCTCTTCGCCCTCGGTTTCCTCCTGCTCGTCGATTTCCTCGCCCGTCGCGTCGGTGAACACCCAGTCCTGCTCCTCGTCAAACACGTGCGACATCCGTCGCGCCTGGGTGTCGAGGACGAGGGCCGGATTGTGCACGCGGCCATCTTTCACCAGTTCGAACAGGCAGGGATAAAACCGCTTCTTGAAATAGGTGAGAAAGCCGCTCAGCCATTTGTTTTCCACGCCCTCGCGCTTGTTCAGCAGCACGATGTCCGAGAAATGCACACAGGCCTCGAACCACGCGAGCAGGGGCGGGTTCTTCTCCGCCAGCTGGCAGTTCACCAGGCAGATGGTCCGCGCCACCTGACCGCCCTGCGCCTCGAGCCACCCCTTGAACACGTCCAGCTGTTCCACCGGATTCCGCCGGCCATCGGTGATGAAAAAGATCCGCGTCGCATCGCCGGGGAGGATCCCTTCGATCCGGTCGTCGCGCCAGGCCCAGCGCGCGAACCGGGGCAGTTTGGCATCGAACTCATTCGCGTCTTCCGCCCCGGAGAGCAGCACCGCCGCGCGATCGCCTTCCTCCAGCCCGGCCTCGATCAGATCGGCGAGCACCTCCCGCCGGCCCGAGCCGGCGGCGCCGAGGATCAAATACACCAGTGGTTTTCCCGAAGAGATCATGATCGCGGAAGAGGGGAGCCTGCTGGCAGGCGACGGCATTACCGTACGCGCCGGCCCGCCGCCTGCAAGCCGGCTCCCGCCGTCGTCAGAACTTGAACGTCCCGCACTGCGCACTCTGGCGCAGCCAGTGATCGACGAGCACGAGTGCGACCATCGCCTCGACGATCGGGACCGCGCGCGGCACCACGCAGGGATCGTGGCGACCCCGGCCGATGAGTTTGGTTTCGGCCCCATGGATGTCGACCGTCTTCTGCGGCTGGAGGATCGTCGCGGTCGGTTTGAAAGCCACGCGAAACACGATCTCCTCGCCGTTGCTGATGCCGCCCTGCGTGCCGCCGCTCCGGTTCGTCGCCGTGCGCACACGGCCGCCGCGCGATTCGAAAATATCGTTGTGTTCGCTGCCGCGCAGCCGCGCGCCTGCGAAACCGCTGCCGAGCTCAAAACCCTTCGTGGCCGGCAGGGAGAGCATCGCCTTGGCCAGATCCGCCTCGAGCCGGTCAAACACCGGTTCACCAAGTCCCGGCGGCACGCCGCGCACCCGGCATTCGATGATGCCGCCCACCGAGTCGCCCCCGGCCCGCACCGCCTTGATGCGCTCGATCATTTTTTCGGCCGTCGGCCCGTGGGGGCAGCGCACGGGAGTGGCCTCGACTGCAGCCAGCGTCGGGAAATTCTCCAGTGCGGCCGCCGGCACCGCGATGTCGTGCACCTGGGTAAGGAATGCCCGGATTTCCAGCGGCGCGCCATGCTGCGCCATGCCACCCAGCGCCAGGATTTTCTTCGCGATCGCCCCGGCGGCCACGCGACCGACGGTCTCCCGCGCGGAGCTGCGACCGCCGCCGCGGTGATCCCGAATCCCGAATTTCGCCTGATAGGTGTAGTCGGCATGCGACGGCCGGAGTTTCTCGCGCATCTCGTCGTAGGCGCCCGGCCGCTGGTCGGCATTGCGCACCAGCAGCGAAATGGGCGTGCCAACCGTGCGGCCCTCGAACACGCCGGACAGTATCTCCACGCGATCCTCTTCCTTTCGCGGCGTCACAATGTCGCTCTGGCCCGGGCGACGACGGTCGAGTTCGACTTGGATGTCCGCCGCCTCGAGCGGAAGGCGGGGTGGGCAACCGTCGACGACCGCTCCGACCGCGGGACCATGGCTCTCGCCCCACGTGGTGACGGTAAAAAGTTTCCCAAAGGCGTTCGGCATAGGTTTTTGCTGCGCAAAAACCTCAATCGGGGCTTCCGCGGAGCGAAAACCCAACCGTTGAACGCACACCGTGCTCCCGCAAGTAGGTTTTTTGCAGACGCCGATAAGCGGCGGAGAGGCACCCGCCCTCCATTCTTGGAGAGCATTGCCTCAGAGATGAGCGGTCAGGCTCCGCAGGAGCCATTGGGGTTTCGCTCGGCGAAACCCCAGGGCAACTTTTCCAACCCAAAATCGTCTCAAACCCGGATACAAGACCGTTTACAAATCCGGCGCTTTGGCTTTGCTTCTTCATTCCGGCGCGTCCGCCACCAAACCCTCAGACCTTCCTGCATGACTCCGCGTTTCGTCCGCCTGTGTTTTGCCGTCCTTACGGTCGCCCTCGTTTTCGACGCGCAGGCGCAAGCGCCCGTCGCCGCTCCGCCCGCCCCGCCGACCGCCGCAGCCCCCGCCAATCCGGACGACGAACTCGTCGTGCTCCGGCTGCCGGACGCCGATATCGACACCGTCCTCACCGCCCTCGAGATCTACACCGGCCGCACCATTCTCCGGCCCGCCGCGCTGCCGACCGCGACCTATAATCTCAAGATCGCCAAGCCGATTCCGAAGTGGGAGGCCGTGCTCGCCATCGAGACGGTGCTCGCGCTCAACCTCATCGGTGTCACGCCGCTGGGCGACCGGTTTCTCAAGGTCGTCCAGCTGCAAAGCGCCCGGCAGGAAGCGCCAGAGCTGATCTCGGGTTCGGCGCTGGATCGGCCGGCGAGTGGCAAAGTCGCGGTCAAGATTTTCCAACTCGAGTTCCTGCGCATCGGTGAATTTGTGCCCATGCTGCAGGGCATCCTCAACCCCTTCTACGGCGGCCCGCTGCAGCTGCAAAACGCCAACGCGGCGCTCATCACGGATAGCGTGAGCAACCTGCAGCGCATCGAACTGCTCCTGCAGCAACTCGACAAGCCCGCCACTGCGGGCATGAAACCCAAATTTTACACCCTGCGTTATGCCAAGGCGAGCGACCTCGTGACCAAGCTCCGCACGATTCTCACCGGCACCCTCCAAATCCAACTCGGCTCCGCCACCAGCTACAACGCCGACGACCGCACGAACCAGATCGTGCTCGTGACCGACCTGCGCCAGCACGCGTTTTTCGATGACATCATCGATCGGCTGGATGTCAAAGCCGACCCCAACACGCGCAACGATGTCATTTTGCTGAACCACGCCAAAGCCGCCGACATCGTCAACGTGCTCAGCCGGATCATCTCGGGCCAGACCTCAGCCATCCAAAAACAGACTTCGGGATCCGTGCGTCCCGGCATGGGGGCGCCGCAGCCCACGCCGCCCGGGGCGGTCCCGGGCGCGCCGCCAGCGCCCGGCGTCGTGTCGGCCAGTGCCATCGACAGCATTCTCGGCGCCGGCTCCAGCGAGTTTAGCAGCCTGATGACCGTGGTGAACGACGACCGCAGCAACTCCGTCGTCGTCTCCGGCACCGTCGACGACATCCGCCTGCTGCGCGAGCTCATCGCCAAGCTGGATATCGTGCTCGCACAGGTGCGCATCGAGGTGGTCATCGCCGAAGTCACGCTCGACGACAATCACCAGTCCGGCATCAGCGCGCTCGGCTTGAAGCTCGACGGGGACAAATTGATCGGCTTTTCCGGCACCGCCTCAGGCATCGCGGTGGCCAACGGCACCGTCACCCGCCCCGGGCTCACCGGCAATTGGGATCTCGCCGCGGAAATCGCCATCAACACCACACCGCGGAAGAGCAACAACACCATCCTCTCCGTCCCGGCCATCGTCACCAGCCATGGCAAGCAATCGATCATCTTCAATGGCGAGACTCGGCCGGTCGTCACGGGCACGGTCTCGGCCGCCGGCGCGAGCACGGCGGGCCTTGCGACCAGTTCGCAGGTCACGCAGCAGATGATCGGCACGACCCTCACGGCCACGCCCTTCATCGGCGTCGACGGCTCCGTGCAAATTGACATCAAACAGACGGTTGAGGACGTCACCGGCGAAGTCCAGGTCGACAACAACAAGCAGTACATCATCGGCAAACGCGAAACGACGTCCTACGTCACGGCCAAGACCGGCGAAATCATCGTGCTGGGCGGATTTCAAAAGAATATCGACACGAAGAGCACCAGTCGCCTCGGCCCGATTCCGTTCCTCGGCGACCTCTTCGGCTCCCGGGGCAAGCGCTACTATCGCCAGGAACTGATCTTCTTCCTGCGGCCGACGGTCCTCACGATGAATATGGCGAAGGACAACGCCGAGACCATGAAGCGGGTCGAACAACTGCCGCAACGCGACGAAATCAAGCAGCAGCTTGACCCCAGCTACCAGCCGCCGCCCAAGTCGATCCTCGACCGGGTTTTCCCCAAGTGACCGTGCTCGATCAGGAAGTGTTGCCGGCCTCGCTCGCCAGCGTGCTCACCGACGAGCAACGCCAGGGCGTCATCGAGGCGCTCCGCGAAAAGCGGCTCGAAGTCCTCGCGCTTGCGCTCGCGCGCCCCGAGCCCGAGGTGCTCGACAAGCTCGCTGCCGCCGCCGGCCTCGATGTCGCCAGCAATCTCGAGACCGACCCCGAGGCCCGCGGCCTCCTGCCCGCGCGGCTCGTCCACGAGTACCAAATCATCCCGATTCGCTTCGCGGCCCAAGACGGAGGACAGAGGACGGAGGACAGAGGACGGAAGACGGAGGACGGACCGGCGTCCGAGACTCCGTCCTCTGACCTCCGTTGTCCGCCCTCGGTTTCGCCGTTCTCGGTCCCTCCGTTCTCCGTCCCTCCGTCCTCTGTCCCGCTGCACCTCGCGACCGCCTGGCTGCCGGACAGGACGATGACGGAATGGCTGCGCACCTTCACGCCGCGGCCATTGGTCTGGCACCTCGCGGTGCCCGAACGCGTGCATCAGCTCATCATCGAAAACTTTGGCGTCGGCTCCGGTTCGCTCGAAGACTCCGATGACGGCTACGTCGCACCCGAGGCCCAAAAGGAGACGGAGGAAATCGTCGACGAGGACGCCGCGGTGGTCCGTTTCGTCACCGACGTCATTTCGCAGGCGGTCGTGGATCAGGCGACCGACATCCACTTTGAGCCGCAGGAAGGCCAGCTCCGGATCCGCTACCGCGTCGACGGCCTGCTCGTCCCCGTGCCGGTGCCGGAGAATCTCCTGCGCTTCCAGGATGCGATCATCTCGCGCCTGAAAATCATGGCGCGGATGAACATCTCGGAAAAGCGCCTGCCGCAGGACGGCCGGATCAATTTCAAGGCCCAGAGCGTCACGCTCGACATCCGGGTCTCGACGGTCCCGACGATTTACGCCGAGTCGATTTCGCTCCGCCTCCTCAACCAGAAGAAAGAGGCCTACACGATGGATCGCCTCGGCATGAACGCGGAGGAGCAGGCCCAGATCACCCACATTCTGGATTACCCGCACGGCATCGTCCTGGTCACGGGTCCGACCGGCTCCGGCAAGAGTACCTCGCTCAATGCGTTCCTGCGCAAAATCAATTCGACCGATCTCCGCATCATCACGATCGAGGATCCGATCGAGTACGAGGTGCCGGGCGTGAACCAGATGCAGGTGCGCCCGGAAATCGGGCTCACCTTTGCCGATGCGTTGCGCCACGTCCTGCGCCAGGATCCCGACGTGATCATGGTCGGCGAAATTCGCGACAAGGACACCGCGGAGATCGCCATTCGCGCCTCGCTCACCGGCCATCTGGTGTTTTCGACCCTGCACACCAACGACGCCCCCGGCGCGATCACGCGGCTTGTCGACATGGGCATCGAGCCGTTCCTCGTCGCTTCCGCGATCGAACTCGTGATCGCGCAGCGGCTCGTGCGGCGCCTGTGCCAGGAATGCGTGCGGCCCGCGCCGATCGCCCGGGTGAAGTTGCTCGAGAACCTCGCCATCCTGGGCTGCGCCGCCAGCGAGGCGGAGCACATCGAGCTGCTCAGGTCGCCGGTGGGCTGCGACCGGTGCCGCGGCACCGGTTACCGCGGCCGGATCGGCATTTTCGAAATCTTCCGGCTCAACGACGAAATGCACGAGTTGGTGCTCAAACGCGAAAGCACGCGCACGCTGGCCGACTGTGCGCGCAAGCATGGCATGCGCACGCTCGGCCAGAGCGGGTGGGAGAAAATCAAGGCGGGCCATACCACCTTCGATGAAGTGCTCCGCGTGGTCACGGTGACGGACAACTGAACCGATAAATAATTTGCCCGAATTGTCCTCCCCACTATCCTGCCGCCATGAGCGATAAACAAGCCGTGCTCGAAGCCGTGAGTCAGATGCCTGACAATCTGACGCTCGCCCAGATTCGTGCCGAGCTGGAGCTTTTGGCGGCGCTGCGCGAAGGCTACGCCGACATGCAGGCCGGTCGCGTGGTGCCGCATGAGGAAATCAAGCGGCAATATGCGGCATGGCTTTCCAAGTAAACTGGATGCCCCGTTTCGCCTACACCGCGCGCAATCGTAACGGAACGACGGTCACCGCCGACCTCGACGCCCCGACCCGCCGCGATGCGGTCCGGCTGCTGGCTGCGCGCGGGCTGCAGGTGGCCGCGGTGGACGAGGTCGCGAGCGCACTCGGAAGGGGCACGTCCGCCCTGCCCAAGGCGGGATCGCCCCGCACGGCGCTCCGCGTTTCCCCCCAGGCTCCCGGCCGCCGGGATTGCCTTCCCTTTCTCGAAGCGCTCCACGATCTCGCCACCAGCGGGCTCTCCGCCGGCGAGGCCGTGCGTTTGCTCTCGGTGCGCATCAAGGAGCCGCGGCTGCGTGCCCTGTGCGCCGGCATTTGGGAACTCATCAGTGAAGGCGCGCCCTTGTCCCGCGCCATGGCGGGTTTCCCCCAGGTCTTCGACCCGTCGATCACAAACCTGATCCAGGCCGGCGAGGCGACCGGCTCGCTGAACGATACGCTGGCGCGACTCATCACCCACCTCACCGAACAGCGCGAACTGCAGCGGCAGCTGCTCACCGCGCTGGCGTACCCCATCTTCATGGTCGTCGTCGCCGGAGGCGTGATCCTGTTTTTCCTCTTCTTCCTCCTGCCGCGGCTGCAGACGCTGCTGACCTCGCTCGGAGGCAAGATGCCGGCCTCGACCAAAATCCTGATCGGCCTCTCGGATTTCGCGATTCACTACGGCCTGCTGGTGGTCGTCGCCGCGGCGTTCGGCGCGATTTCGTTCTGGCGCTGGCGCGCGACCGAAGCCGGCCGCGCCACCACCGACGCCTGGATGCTCAAGCTGCCGCTGCTCGGGCCGTTCGCCGTCGCGCGCACCGTGCTGTCCTTCAGCCAGACGCTCTCGGTGCTGCTCGAAAACGGCATCACCATGGCGGAGGCGCTCCGCATGACCGAGAAGCAAATCGACAACCGCGTCCACCGGGCCGCGTTCAACACCGCCACGGCGCGCGTGCTCGAGGGCGAGGCGCTCTCGGTCGCGCTGGCGCGCACGGGCTGTTTCCCGGACCTCGTGCTCGACCGCCTCGCGGTGGGCGAAAACACCGGCAACGTGGTGCCCAGCCTGAAACAGGTCGCGCTGGCCTACCAGAAGTTGATTTCAAACCAGCTCAACATGTTCACCAAGGTGATCGCGAGCGGGGTGTTGATGGCCGTGTTCGTCTTCGTCGGCTTCATCGCCTTCGCGATCGTGAGCGCCGTGTTCCAAGTCAGCGCGAGCTTCAAGATGGGTGGCTGAGCCGGCGTGGTGCGCGGGGACCGTGAATTGGTTTTGGAAGGCAGGGCCCGGCCACTCCTTCACCACCCGCCCGCCGTGCGACACCGCCACACGCTACGGGACTTCGTAAACTTCCACGAACGCCACGCCGACGGTGCCGCCGACGCCGCTTTCCTGCGCGGTGTAGCTCCCCGGCGGGAGCGTCATGAGGAGCGCGGCGTCGCGCGAGTTGGCCGTGAGCCCGAATGCGCCGACGCCGATGAACGTGACGGTGTTGCTCACGATGACCGTGTAGCTGCCGGCATCGGCTGGCTGGACGTTGCTGAGCGTCAGCGTCGCGCTCGTCGCGCCGGCAATCACTTGCCCGTCCCTTCGCCACTGGTAGCTCAACGGCGCCGCGCCGGATGCCGCGACCGCGAACGCCACGCTCGCTCCCGCGGAAACGGCCTGGCGTTGCGGCGGTGTCGTAATGCCCGGCACGATACCCGGTGGCGCGCCCCAGTGCAGCACGGTCATGGAGTAAGGCGGCAAACTGGGTGTTGGCGTAACGCAAGATGCCGGGGTTGTAGCCGCGCAGCGCGGCGACCACCGCGTCGCGAAACGCGGTCGGGTTGGCCGGATCGCCGTCGGTCTGAGTGAGGCTCACGTCGTCGATGAGCACCGCCGACTGGCCCACCGGCCGGAGCGACACCTGCACGAAGCCCCTCGCGGTGCCGCTCTCGGCTGCGCTGGAATCTAGGTTGTAGGTCGGCCACGAGCCGGTGAGCGACTGATTCTGGTTCAGGAATGTCGTGTCAGCCGGTGCCAGCCGCCCAACGGAGCAGTTCCAGGTATTTGCGCCGCCAATACCCTTGGCCTCGAAACTCTGGCGATAGCGGCCGGTGAGCTGCAGGAACGTGCCGAATACGCTTCCCTCGAACAAAGGTGTTTGGCACGAGCGCGAAGGCGCCGACGGCGGCGAAGGCAGCGCTCAGGCTCGGCGAGTCGTCCCAGTTGTCGTTTGACAACAACGGGGTGGCAGCTCCCTGGGGAATAATCTCGAGCTTGGGATCGTTGAGGACGCCGATCACGCCGAATTGCCCGAGCGTGGGCGCGACCGCGCGGATCACGAGTTGTTTGCTGCCCGAACCGCGCATGACAAAGCCGGGCGTGAGCGCGCCGCCGGCCTGGACCAGGCCGCGAGTCGCAACATTGATGAGACGGCTCTGCCCGCCAGTGGCAGCGACGGTGAGCGCCGCGGCGGAGCTCGTGGCGAAGCCGGATGCGTTGGTGATTAAGTGCATCACGGATGGCATCCCGCAGGTGCAGCCGGGCTTTCGGGCTGGGTTCCACGTGCACGAAGCGGTTGCCCGTGCGCGGACTGCGCCGCCACGCGAAGTCGAAACCGAGGAAACGGAAGGCGTCCTGCTGGAAGTTAACCAGCCGGGTCTTCGCTTCGTTCAGCGTCAGTCGCTTGGCCTGCACATACTTTCTCAGTCGTTCCAACATCGCGCCACCGCTGCCGGGGCGGCACAACAACACGAAATCGTCCGCATGCGTATGAGCTTCGCGTCCAACTCCGGGTGGTCGTTCACCCCATGGTACAAGCTGTTGAGATACATTCGGAATCCCCAGCGGCCGCTGTTTACCGTCGGCCTTGGGTAGCCAGGCGCGATTGACCGGACCGGGCTGGTAGCTACAGTCCTTCAGTTGCGCTCGCAGGGCGTTCAGGAATTCTTCCGCGCCGGCTTTCACCTGCGCGGTCGTTATGCCATCCATCCCCGCCGCTCCTCCATTGGCCACCACCTTCGGATCGCTCCAAAGGAAGGGATGAAACAGAGTCGATTACTCATAACAGAAGCCCTCCTCGCGGCCCTTCGGATCGCTTCACACCCCGGCTCATCCGCTGTCGTCGTCACGCTACGACGCCAGTGCGGCGAAAATGCTACGACCAGCTCGGTCGAAACCCCTTCGACAGGCTCAGGGCAGGCTACGACCGGAACGCGGGTTTTGATCCACGCGTCCCCGTCGAGCCGCAGTCTTATCGCACGCCACGATGGCAATCCGGTCGAAACCTCTACGATGCCATCGCGGCAAAAACCTACGCCACGCACTTCGTCGGCCATGTTTGGTCACAGCCTACGACCGTAGCGCGGCAATTGGGCGACAAAACCCGATGGCAGTGCGGCCCACTCCCGAAAATCGCTACGACGCCAGTTCGGGGAAAACTACGATGGCAAAAAAATCGGTAACAGCTCGGCCCTTCAGCTTGGCTCGGACTCCTCGCGGCTGCAACGCGCAACAGCCTGACCCCGTCCGGCTGGCGGAATCAACGACACGGCCCCAATCACGTAGTCTTTAACACCGTATTTCTCTCCGGTGACGCTACGACCTTCGAGCATCTGTGCCACAATCAGCCCAACATTAAGATCCGCGGCGAGCTGCGTGCCGTTCACAATAACGTCACGCAAACCGTCCGCAGACCTAACCTGCCGCTCATAGTCGTCAGAAACGCCGAGTTCTGCCGCGATCGCGCGATTGCGAGAAACAATGCCGTCCAGAGGTCCTCCCCTGTTTGGGCCGGAACCGTTTGATGTTCCGCCACTGTCTCTTGGACCTGCCCTAATCGGTGGTGGCACCTGGATATTCCCGGACGCGGCATAGAAAACAAACGCGGGGAGATCGTAGAGCCACGGATCCGGCGCGACGGAGTTCTTCGAATCCCTGTCCCGAGAACGTCCGTGGCCGCCACTGTCCTCTTGCTTAATGGGCGGCACTCCGAAGTAGAACATGCCAAGCACGTCCCACCGATTTATGCCGTCATTGCCGCAGAAGCCGTAGAGGTTGAGGCCGCCTTGTTCGGCGATAGGGTCGCGGTTGAGGAAGCGGCCCAACCCCGGCGAGTAGAAACGGGCGCCGTAGTAGACCAGGCCCGTTTCCTCGCCCTGGAACTTGGTCGAGAACGGGAATGGGTTCGCCTTCGCGTAGGTTCCCTCGGCGCGAAGCAACTCGCCGAAGGGCGAGTATTCGTAGATCGCCTCCAGTGTCCCCGACGCGCCGTTCGCCAGCGCGACGACATTGCCATTGCCATCGTAGCAAGGAAGCAGGGTCTTGCCCGCCACGTGATCGACCATGCGCACCAGCGCGCCGACGCCGCCGGCGCCACCCAGACTGCCCTCGACGTCGAGCCCCCAGGTGTAGGAACGGGCCAGCACCACATTGCTGGGGTTGAACGCGTCCAGCTCGGCCACCAGATCCCACCCGTTGTAGATGAACCGCCGGGCCGAAACCAGGCTGTCGGCATTGTCCAGATCGAAGACTTCCTTGTAGAATCGCCGGCCCCGATAGTCGTAGCCGAAGGCGAGGCGCTGCCGGGCAAAGCCGAATCCCGCCGGGAGCACGCTGATCATCGAGGTCAGGCGGTTCTCCGCGTCGTAGCTGTAGCTCCAGACGCCATCGTAGGTGAGATTGCCGTCGTCGTCGTAGGTGAGGCTCTGCGTCTGCCGCGGCGCCGTGTAGCTGCGCGTGGTCTTGTTCGCCAGGTCGGCGCCGCCCGCGGCGCCCCCCGGCTGGGCCGCATACACGTCGACCGTGCCCCGGGCCGGGCCGCCCGTGTTCGCGGGAAACACCTCCGCGGCGAAAGCCTTGTCTTTGCGCGTCACCGTCGGGGCCGGCCCCGAGGGCGGCGTGCCCATGACCGCCAGGCTGGCCGTGAGGCTGGCGGTGCCCAGCACGCGGATCGTGTTGTTCTCCTTCTGGGTATGCTGGTTCAACGCGTTGGTCACGTATTCGTCGTCGTTCGCGACGAGTCCCGTCGCCCCGGCGGTTCGCCGGTTTCCGATGGGATCGTAGCGATACTCGAAACGGCGGCCCGGATACTCATCCGTCGACGAGGGATTGTCGGCGCCGGTGCCGCGATAGAGGGCGGCGCTTTCCAGTTCGCCGCGGGTGTTGTAGTGGTAGCGATGAAACATCCCGGAGGTCGCACCGTAGTCGGCATAGGCGTCGCCGCTCTGGCTCGAAAACTTCCGCTGGCGGAGCGAATTGTAGGTGTAGTCGAAGCGCACGAGGTTCGTCGTGTTCCATTTGCTTTCGATCCAGGTCACGAGGTCAAGCATGGCCGCGTAGCCGCGCGATACCGCGAAGTTCGTGCCGGAGACCGTGTAGCCTTTCACCAGCCGCGACGGCAGGCCGGCCTGCGGCTGAGCGGCCGCAGTCGGAATGTAGGAATAAACGATGTCCTGCGCCGTGGTGTTCGCCGCCTCAGTCCGAATGCCGGCGAACCGGCCATAGTTGGCGAAGACCATCGTCTGCCGAAGATCGCGCGCCGGGGCTCCCTCCACCCCCAGTTCGAAGCCCTCCTCGCGGCCCTGCATATGTCCGGCCGCGTAGGTGCCGAAAGTGTAATCGCCCCCGGCAGTGTCGTAGCGGCGCGTCAGCACGCGCGAGCCGAAATAGGCGGACAAGGTCTCGCTCGCCAGGCGCCACGACGTCGACGCGGCATAGCCAAAGGCGCGCACGCCGGTGTTGTCCGTGACCGATGCGATCTGGCCGAGGCGCGTGTAGGTGTAACTGACGTCGGGCGTCGCATCGTTGTAGTCCACCGTCCTCAATTCCCCCGTCTCCGGTTCCCCGGCGCTGTCGCCAAAATAGCGATAGGTGGTGACGATGCCGCGGGCGCTGGTGCGCTGGTAAGTCTGGCCGCGCGGCGTGTAACTGAACATCGCGGTTTTTCCATTCGGATGCTCCGCGGTGGGGGCGTCGGTTTTCTTCCACAACAAACCCGACGGGGCATCGAACGCCCACAGGGTCCGATCGCCATCGGCGGGTGGCGTGGCCGGGTTGTCGTTGAGCGTGTCGGCGAGCGGCCAGGAGACGGCGGAGAAACTCAACGCGGTGTTGCGAAACGTGCGCATGGCGGTGCGCTCGCCGTAGCTGTTGTAGGCGTATTCGACCGGGTAGGAGGTGGCGCCCCACCTCCGGCTCAACTGGCCACGGGAGTTGTAGGAAAAATAGGCGGATTGGTTGTTCGCATCGCGGTCGGACACCACCCGGCCGGACGAATCGTAAGCGACGGTGCTGAGCGGCACCCCGCCTCCATCGCGGGTCCATTCCCTCAGGCCCGTGGACGTTTTGTAGCCGAAGGTGAACGAACCGCCCGTCCGTGGATCGATCTCGCCGACTTTGCGCCCCAGGGAATCGTAGTTCGTGGTGTGGACGACCCCGGCTCGCGTTTTGATGGTGATCGGAAAGCCCGCCACCGTGCGTTCTTCCGTTGAGGCTGACGCAAGGCCGGTTTCGGTGGTGATTACCGTCTTCGCGGGGCGATCCACCGTGACGACGCGCGTGAGGACCGTGCCGTCGACATCCGTGGTCCGGGTTTCCGCGCGCAACGTTTCCGTCAGCCCGGTGAGGCGTGTCCGCACGGTGGAAATCGTGGTCGACACCCCACTGCTCGCGGTCAGGCAGCCTTTTGTGTCCTCCCGCAACCACCACGCCCCCTCCAAATACTCGAAAAATCGATCGGTCTCGGCGATCCGGTCGTTTGACGACGGCACGAGCGTGCCGCTGTTGTCCACGTCCGTGCCGGTCCGCACGAGCCGGGACAGCGCATCGTATTCGTAGCGCTCCGGTGCGTAGCCCGTGCGCTTCAATTTCTGCAGGCGTCCGGTCCCGCTTTCATAGAAGTAGTCTTCGATGAAATTCGGCTGGCCGGTGAAACCCGGACTCTCCGTCTTGACCGTCCGCCCCATCCAGTCGGTCCAAACTTTCCGCCAACGCGCCGAGGTGGCCGAGGCGATGTTTACCTGCGTCCAAAGGGTGCCGTCGGTTTCGCGACCATAGGTGTAGTATTCCGGAACCACCGCCGCGC
>JACQWL010000071.1 GCA_016209255.1 Verrucomicrobiota bacterium
GGCGAAGGCAAACTCGCCGGCGCCGCCCAGATGGTACTGGAGAACGGCGGGCTGGCCACCGTGATCATGAACTACCTCAATCCGCCCAATAACAAGCCGCGAGGCAACGAGACGCTGCGGATTTTCGGGACCAAGGGATTTGTCGAGTCGACCGATGGCGGCACCCGCACGCGGCTCGTCGCCCACGCGGGCGCCGTCGAGCCGCTGAGCACGGCGGCCGCCGGCAGCGACTATTTTAGTTTTGTCACGGCGCATCTGGCCACCGGCGCGGCGATGCCGCTGACGATCGAGGAGGAACTGCATCCCTTGCGAATGCTGCTGCGGGCGAAGCAGAAGATCCGGTCCCTACCCGCGCCCAAATCTTCCGCCCGGCTCGAACTGCCCAAGCCCTGAGACATGTGATCCGGGGCAGGAGGATCCGGCTGGCAGGCGATTCGCAGCGCGCGGCAACAACCCACATTTCTCATCGCCTGCCAGCAGGCTCCTGCACCCGCGCGAGCGAGCTCGCGGCCGGTGGATGGCGCTCAGTAAACGACCTTGTTCAGCGGATATTCGACGATCCCCTCGGCGCCGAGGGCCTTGAGCTGCGGGATGATTTCGCGGGCGATACTCTCGTCGATGATGGTTTCCAGGGCCACCCAGTCCGGCGAGCTCAGGGGCGAAATCGTCGGGTTGCGCAGCGCGGGCAGCGTCTGCACCACCGCCTCGAGCGCCCGCTTCGGCAGGTTCATCTTCAGCCCGACCTTCGATTCCGCCTCGAGCGCCCCGCGCAACAGGAGCGCGATCGTCTCGATCTTCCGCCGCTTGGCCGGATGCGCCCAGCTCGCCTTGTTCGCAATGAGCTTGGTGTTGGTCTCGAGGAGCGTATCGACGATTCTCAGATTGTTCGCGCGGAGCGAACTGCCGGTTTCGGTGATGTCGACAATCGCATCGACCAGGTCCGGCACCTTCACCTCCGTCGCGCCCCAGGAAAACTCCACCTCGACCTTCACGCCCTTCTGCTCGAAGTAGCGCCGCGTCATGTTGACGAGTTCGGTGGCGACGCGTTTGCCCGCCAGATCCGCGGCCGATTTGACCGGCGAAGACTCGGGCACGCACAACACCCAGCGCGATTTCCGCACCGAGGCCCGGCTGTAAATCAGGTCGCACACCTCGACGACGTCGGATGCGTTTTCCAGCACCCAATCCTGGCCCGTCAGCCCGCAGTCGAAAAAACCATGCTCGACATAACGGCTGACCTCCTGGGCGCGGACGAAACGGCCGTCGAGTTCCACATCGTCAATCGCAGGGCGGTAACTGCGCGAGTTCGTCGTGATCTTCCAGCCCGCCTTGGCGAACAGGTTGATGGTGGATTCCTCGAGGCTGCCCTTCGGCAGCCCGAGCATCAGCAGTGGTGCTTTTTCGGACACGCGGCCAAAGGACACGCCGCCGCGAGACCATTCAAGCAAATTTGCAGGTGGCGGGCCGCACCGGGCCATCTTCCGGTCGCCGCGGTTGTCGGTGAGTCGAACCCTGTTCGCCTGACCAATTTGTTATTGGGGCTCCCCCTGACGCGAATATCCAAGCTCCAACCTCCAAGCTTCAATGAAGCTCCAATCGCCCAATTTTTCGCTGGTAGCCTCCTTGGAGTTTTCCTCCTTTGCAGTTTCACGGGAGGTTGGAGCTTGGAATTTGGAGCTTTCGCCCTCCGTCGGCACCCTCAACCGGATAACTCCGATATTGGAGTTAACGCGGAGATGCGCCCTACTGCGCCCGCAGCCTGATGGGACGGACCGGAGGCATCTCCACGGGTTCTTGTTTTTGGAG
This sequence comes from Verrucomicrobiota bacterium, assembly GCA_016209255.1. GTDB lineage: Bacteria > Verrucomicrobiota > Verrucomicrobiia > Opitutales > Opitutaceae > ER46. The sequence continues at coordinate 1,807 of JACQWL010000071.1, forward strand.
CCGGCCGGCTGGCCGGTTGACATTCCCCGTGGCAATTGCGAGAGTGCGCCCGTTGCCGGTCATGCGCACCACACCTCCCACCCGCACCGAGCCAAAACCGCTGATCGTCATCGTCGAAGACGAAGTGGAGCTGGCAACGTTGATTGCGAACCATCTGGAGCGCGCAGGCATGCACACGCAGGTCTGCTACCGCGCCACGCACGCGGTGAAGTTCCTGAAGAAGAATTTCGCCAATCTCCTGCTGCTCGACATCAACCTGCCCGACCAGTCCGGCTTCGCCATGCTCGCGGAGCTGAAAGCGGCGGACATTTCCGTGCCCGTCATTTTCCTGACCGGGAACGTGGAGGAAACGAGCAAGGTCACGGGCCTCGACATGGGCGGCGACGACTATGTCACCAAGCCGTTCAGCTACCCGGAGCTCACCGCCCGCATCCGCGCCGTGCTCCGCCGCACCGAGGCCAACACGGACCAGAACGTCACGAAGAACGTGCGGGTGAGCGATGAGCCGTTTGATTTTTGCGGCGCGCGCATCACGCCGGAGCGGCTCGAGATTTCATTTCCCGGCGGCAAGGTGGAAAACCTGGGCCGCAAGGAACTGGGCATCCTCGCCTATCTCAACGCCCATCCCGGGCAGGTGATCACGCGCAAGGCGCTCATTCACGCGGTCTGGGGCATTCACGCCGACGTGAAGAGCCGTTCGCTCGATCAATACATCGTCAAGGTGCGGGAGCTCTTCAACGCGCACGGGCTCAATCTGGACCCGTTCCGGACGGTGCACGGGGTCGGTTACATTTTCGATCCGCGCGGAGTCTCCAAAGAGGGGCTGTAGGCCGGCATAACCCCAAAACGGCAGAAGAAGAAACCGCTAATCTTCGCTAATCCGCGCTAATCCACGGGGGAGACTCTTGAAACGACGGTCTTCCGATTCACCGATTAGGTGAATCGCTGAACCAAGTCGAATTCGGATTCAATCCCGTCAACGACGTCAATTAGCGGAGATTAGCGGTTTCAATTTCTGCCCTTTTCAGGGTTAAAATAGCTCCGTTTGGGACTCCGCCTTTGGGTCACCCGCCGGCGCGGCGTAGCGTTTCCGCGCCTCGGCGAGGGTGCCGCGCATTTCGAACGAGTCGAGCAGCCGAAACAGCGCGGCGGCATCCGGCGTGCGCCATTGCGGCGTCACCGGCGGCAGCGCGAGATTGAGGGTCGTGAGCCGGCGGTTGAGCCTGAGCTGATCCGGCGCGCCGGCGACCACCGCGCGGAAACGTTCGGGCTCCAACTCGGCCGCGTGCGCCAGCACCCCTTCAAGGTCGCCCCACTCCGCCAGCCACTTTGCCGCGGTCTTCGGGCCCACCCCCTTGACCCCGGGGATGTTGTCCGACGTGTCGCCCACCAGCGCCAGATAATCGGCGATTTTTCCGGGCGGCACGCCGAACTTTTCCCGCACCCCCTCCGCATCGAGCAGCCGCCAGCCCAGCTTCGGGTTGGCGGATGGGGGCGGCAGCATGATCTTGATTTTTTCGCCGACGATCTGGGCGAAGTCCTTGTCGCTGCTCACGATTAACACCTCGTGGCCCGCGCGCGCCAGGGCCACCGCCTCGGCCGCGAGGAGGTCGTCGCTCTCGACGCCGTCCTGCTCGATCCCCGCCAGCCCCATGGCGCGGGTCAGCGACTTGAGGGGCTCGATCTGGCGCGTGAGCGCTTCGGGCATTTCCTTGCGCTGGGCCTTGTATTCAGGAAGCAACGCCAGCCGGTCCTGCGCCCCCCCGAGATCGAAGAACACGAGGATGGAATCGGGGCGCTCCTGATCCGCGAGCTTCCAGATCGACTTGACCCAGCCATGCAACGCGCCGGTGGGAAAGCCATCCGCGCGTGTGAGCTCGGGCAGCGCATGGAAGCAGCGATACGCGAGGTTGAACCCGTCGATGAGGAGCCACTTTGACATGGGAAAATCGTTACGCCTTGGCGAGCGCAGAGCCGCTTCATGGCACCACGTAAACTTCAACCAGGACCCGGCCGGTGGTGAGCCCGGGCGCCGGGGCGGCGCCCGCGACGGGCGTGGCGCCGGCTTGAATCGTGTAGGCGCCCGGAGAGAAGGCGTTGAGCAGCGCGGCGTCGCCATTCGCCGCTTTCAGCGGAAACGCGCCGGAAGTGGCGAACACCGCGCTCAACGTGCCGGTACTGCCCTGCGTCCAGTTGTTGTTCGCCGCGACGGGCGCGCGCCCCGCATTGAAGACCGAGACGCGGGGATCGCCGAGGACCGTGCTGGCGGGCAGGCCGAAGTCCGTAAGGCCGGGACCGACCGCGCGGACCAGCAGCGTGCGCGGACTGGTCCCCGCCAGGACGATGCCGGGAATCACGAGGTCACCATCGTCATCGACTCGCGCGAGGGTCGAAAGGTTGGTCAGCCGGGTGTTGTTCCTGCTCACATCGTAAATTTCCATGAGCGCCTCGCCGGTTGTGCCGTTCACGCCCCGGAGCGTGGCGGTGTAGCTGCCGGCGGGAAGCGTCAGCAGCACGGCGGCATCGAGGCCGCCGGGAGGTAGCGGGAAGGCGCCGACGCCCGCCGTGAGCGCCGTGATCTGCGCCGCGTTGTTGCCGCCTCGATCCCAACCCTCATTGGCCGCGAGCAGGTTGGCGCCCCGGTTCACCTCGAGACGCGGCGCGGCCAGGACCGGAGAAACGCCGAACCGCGCGAGCGTGGGGCCTACTCCGCGAATGAGGACGGACGCATTATCGCGGCCCGCGAGGGTGAAGCCGAAGGTGTAACTGTCGCCGAGGTAGGCAACGCTGCTCCGGGCGGAGAGATTGATCGGCCGCGCGGGCTCGGGTGCAGGGGTCGCGGCGACGCAGCGGTCGAGAAAATCGATCACGCGCGCGTCCGCTTCGCTGAAAAGCGCCGGCGCGCCGTAGGCGAGGGCAAGTTGTGCGGCGATGTCCGGCGCGCGGCCCTGGTAAGCGGAGGGAATCGCGGCCTTGAGGGCGCTGAGTTTCGGGATGGACTTGAGGTAGTTGTTGGCGTCGAAGAGGCCGGCGTTTTTCAACGCGGTCCAAATGGCGGTGGTATCGGCGGCAGTGAGGCCGGGCTCGCTCACCGCCAGGACGCGGAAGCGGCCCGCGGGCACCGGTGAGGTCGTGGTGCTCACGACCGCGGCCGCGATGCCGCGGCCGGCCAGGAGCTGGGCATTGGCGCGCGCTGAGGCGGCCCCCGCTGCGCCGAGCGCAGTGTCATTGCCGGCGAGGGCGAAGAACTCGGGAATGCCGGAGGTGGCGGCCAGCAGCTCACTCCCCGCGGCGCAGTAGAAGACGAGGCCTTTCAGCGCCGGCGCGGGCCTGGCCGCGGCGAGCAACGGCGCGAAACGCACGGCGGCATCGGCGCCGCCGGCCATGCCGAGCAGAAACACGGGGTTGCCCGGAGCGAAGGCGCCATCGCGGGCAAACCTGTCGAGCGCCGCAACCAGATTGAGCGCATCGGGGTTGAGGGCGAGCGTAGCCTGGGCCGCCCACGCGCCCGCGGTGCGATTGAAACTGCTCAACGCCGCGACCCCGTAGCCGGCGGCGACCAGGTCGCGCGCGAGCAGCAGTTGCTCCGGACTGCCGAACCATTCGTCGGCCGACCCGCCCGTGTCATGCAGCAGAAACACCAGGCCGCGCGCCGCAGCCGGAATGTGAAACAACAGCCGGGCGGAAACGTTCACAGTCCGACCGCTGGCGTCGGTTTGTCGCTGCGGATTCAAGTCCGGGGCCGCGGCGGGCGTCCAAGCCGGCGCGGCTTTGTACGTGGCGGTAAGCGTGACGGGAGTTGCCGGCACCGTCAGGACCACATGCGGGAGCCGCGCCGCGAAAACCCCCGTCCCGAGCGCGGCCGTGTCACCGACCCACTGGTCGAAAACGCTTCCGGCCGGCGGGGCGTCGGCAAAGAGATCGACGTGCGTGCCGCCCGAATACGTGCCGCCGCCACTGCCGCCATTCACGGTCACGGCGACCGGCGGACCGTTGCCGGCGACGACAACCAACGAACGGAGCGTGGCCGTGACGATATTCTGCAGATTAACGGCACACGTGACTTCCTTCAACCCGGGTGTGCCCGGCCGGAAAGCGATCGTTGCGGTGCCCTGGCCGCTGGCGATGGCGGCATCGCCGCTCACCGTCCAGCGAAACGTGCGGTCGCCATTCACGGCCGCCGGCACGCTCGCGCTGACCGTGATGTTGGGACCCGCGACCGCGGAGGCCGCGACCGTCATCGCGCCCGCGGCGGTCGCGGGGAGGACGGTGACTTGGGACGACGCGGAATAAGACGTGCCGTCCGTGATGACCGTGACGCCGAGCGTGACGGACCCGGCGACGTCGGCCGTGAACTCAACCGCTGCCGCCGCCGGGTCAGACGTGATGGTGCCACCGGATATGGTCCAGCGATACAACGCCTCGCTCGCGTCGGTGGCGGCCGCCTGAGTGGAGGGGTTGCGTTGCGCCGCCGTGGTTGGCGTCGGAACCATCACCGTAGCGCGACCGGTTCCACCCGCGAGAATGCCGGCATCGCCCACCACGCGCGCGTCGACGATCGGCGTGGTCCCGCCGCCAAGGATGGGAGGAATCAGGATGCCCCCGCCACCCTGGCCAGGAAGGTTGCCGCCGCCACCCTGCCCGGGGATCGCGATGCCGCCGCCCCCGGGAAGCACCACGGCGCCGCCGCCGGGGCCAATCACAACCGGTCCGCCCGGGTCGATGGGGCGCACCGCGCCTCCGGCGCCACCACCACCGGCCTGGGCGCGTGCCGCCGGGGCAGAAAAAAATGCCAGAACGCAAGCGCCCGCCGAAATCCCACGAAACACTGACCGGAAGAACAGATGCGTTTTCATAGGGGTAATTCCACGTTGCGTTCAAGTTGAGACTAACTGCGTGTCGCAAAATTGGCATTGTAGGGGCGCCGCTCGTCGGCGCCCGCGGGCGTCGTCAAGCGACGCCCCTACAAAATTAGTCTCATCTTGAAAGCAAATTGTAATACGGAGTTGAAAAAACCGGCGGCGGCGATGCGACCCATGGCGGCGCCCTTGTTTAAGGATCCACGTCGTAGACCTCGACGATACCGATGCCGGTCGTGCTGCCGACGCCACGCAATTGCGCGGTGTAGGCGCCGGGCGCGAGCATCACGATCATGGCGGCGTCCTTGCTGCCATTGGCAAGCGGGAACGCGCCGGCCGCCGTGGCGGCGGCCGCAATGATCGCGGCATCCTCACCGGAAGCCCAGTCATCGTTCGTCTTGATCGTCTTTCCGGACGCCTGATCGATCAGCGTGAGTTGCGGGTCGGCGAGGACGGCATTCGCCGGCAGCCCGAATCTTTGGAGCGTCGGACCGGCCCCGCGGATCAGCATCCGGCGGGAAACGGCGCCGTTCACCACGAAGCCGGCAATGAGAATGTTCCCATCGGTGCCCACCACGCCGCGGGTCGAAACGTTGGCGGCTTTCGGGCCGGCCGCGCCACCCTGGGTGACGTCGTACACTTCGATGAGCACGACGCCCGAGGCCGCATCGTTCGGCCCCTTGGCTTGCACGGTGTACGGCCCCGCTGGCAGCGTCGCGAGCACGGCGGCATCGTTGGAGTTGGGCGGCAAGGCAAAGGCGCCACCCCGGGCCGCAGCCTGCTGAAGCGCCGCCACCGCGGCCGCACCCCCGGTTTGGCTGCCCCAATCATCGTTGTTGAGGACCGGGTTCGGGCTCGCTCCGGCGTAGACCTCTAGCCGCGGATTGCCGAGGAAACCCGTCACGCCCCGCGCCGCGAGCGACGGGCCGACGGCGCGAATCAGCATCTGGCGGGTCTGGTTCGGGCCGCCGGTGACGACGAAGCCGCCGATGAGCACATTCGCCCCGCCGCTCGTAACCCCGCGCGTGGAAATGTTCCCCAGTCGCGTCGGCGTGCTGGAAAGCGCGAGCGTCGCTGGATCGCTCGTCGACGTCCCTGCGCTCGAGGTCACAACCACGGTGTAGGCGCCGACGCGCGAGGTATCGACGTTGGTCAGGCTGAGGATGGAACTGTTGCCACCGGGAATCGGGGCACCGTTCAAGAGCCACTGGTAGGCCAGCGGTGGCGCGCCAATGGCTTCGACACTGAACAGCACGCCGGAGCGCGGCGCAACGGTGAGCGAGTCGGGGTGCATCGTGATCGTCACGTACCGATACGTGTAGAGAATGTCCTTCAGGGCGGCATCGGCGATGCTCTGCGTGTCGGGGAGCTGTGCCAGCTCAGCGACGCGCGTCGCAATTTGATCGGTGGTCACGGTGATCGGCGGCCGGTCGAGCTGGTAATAAAGCGCCGCCGCCCGGGCTTGGTTGAACAACGCCGTGTTCGTGGCGTTCGTATTGGTGACGAATTCGGCGATCGCGGTGTTGAGGCCGATCGGATTGTAACCGCGGCCCAACGTGCCGCCGACCGTCGTGTTGTTGTTCATGAAGCGAACAAGATCGAGATCGGACGGCGCGCCGAGACCGGCATTCGCCCAGATCCGGTTGGCGAACGTGCGGGCGGGAATCACGCTGAGCGGGTTGTTCAACAACGCCACGGTTGGCGTTACCCGTTCAGGGTATTTCGAAAGGTATTCGTTGGATACGATGATGGAGCCGACGGCGTTGGAGAGGCTGCCGCGCGCGGTGGCGAGGAGCGTTGTGTAATTCTGCGGCGTCGGCCACTGCCCCATGAGCACGTAGTAAGTCGCGAGGAGGTTCACCGGCGGGAGAAACCCGGGCTCTTTGATGAGCGAGTCGACCAAATCCGCCCGGCCGAGCGTGCCATCCCCCAGCCGTGCGTCCAGGTCGGCAAACACGAGCGGATTGATCGTTGTCGTGTTCGCGATGTCTTGATACGTCTGAAGAATGAAGGCGGCGTCCTCCAGCACCGGGTTGTTGCGGCGCACGGTCACAAGAACGGTCTCGGCGACCTTCGTGTTGCCTGTGTTGTCCGTCGCAACGGCCCAGATGTTGAAAGTTCCCGACTGATTGGGGGTCCAGTTGACCTGGTAATTGGCACCCGAGTTACCCGTCGACCCAAGGCTGGTGGCATTCGAGAAGTACTGCACGGAGGTCACCGTGCCGTCGGCATCGCGCGCGTTGGCCGTGAGCTGCAACTGCCGGCTGAACGCTGCATTCGTGGTCGACGGCGTGATCGTGATGGACGGGGCGATGCTCGACGCCGCCGTCACGTTGATGTTGCTGGTCGACGAGGCGGCCACGTTGCCCGAGCTGTCGCGCGCACGCGCCTGCACCTCGTTATTCCCGGGAGTGAGGCCGGCGAACACCGCGGTCAAGCGCCAGGTATTCGTGAGCTGATCGCGAGTCGCCGAACCGATGCTGTCGCGGTTGAGGAAAAACTCCACGTCGATGACCGAACCGTCGGAATCGCTCGCCGTCGCGGTGAAATTTGCCGTCGCGGCCGTCGTCGCCGTGCTCGGCACGCTGATGGTCACCGTCGGCGCGATCCCGATGACGTTGTTCACGACCACGCGGCGTGCGGCCGTGCTCGTCGTCGTGGCGCCGGCAGTGTCGGCGGCGCGCGCGGCAACGGTATACGTGTTGGCCTGGGTCGGCGTCCAGATCGCGCGATACGTACTGGTGGTGCCGACCCGCTGGCCGTTGGCGAGCGTGGCGCCGCTGGCGGTGTTGATGAACACCACGCTGACCGTTTGCGCGAGATCGGGGTCGCTGGCCGTCGCTTCGAGGAACACCGGCGTGTTGATGGTCGTGACGGTGGAGTCGTTGGCCGGCCGAACCAGCACGCTCGTGGGCGCGACATTGCCGGTGACATTGAGGACGACGGGGGACGATACGGCGGTGTTGCCCGTTTCGTCCGTCGCGACCGCGTAGAGATTGAAGCGACCGGCGGTCGACGGCGTAAACTGCACGAGGACGTTCTGGGCCGGATTGCCCTGCTGCGACACGAGCGTGCCGTTGGAGAAAACCTGGAGCAGGCTGACGAATCCGTCGGTATCGGTTGCGATCGCCCCGATCGCAAAGGGCGTGCCAGCCGTGACGGTAGGCGTGCCGAGCGTGACAAGTTGGACGGTCGGCGGCCGGCTCTGGGCCGGGACGATATTCATCGTGAAGGTCGGCGTCACCGTCTGGTTGCCGCTGCTGTCCCGGGAGATGGCGTAGAGCGTGAGCGGGTAGCGGGGATTGCCGCTGGCATCGACCGCCGGCGTGAGCGCGGAAAAATCGAAGCGCTGGAGATCGTAGGCGAGACGGTAGACGTTGGTGGCCTGCTCGCGCACCGCGAGACCTACGCTGGCGTCGTTGACGAAGAACTCGACGCTCGAAACCGTGCCTCCGGTGGCGAAGGAGTTCGCGATCAGGTTGATCGTCGAGAAGCTCTGGATGGTCGCGTTGTTGGTCGGCGCCGTGATGGTGATCGTAGGCGGCGTACCGACCACCGTGGCCACGTTGATGTTGACCGGCGCCGAGGTGGCACTGAGGGAGTTCGTGTCCGTCACGCGCGTCGTGAGCACGTGGGCGCCGAGCATCGTCAGATCGGGCGTCCACGGAAAGGAGTAGGATGCACCGCCGATCCCCGTGGAGATGCCCGTGGTGCGCGTGCCAATTTGATTGCCGTCAACGAGGAATTCCACGGTCAGCACGGCCGCGCCACTTCCCCCCGCCGCGGTGGTGGCAATGGTCAGCGGCACAAGGGGCGTCACCCGGACGACCGCGCTGGGATTGTTGGCGTCGACGCGCGGCGAGGTAATCGCGATCGTGGGAGTGCCGAACGCGGCGGTGACGATCGCGGCCCGGGAGACGCCGGTGTTACCGCGGTCATCCGTCGCGATGGCGTCGAACACGTAGGTGCCCGTGGCGGTCGGCGTGTAGGAGCCGGTGTAGGGCGGCGTGGCGATCAGGTTTCCCACGGGCGAGCCGTTGACGTAGAACTGGACGGACGAAACGCTGCCGCTGGACGAAATCGCGCTCGCCGCGAGACTGATCGCGGTGTTGGGAATGACGGTGGTGTTGTTGGCCGGCGTGATCAGCACGGCCGTCGGCGGGGCACCGACCGCCGCGGCCACGGTGAGCGACACCTGGGCGTCGCGCGCCGATCCGGCGTTATCCGTGGCTCGCGCCGAAAAGATGTAGGTGCCGAGAACCGCCGGCGCCGTGTAACGGTAGCTGTAGGGCGCGGTGGTCTTTTCCCCCACTTTTCCGCCATTGACGAAAAACTCGACCCGGGCGAGCGCGCGACCGAGCGAGGGGGTGGCCGTGGCGAGGATGTTGCGCGTCGCACCGGCGGGCAGCGTCGCGCCCCCCGGCGAGACGGCCAGGGTAAGCGTCGGCGAGGTCGTGTCCGTGACGTTGAAAATGGAGGCCGGCGCGACGACGGCGTTGGCCTTGTCGTCGGTGGCGATCGCCGTGAGCGGGATCGCGCCGATCGTCAGCGGATTCCAGTTGATGGTCCAGGCGCCGCCGGAGACGGCCGCGTTGCCCAGCAACACGCCGTTGGCGAAGACCTGCACCGCCGAGATCGTCCCATCGCTGTCAACGACGGTGCCGGCGATCGCGATGACCGTGCCGGCCGGCCCGAAGGCCCCGTTGACCGGGGAGGAAATGCCCACGCTCGGCAGCGCCCCAACCGGACTCGTGATGCTGATGCCGAAAACCGCCGAGTTGGTGCTTTGCCCCAGAATGTCGACGACCCGGGCGAACACCTGGTGCGCTCCTGGTTGGTCGGGGGCGACAAACGCGTAGTTATACGGCGCCGCCACGTCGGTCGCGATCAGGCTGCCATCGTAGTAAAACTCGACGCGGTCAATCGCAACGACCCCCGTGGTCACTCCCGCGTTGATATCGACCCC
>JACQWL010000075.1 GCA_016209255.1 Verrucomicrobiota bacterium
CTGGTAAAGCTCGGGCAGCGAGCGGCCGCGCCATTTCCAGCACAGCGCGTCGGGCTGGAGCCGCTGGCCGCCGCAGGCGGGGCACGGATTGTAGGCGCGGTAGCGCGAAAGGTACACCCGCACGTGCATCTTGTAGGTGTTCTTTTCCAACCAGCGGAAGAAACCTTTCACTCCGTACCAGTACCGTGGCCACGTTTTGCCGTTCTCCTCGCCGTAGCCGGGCTCGCCGTCGATGACGTAGTTTCGGTGTTCGTCCGAAAGCGAGGCGAACGGGACGTTGGTGGGGATTTTTTTCCTTTTGGCGAAGACGAGCAGGTCCTTCTTCGAGTCCCCGTACACCTCGCTCTCCCAGCACTTGATCACGCCCTGGTCGATGGAGAGCGAGTGGTCTGGAATCGCGAGCCGGTAGTCGATTTCAATCACCCGGCCAAAGCCCCGGCATAGCGGGCAGGCGCCCAGCGGCGAGTTGAACGAAAAAAGCGCGGGCGTGGCGGCGCGGAACGTGCGGCCGGTTTTGGGGGAATGCAGTCCGCGCGAGTAGTGGCCGGTTTCCGTGAAACGACCTCCGGCCGTTTCACGGAAATTGAAGACTTCGCCGTGACCAAAATGGAGCGCCGTTTCAACGGCTTCAAGGAAGCGGGGTTTGTTGGCGTCGGTGAGGGCGAGGCGGTCCTGGACGACAAAGACCTGATCCACTGCTGGAAATACCGTCGCGGGCTTTCGATCCAGGAAGTCATTGATTCTAACCGCCGAGGACAAACCGTCCTTCTCCGACACCAGCATGCGAGTGTAACCTTGGTGCGTGAGGCTGGTAAAGATTTCGGCCCATCCGAGACTCGCCGGCCGGTGCACCCGAAAAGCCACCAGCATGGTGGCATCGGAAAACGCGTCGCGCGTTTTCCGCCAGATGGTCTGCGGATTGTCGTCCTCGACCTTTTCGCCGGTCGCGGGATCGAAACACTCCGCCACGTGGCTGAACCAGACTTTGCAGAAATCGGTCAGCTCGGTCATGGTGCCGACGGTCGAGCGCGAGGTCTTGACCGTGTTGGTCTGCCCGATGGCGATCGAAGGGCGGATGTTCTCGATCGCATCGACCTTCGGTTTGTCGAGCAGGTCGAGAAACTGGCGCGTGTAGGCGCTGAAGGTCTCGACGTAGCGCCGCTGGCCCTCGGCGTGCAGCGTGTCGAACACCAGCGAGGACTTGCCCGCGCCGCTCAGGCCGGAGACGACGATGAAACGGCCGAGCGGCACCTCGAGGTCGAAGCCCTTGAGGTTGTTCTGGTGGACCCCGCGCAGGCGGATGCATTCGGGTTTCACGGGCGCGGCAGCGACAGCGGGAGAAGACACAATCCTCACGAAGAAGAGAGGAGAAGGGAAAGCAACTCGCGGCGCGAATCCAACTGCAGTTTACTCCTGCGATACGGAGCCTCAGACCATCGAAAACGGACCACTGGCCACTGACCACTGACCTCGAAATGCCTTCTGTCCATCGGCCGGTGGTCTGTGGTCCGTAGTCCGTGGTCCCGTGGTCCCGTGGTCAAATTCGACGTGGAAAAAGTTGACCTGCTCACAACGAGTTTCGGATTTCAAGGACTCTCGACAGTTTTCCGTGGCCTTGACGCGACCGCCGTGCACTCTGGGTCAAGTTGCCCCACCGAATGCCTGCTGCGCGCCCATCCAATCGCCCATCCGCCCCGGCCGGTGCTCTCGTGATTTCTTCCTCCTACGAAGATTTGCTTCGTGACGTGCGTTCGGCGCTGTTTACGGGTCGGGCGAATATCGAGTACGCCTGGCTGACGATGTTCCACGACGTCGGCCGTTTCATCCATACCCACCTGCTGGGGCAGCAGGATCGGGCGGACTTCGCGGCGAAAACCATCGCCCGGCTCGCCGCCGACACCGACATCAGCCGACGCGTCCTCTACGAATGGCTCCAATTTTTTCGCTGTTTTCCAATTGTGCGCGAGCGCGCACAATTGACCCGAACCCATTACCGGTTGCTTTGCCAGGTGGCTGACAAGAAGCGGCGGCAGGCGCTCACCGTTCAGGCCACGAAAAAGAAGTGGACCTCGCCAGAACTGGAGGAGCGGGTCCGCGCTCTCAATGCGGCCGTCGCCATCACGACGGACGCGAAGGGTTCGAATGGGATGGCCGGGGCCGTCCGTCCGGCCGAGCTCCTCACGCCGAAACGCGGCATCGTCGGACTCTATCGCGTGGTGGCGCGGAAGCGGGGACTCGCGGTGGACGTCGGGTTCAAAGAATATCTTCCGCTCACCGCTGCGCAGTCACGCGAGTTCGCCAGCGGCGACATCGTGCGTGCGGACGGTGGAAGGCTGGTCGCGGTCGGGTCCGCAAAATCCACCGACCTGTTCACCTATCGTGCGCTCGATCACCGCGTGATCGACGGCGACACGCTGACGCTCGACATCGAACTTCCGCGTTCCGAGATGGTCGAAAAAATGCGGCTCCGCGGCATCGACTGCCCGGAGATGAACACCGCCGAAGGCAGGGCCGCGAAGCGCTTCGTCGAGGGCCTGATGAGCGACGTTGAGGAAATCACGGTCGTCACCTCGAAGGTCGACAAATACGACCGCTACCTGGCGGACGTGCATCTCCGGCTGTCCTCGGGCGAAGAGATCTTTCTGAACAACGCCCTCCTGGAAAACGGCCACGCCAACCGGGTGGACGGCTCCAAACAGGATGACTGGACCCCGTGAAATGCGTCCGTCGATCGGTTCGGATGGCCGGCAACACGTTTCGTCCTCAGTCCTCCGTCCTCAGTCCTTCGCCCTACGTCCTCCGCCCGCCCCGGTCCGGGTAACGCGGAGATTAGCGCACAATGGCTTTGCTTACCCACCCGGCGTTCCTTTGGCTGACGTCGGCCGCGAGATTTGACGGCTGACGAGATCATCCCCTTGCGGGAGCGCATCGAAACGGTCGGCGACGATGCGGATTTGCGGGAAGTCTACGACACCGAGCGCCATCTCCTCTACGTCGCCTGCACACGGGCGCGGGACCACCTGCTCGTCACCAGTGCCGGGGCGGCATCGGAGTTTTTGGACGACTTGAGGTCTGTGGACTCGACTCAAACGAGGCCCGCGGCATGAAGAGGGGGCGGGAAAAGCGGTCAAACTTTGTCGTCACGACTTGCGCTTGCAAAACGAGGGACCATGGCCGACGGAGGGAGGCCGGGCGGGAAGGTCGAGACCTTAGCCCGGACTTTTCACACTCTTCTCTCATGCGCAGCCTCAGCGCGTTCGATGATCTTGGCCTCGGTCTCAGCCGCCTGGAGCGTCCGGGCTATTGGCAAAACCCTGGTCGCCTTCGGCGCCGCCGGAGGCGGGTAACCCGCTGCGGCTTGCCCGCCTCCGGAGGGTTTTGCTTTTAACCCGCATGTACTCGCAGAAAACGCAGACACACCGCCACGTCCATCGTCGGCCAAGCGTGAAAACCAACCAGAGTGTGAAAAATGCGGGTTAGCCGTGCGC
>JACQWL010000076.1 GCA_016209255.1 Verrucomicrobiota bacterium
AGGTGGCCGACGCCTGTCGACGCCATGGCAAAGTGGCGGGTATTCCGTGTTCGCCCGACGACGTGCCCAAGTATCGCGAAATAGGTTACCGCTTTTTCAATGTCATCAGTGATTATCGGTGCGTGTTCGGCGGGCTGAAAAAAATTCAGACCGACCTTGCAGCGCTCGGCGTGCCGCTCGGTCGCGGATGACGAGACGTCCATGACCTGGCCGGGCATCGATTCCGAACCGCGTTGGCGGATCCTGGGATTTCTCTGTCTCGCCGGAATGCTCAACTACGCCGACCGCGCGGCGTTTTCCTCCGTGCTCCCGCCGCTGCGGGATGATTTGCGGCTTTCCGACACTGAACTCGGACTCCTAAGTTCGCTTTTCCTCTGGAGCTATGCGCTGGCCGGTCCGGTGGCCGGCATTGTGGCGGATCGCTATTCGCGCAGCAGCCTCGTAATCTGGAGCCTGGTCGCCTGGAGTGTGGTCACGTTCCTCACCGGTGTGACCAACGGGCTGATCATGCTGATCGTGTTGCGTACCGGATTGGGCGTGAGCCAGAGCCTTTATCTGCCGGCGGGCTTGGCGCTGATCGCGGACCATCATGGACCGGCAACGCGCGGCCGCGCGTTCAGCGTGCATTCGGTCGCGCTGAACCTGGGCATTGTCGTCGGGGGGACGGGGGCCGGGTTCCTGGCTGAACATTTTGGCTGGCGGTCAGGTTTCTTGGTGCTGGGTGCGGCGGGGGTGGCAGTGGCGGTTTTGGCCCACCGGGGATTCTCCGCGGGTGCGGTGATGAGTTCGGTGGCGGCGGCGCAGCGTCCTGCCATCATGGAGGTACTGCGATATCTGATCCGCGTTCCCACCTTTCACCTGATCCTGGCGAAAATCATGCTCTCCGGCTTTACCATCTGGATCTTCATTAGCTGGCTCCCCTTGTACTTTCGGGAAGTATTGCGCCTGAGCCTGGGCGCAGCGGGCTTCGCCGGCACTTTCATTATTCAAGTCTCCTTCGTCGTTGGCCTGGCGGCGGGCGGTTGGATCTCGGACCCCTTGTCCGCGGGAGATCCGCGGCGCCGGTTGCTGATGCTGGCCATGTGCTATCTCGCAGCCTCGCCCTTCCTGCTGATCTTTCTGGCCAAGCCCGGCCTCGCCGCCGTGGCCGTGGCTATTTCCCTTTTTTCCCTCCTGCGTGGCATGGGTGATTCGTGTGAAAAACCGGCGTTGTGCGAGGTGATGCCTGCGCGCTACCGCGCGACCGCGATCAGTTTCATGAACACGCTCGCCACCGCCAACGGCGGGATCGGCGTGTTCCTGGTTGGCTTCCTTAAGAGTTCCATGAGCCTGAATGCGATGTTCGCCTCCCTGTCCGTGTTCCTGCTGCTCGCCGGGGTCGTGTCATGGATCGGCTGGCGTTTCTTCATGACCCGGGACATGGCGCGGACAATCGAGCACGAGGCGTCCTTCGCCGGCGCGGCCCCGGTGACTTCTCCGACGTGACGCGTCTTTCCGGCGCGACATTTACCCGGCAATGCCCGCAATACTTCCGTTGTGACGATTCCACCCCCTGCTCAACTGCCTGGCGGTCCCGGTCTTCGATCCAGTCGCATCGGCCTCGGTTGCGTGACGTTCGGTCGCGAGATCGATCAGGCGGCTTCCTTTGCGATGATGGATCATGCCAGGGCGCGCGGCATCACTATCTTCGATACGGCCGCGGTTTACGCCGGTGGAGCCTCCGAGCGGGTGGTGGGTGCCTGGCTGGCGTCGCGCCGCCCCGATCCCGGGGCGCTAATGGTGGCGACAAAATTGCTGCCACGGCAAGCACCGGGCGGGCGTGCAGCCGGGCTCCCGTTTCGATCTGCTGCCCGGGCATCAGAAAATCTATTTTCAAGAGGAGGCTTATCGCCGGCTGGCGCGACTCGAAGCCGTCGCCGCCCGCGCCGGCCGGCCTCAGATTGAGCTGGCGCTGGCCTGGGCGCTGCATCAGCCGCAAATCGCCACCGTGCTGATCGGCGGCCGAACGCCGGCGCATCTCGACCAAGCGTTCGCGGCGCTGGCCGTCAAGGAGCCGGCGCTCATGGCCCAGCTGGGGGAGGAGTGATCGCATGCCCCGCGACCGCCCCGCGCCATTGAAGTGCGCCCTGCTTGGGCTGACGCATCCGCATTCTGGTGCGCTGCTGGCCACCCTCGAGGCGTTGCCGGATATCGGTGGTGTCGTTCTCTGGGAAAACGCAGCTGGCGCCGCCAGTGCCGCTGCGATTCCGCGCAGCCGGAAGGTCGAGGCTGTCGCCTCCGACCTCAGAGCAGTCCTCGGGCGCGACGACCTCGATTTTGCCATCGTTTGCGTGCGGACGGATCAGGCGGCGGGCCTGGCACGCAAGGTTGTCATGGCGGGCAAACATCTCCTCGCCGAAAAACCCGTGGGGCTCACTTCGGCGGAAATTGCGGGGGTGATGCGAACCGCCGAACGTGCCCGCGTGCAGGCCGCTGTGCTGTATGTCAATCGAGTGCATCCCGTCGTCGTCGAGGCCCGCCGGCTTTGTCGAGCCGGCGCTCTGGGGCCGATGTTGTCCTATGAAGCGCGGTTTATCACGACGCAGGTGCGCTTTCGCGACCCCGGATCCTGGTTGTTCCGCCGCCGCCACGCCGGAGGTGGTATACTTTCCTGGCTGGGCTGCCATTATCTCGATCTGTTGCAATACATCTCCGGTGACGAAGTGACCACGGTTTCCGCCTCGCTCGCCCGGCGCTCGGGCGAAAAGATCGACGTCGAAGACTCGGCGGCTCTGGCTTTTCGGTTTCGTTCCGGTGCGGTGGGAACCTTTCATGCCGGATATGCGCTCGCCTTCAGCGGTGGTGGCTACATGAACCCGGCTGGTAACGACTCTTATCTCGCCTGCAACGGCCGCGACGGCCGCCTCGTCTGGCCGAGTCAGCAGGTGCCGCAATTGCATATCGAGAGTGCAGGCCGCCGGCCGATTCGGGATAAGACGTTTCGATTCGGCGCTGGCCTCACGGGCGCGGGCTTTTGCCGTGAAGCGTTCGTGCGTCAGTTCGTGGGTGCGATGCGCGGTGAAAACGAATCGCCCGCCCCTCTTTCCGCGGCCCTTCGCACAGCGCTGATTATTGAAGCAGCGGCCCAAGCTGACCGAAGCGGGTGCACGGCCCGAATCGCATTGGGGCGTCGATCCGCTCGCTGAAAATTTCAGGCCAACAGTCCAGCCGACGGCGGCTGCGGGTTATCATATCTGCCGCATTTTCGACGGACAAAAGATTCGATCTCGGAGCGATAGACAACTGTCAACATTTTGGAGTTGACGATAAGCTCCGGGTTGAAAACCTCCATCGCCGGGCCACAACCACGAATGACCGCCTCGCTCGGAGAGCCCCCACAACCTCATGCAGACGATTGCCATGACAACACCCATCAAGCTAATCCCATCTGTCCGTCGCGCCGTCCAACCGATCGCGGCTTTTCTGCTCCTCGCAATTACGTGCCTGGCCCAGCCCGCGGGCACCGGCACCGTGGAAGGCCGCGTCCAAAACATTGTGACGGGCCGGTACCTCAACAACGCCCGGGTCTCCGTCAAACAAACGGACATCCTCACGCTGACCGATGAATCGGGCAACTACCGGATTTCCCGGGTGCCGAGCGGCCCCATTGTCCTTGAGGTCTTCTACACCGGGCTCGACCCGCAACATATCCCCATCACCGTTTCGGCCGGCCAGACGATTACGCGGGATGTGAGCCTGACCAACGTGGCGCTCTACGGAGCGCCGGATGCGACCGTCCGCCTCGACCCGCTGACCGTGGCGGCCACCCGAGAGACGGATGGAGCGGTGATAGCGATCAACGAGCAACGGTTTGCACCCAACATCAAAAACGTCGTGTCAACCGAGGCTCACGGCGAGGTCATGGGCGGCAACCTCGGCCAATTCCTGAAATACATCCCGGGAGTCATGGAGGACGTGGGCGGATTTGAACCGGAAGGCATCCTCGTGCGTGGATTCCCCACGAATCTCACGGTGATGACGAGCGATGGCGCCCCGCTAGCCAATGGCGGCGGCAGCCGCTCGTTCACACTCGAACAGATCTCCATCAACAATGTCTCGCGGGTCGAGGTGACCAAGGTGCCCACCCCCGCCACCGGTGCCGATTCGATGGCCGGCTCGGTGAACATGGTGAGCAAGAGCGCCTTCGAGCGCGCGGGCAGCCAGCTCAGATATAATGTGAACATGACCGCGAACGGCGAAGCCCTGACGCTCCAGAAAAAGGCCGACCCGTTCGAAGAAACCAAATATCGGATTGTACCCGGATTCAGCTTCGATTACACCCTCCCGATAAACAAAAACCTCGGAATTGTGCTGACGGCGATGCACTTCCAGGCATTCGTTCCGCAGGTTTTTGCCAACAAGACTTTCACCGTCACCGGGACCTCCACGGGGGCCTCGATCGCCAAGCCGTTTCTACAGACGTTCCAGCTTCAGGATTCCCCCCAGACCCGCGTCCGGAATTCCGGCAGCGCCCGGGTGGACTGGCGCGTCACGCCCAAGTCGGTACTATCGGCCGGCGTCCAGTCGTCCTATTATGAGCAGGTCTCGGCCAACTACAATTTCAACGCCGGCACGGGCAACAATGGTACTCCGACGGTGGCCGGCGGCGTGCCCTTCAGCTATGGGGACGATTTCACGATCGGCGCGACCGGCCGCGGCACCGTCAGCCAGACGGCTGGTTTTAACATCAGGTACCAGTCGCTGGCTGCCGGGGATATTCGCTACCGTTTCGACGATGGGGACTGGAAGATCGACGCCCTCGTCGCCAAATCGCTGGGAAAATCATGGACCCGTTCCATTGAGCGGGGATTCTTCGCCGGACTCACGACCGCCCCCAAGGTTCCCATCCGGGTGACGTTTCGCGACATCAACGATATCGGGCCGGGCACCGCCGAGGCGTTTACGAACACAAACCAGCGGTTCGATATCTACGATATCAACAACTACAATATAACGGGCGCTACCAGCAGCACCAATGACCGGCGCGACGGCATGCTCGCCGGCCATTTGAACGTCAAGCGGGCGCTCGACTTTATGCCCTTTCCGACCTCGGTGCAGGTCGGCGGCGCGCGCAAGGAGAACTGGCGCGAGCAGATCAACGGGAATCTTTCGTTCACCTACAACGGGATCAATGGCGACCTATCCGCCCCGCCCTACGCCGCGCGGGTTTATGTCGGCCAGAAACTTGCGAACATCAGCAGCGTGGAACGAAACAACGGTGGCAAGAGCCCGCCCTATGCTTCGCTGCATCGGGCCTGGGAGGCGAACAAGCAAAACCCGGCACTGTTTACCCAGACTCCGGCCCAGGTCGTGACCGCGGCGCGCAACGTGGCGACGACCGACATCTATTTCAAGGAGACGGTCGACGCCTTGTATCTGCAAACCGAAATGCGGTTGATCAAGAATCGACTGAATCTGCTCACCGGCGTGCGTTATGAAAAGACCACCGACCACGGAGAAGGACCGATCACGGACCCCGACGGGGTCTGGGTGCGCAACGCCAACGGGAGTTTTGCCCGCACCGCCACCGGCGCCCTGATTCGCAGGCCCGAAGCGGGCGCGGTCGGTTCGCTGCAGGAAGTGCCGTTCATTGCGAAGAGGCGGGCGTACCAGGCCAACCGCTCATACGACGGCTACTATCCGAGCCTCCATCTCACCTTTAATGTTACGGAAAAGTTTTTGGCCCGCCTGGCTTATGCCAAGACTTACGGACGTCCGAATTATGGTGAAATCATTCCGACCACCACGATCGATGAAAACGAGCTGGGCAATCTGGACGATCCGTCGGTCGTGAAAGGAACGATCAGCGTGCGCAACACGGGACTGCGCCCGTGGACAGCGGACAATTACGACCTTTCCCTGGAATATTACACGGATAGCGGCGGGTTGTTTGGCGCCAGCGTTTTCCATAAGGAGATCAAGGATTTCTTCGCCACGTTTGCGAAAGTGGCCACGGTGGCCGAACTTGGAGCGCTGGGGCTGGGTTCCGAATATGCCGGTTGGCAGGTGAACACCCGAATCAACGCCGGCGATGCGCGCGTTTCCGGGGTGGAACTCAGCATGAATCATTCGCTTTCTCCATTGGGCAAATGGGGCCAGTATTTCAGGGTGTTTGCCAACGCCACGAAGCTCGAACTCAAGGGCAACCGAGGCGCGGATTTCAGCGGCTTTCTCCCAAAAACGCTCAACTGGGGCGTCACTTACAGCAAGAAACCGATAATTCTGATGGCCAAGTGGAACTGGCGGGACCGGCAACAAACCACCCCGTTCGCGACCTTTGGTCCGGATGCGTATAACTACCTGGATTCCCTGATCCATCTCGATATGAACCTCGACTATCAACTCAGGAAAAACGTGTCCCTTTATTTCAATGGCAGAAATGTCTTCAATGTTCCGCCGGTGACGCTCCGTTACGGCTCACAGACGCCTGAGTACGCCAAGGTGGGCCAGACCAAGAACTACGGGGCGATTTACAGCATCGGAGTAAAGGGAACGTTCTGACGATGAAAACACCCCTGATTATTGGCGTTATGTTGTCGGGCCTGGTGATTGCCGGCGCCGGCGCCGTCGAGCGAGCCAAGCCTTCCTGGATCGCGCGCTATGTTGCGGTCGACAATGTCTGTGCCTGGCCGAATCTCACCGTGCTTGGCGATGGCACCATTGCGGCGATCATTCATAATCAGCCAAGCCATAGCAGCATGCCGGGTGACGTCGACTGCTGGGTCAGCAAGGACGGCGCCTTCTGGGAAAAGCGCGCGAATCCGGCCCCGAACGATCCGGAAACGGTCCGGATGAACGTGGCCGCCGGGCGCGCCAGGAACGGCGACTTGGTGGTGCTCTGCTCGGGCTGGGAGCGGAAACCCGGACGGTCCGGCGGCAAAATAATTCCTCCCTGGGTCTCCCGTTCGGGCGACGGCGGACGGACTTGGACGCTCATTAAGAAGTTCCCCGATCCGGAGAGCGGTTGGACGCACTTCGTCCCCTTCGGCCCGATCCTTCCCGGCGAGGACGGCAAACTGCATACGACCTGTTACGCGCGCGGGATCAAAGATCCGGCGGCCCGGCACGTATGGCACTTCACCAGCAGCGACGATGGCCGGACCTGGCAGCGGGGTTCGCTCATCGGGCCCAATCACAACGAGACTTCGATCTTCCACCTCGGCGGCAGCCGGTGGCTCGCCGCCGCCAGGACCAATCCCCTCTACCGGATGGAGCTGTTCCGTTCCGAGGACGACGGGGCAAGCTGGCAGGGAGCGGAGCCGGTAACGGAGACGCGTGAGCTCAACGCCCACCTGTTGCGCCTCCGGGACGGACGCATATTGCTGAGCTACGGCAAACGCCTGGAGGGCCAGAGTGGCGTGCTGGCGAAGTTCAGCGGCGACGAGGGAAAAACGTGGAGTGCGCCGGTCCGAATCATGAACAGCCTCGCGATGGACTGTGGCTATCCCAGCAGCGTGCAGCGTTCCGATGGAAAGATCGTCACCGCCTATTACTCCCAGTCGGTGGAGAACCACGAACGCTACCACATGGGTGTGGCGATCTGGGACGCGCCGACGAAGAGCGACTGATGCCGCATCGACGCCAGTCGTGGCTCAGTTTGACAGAATGTAGGTCGGGCTTCACGCCCGACATCCGCCGAAGGCGGACAAGTGTCGGGGATAAACCCCGACCTACAGGAAGAAAGGGCAAACTGAGCCACTACCTCGACGCCACGTCCTTTGACACACCATGAATAAACTAACTCGATGCGGATTACTTGCCAGCCTGCTTGCCCTTGCGGCGCTGTGCGGCCGGGCCGAGGCGGCGCCGTTGGCCAGCGGGTTGAAGGCCAGCGCCCGCGACGGACAGATCTTCCTGACGTGGAAGGAGGCGGAAACTCCGGGAGGAACGACCTTCAACGTGTACCTGGCGGCCAGCCCGATCGCGGACGTGAAGCGGGCGCAACGCATCGGCCATCACATCGAGCGGCAGAGCGCGATGGATTGGTGGGAAGACAAGGCCTCGTTTTCGAAGCAGGGTGAGTCCGATCGCTCGCGCGGCTATCGGCTCCAAGGCACCGATGAGCGGCTTGATCCGACAGGTGGGCTGTTTGTACACACCGTTGCCCGGAACACTCGCGGGCGATTATATTTCGCCGTGACGCACACCGATGCCGCCGGCAAGGAGGACGCCACCGTCATCCCCGGCGTCAACGCCCTCTCCGATGGCGTCGCGGCCGCGCCGGGCAACCTGCAACCGATTTGGCAGCGCGCCGGGCGGCCGCCGGAACCGGGGACCGGCAAAGGGAAGGGCCTGTGGCTCAATCTCCACGGTAAGAGCGGCGTCGTCGCAGATAGCGAGTATCTTGCCTTCGGTGATGCCACGATGGGTTGGCGCGAGGGACTGCCCTTCCGGTTCAGCGTGCGCGTCCAGGGCGATGAGGTCGTAATCCGGCCGACCGACCGCACATGGATCAATCGGCCGCACAATGAGGCGGGCGATGGCGGCGCCCCCGCGATTTGGACGTTCTGGTACGGCTACAATTCCAACATCTACGATCGCGAACGCATGGCCCAGGGCACGCCGACGAACTACACGGAACGCCGGCTGCTCTGGATTCTCGACTGGGTGGGCCGGCAATATCAAACCGACCCGAAACGGTGGTACTGCTCCGGCAGCTCGATGGGCGGTTGCGGCACGATCTCGTTCGGTCTGCGGCATCCGGAACTGTTCGCCGCGTGCCATGCCCACGTGCCGATCGTCAGCTACACCTATCTCGGCAAGGGCAGCGCCCACCGGCTCGAGCCTTCGTGTTGGATCGGCGCGATCACGTCGGACGTGAAAACCAACGAGGGCGTGCCGCTCCTCGAGCGCCTCAATGGCACGAAGTTCATCACCGAGACGAGAGTGGACCTGCCGTTCCTGTTCATCTTGAATGGACGCAAGGACGACTCGATCCCATGGGAGAACAATCCCCCTTTCTACCGCGCGCTTAGCGACGGCGCGAATGGCTTCGCCGTTTATTGGGACGACGGCGAGCACAGCACTGCCGGCAAGGGCGCTCCGGACGACGTGAAGGCATGGACGCAACGGTTCCGACGGTTCCGGCTGGATCAGAGCTTTCCTGCATTCGCCCACACCTCGTCCAACCGCGACGCGGGAAACGGCCAGCCGGCAGACGGCGACCTCATCGGCTGGATCAATCGCGGCATGGATTGGAAGGACATCGAGGACGAACCCGATCATTACGCGATCGCCGTCCTGGCCGACTACCCCGGCATCGAATATCCCGTCAAGACCGACGTCACCTTGCGGCGCGTCCAGCAGTTCAAGACCGGCCCGGGCGCGAAACTCAGCGTCGTGGTCGGCGATGCCCGGCCGGTCGCGGTGGACGCCGGTCCCACCGGCAGGATTTCGATTCCCAGCGTTGTCATTCCCAGCAGCGCGGGCGTTCGAATCGTCATCCGGCGGCGGTAAGCCTGCGGCTTGTGAATCGAATCAATGACCGGGTGCGAGGAGGGCGAGGCGTCCTCTCCGACCTGTCCTCCGACGTGTCCGCCATAACCCCGTCGGGTCGGCTCCCGCAAGGGGAGGGGGAAACTTATCGGTTTCCACTGAAAATTTGTTTTCTTGTGAAGTCGGCCATCGCTAGAGCTTCCATCCTGCGCGCACCTTCTCGAGAATCTTGTTCACCTCATCCAACTTGGCCCCTTGCTTATCAGCTATAGAAAGGTCTAGGTCGAATTTAACGTCCATCCCTGCGAGCAACTTGGTCAGTTGCGGGATCTCGTCGGCGAGATTCTGGAGTTCGGCGACGCTCAGACTTACGCGTTTGGCTGCCTTTCGCCCCGCTTGCGCCGGGGGAGGAGGCGTCGGCGGCGCATGCAACTTCACCGTCAGCGCAACGGCCCCGTCAGCCTTCAGCGACACCAAGGGCCCGCTGCCTGCCGTCCGTTGCATGATCCCGCGCCCGATGGCCTCATTGAGAGTTTGGACAAACGTCTTTCCCGGCCACGGCACACTTTTCTTTTGTTTCAGTGCCGAGTAGAGATTTTCTACCGTGGTCTTGGGCTCATTTTCCGTACTCCAACCGTCAGGCAATGCACCCGGCACGAGATCGATTGCACTCAACGCCTCCGGCGGAGCTCGCAACTGGGCCTCTGGGTCCATGTGAGCGGCCGATGGCTCTTCTCGGTGGAAGCTCTCCGCGCCAAAGACGAGCCAGAGGTCGCCTGCTGTTACAGCCGCTTTCACCGCTTTATGGATTTCCTCCACCGGCACCTCGGGAATAGGCCTTGGCTCGGGAGGATAGTCTGGGTGACTCTTCTCTTGAAAAGCGTGCTTACCATCGAACCAACGGCACAGTGTGCCCAACGTCACCGGCTGCTTGGGATCGGTCCATAGACCGGGCAAGGCCGACGGCACAATCGCTTTCTGGCTCAGACTCGTAAGCTTCGTTTTTTGAGGCAGCCAGGCCTCGCCCGTTGTATCCCAATCTGCCACGTCAATGGGGGCATGCCAAAACCACGCAAACGATCCGTCAGACCGATTGTGTTTGAGCGCCAGCACGCCCCGCCCGACCGCGTCCGCGAGTGTGTTTAACACGGCTTGCGGGCTAAGAAGCTTCGGAAGATTGGGCCGTTTCGCGAATTCCAGATATAGGCTGCGAACCGGAATGCTCGCATCGCCTGCCGGCCACACCGGGAACTGTCCGCCCGGCATGAACGCCGTGGCATCGATCTTATCGCCAAAGATGCGCAGGGCTTTTTCCTGCAAGAGTGTCGGCAGCAAAGCCTGAGCCCCCATCGTAATCTTGTGCGCCTGCACTGCGCCCGATTTGTCGATTTGGAGCACGAGTTCGTAGGCGTTCTTAACGGCCGTTTCAGCTGACAGCCGCGCCGCCTTCTCCCGTTTCTTTACGGTTTCGCAGACATGGGATTCGTAGCCATTGAACTCATCCGAACCTTGGATGTCCTGCCACCCGATCCAGTCTGCGATGAGTTGTTCGGCTGCCGCCAGCCCGGTTGTGCTTGGCGTCACTACGAGAACGACGTTTTGATAAGTGCGCGTCGAAGACCCGGTCTTCATCCGGAGGAATTCCACTGCCGGCGGTTCAGGCTTGGTTCCCGGCGCGCCGGCGAAATCGGCGCCCAATACCGCGAGACGAAAACGACCATCGTCATCGACGTTGTCGGGTGTCGCCGGCAGATTGTGAAACTGCACGCCTTCTTCGACGCAGCCCTGTTTGAGCGGGCCACATTTTTTGGCCAGGTCGTCGAACTTCCCTTTCGCAATGTTTAGCGCCTTCGTGCGGTAGAACGAATGGACCTGGTTCAGGTTGGGTTTTGGCCCGAGCCGCCAATACCGTGGCACATTCGTTCCCGGCTCGGTGGAGTCGGTCTCTTCCAGATACCACGAGGTTCTCGCCCACGCGATAAGTCCCGCATTTAGAACCGCCGGCATATCGCAGGTGGGACCGAGCATCCACCGCAGGTCGGCCAGCTCCGCTTGTTCACCGATCGGTTGCGAGTAAATGAATGCGGCAACGCACGCCGCTTCGATTTCGCGCCCTTTCAGCGTGGACGCGTGCGCCTTCTGTGCGTCCGCCACGCGTGGCAATTCGGTTTTGAGATTGGAAGGCCATTGGGGACGCTTTTCGGGCTGCGACTCCATCGCCACCGTCGCGATCTTTTGGAGGGC
>JACQWL010000036.1 GCA_016209255.1 Verrucomicrobiota bacterium
CAGCGCAACCTACCTCGTTTTCGACCAGACGCCGCTCTACGCCGAGATGGGTGGACAGGCCGGCGACCATGGCGCCGCGAAGATCGGCGGCCAGAATTTCGCCATCGTCGATGTCGTGAAAGACAAGGCCGGCCGTCACCTCCACCAGCTCGCGCCCGCGTGCGCGCTCGACATGGCAAAGCTGAATCTCATCGGCCAGCCCGCACAAATCGGCGTCTCGCCACTCACGCGCCGCGCCATTTCGCGCCACCATACCGCGGCACACCTGGTACACTGGGCGTTGCGCAAAGTCCTCGGCACGCACGTCCGCCAGGCCGGCACGTCGAAGACGAAGGAACGACTCCGTTTCGACTTTCTGCACTTCGACCAGGTAAAGCCCGAGCAACTCCGCGAAATCGAGCACCTCGTCAACGATAGGGTCATTGACAACGCTCCCGTGTCCTACGCCGAAGTGCCGTACACCGAAGTCAAGGGGCGCCCTGACGTGCTCCAGTTCTTCGGCGACAAATATGGCGACCGGGTGCGCGTCGTCCAGGTCGGCGGTGAGCCAGGCAAGTTGAATGGCTACTCGATGGAACTCTGCGGCGGCACGCACGTCGCCACCACCGGCGAGATCGGCCTGATCAAGATCGTGGCCGAGATGGCCATCGCCGCCGGCACCCGCCGGATCGAGGCCGTCGCCGGCGCCGCTGCCTTCGACCTCGTGGAAGACCACGAGGTCGCGCTTAAAGCTGTAAGCCTAAAGCTTAATGCCGGCCCGCAGGACGTGGCCCAGAAACTCGACGCTCTCCTTGCCTACCAGAAGGAGCTCGAGAAGAAGCTCAAGGCGTTCGACCAAAAGGCCTCCGCCGGCCTCGCCGACGAACTCGCCGCCAAGGCCACGCAGAAAGACAACCTGCGCTGGGTTACGGCCGTCGTGACCGCCGAAACCCCCGAAGCGCTCCGTTCGCTCGGTTCCCAGGTCCTCGCGAAAATCGGCGAAGGCGTCGTGACGCTCGGCGCCGCGTTTGGCGAAAAGGCCACCGTCGTCGCGTTCTGCTCGCCCGCCGCGATCAAGGCCGGCCACCAGGCCGGCAAACTCGTGAACGAACTCTCCCAAAAGCTCGGCGGCAAGGGCGGCGGCAAACCGGACTTCGCCATGGGCGGCGGCAAAGAGGTCGCCCGGCTTGCCGAAGTGCTGCGCACCTGAGGACGCGACGTCCCGCTCAGAATTCGAAATGCTCCGGTGGCGGGAGCCTGGATTTTGAGGCTTTCCCCAATGTGTCACTGACCAGCGGAACAAAGCGCACCGGGTACAGCTCGTGCCGGCGCACCGTTCCGTCCACGTGCTTTTCGATTCGCACGAGCACTTGATCGTCGTTCTCCACCGAGCCGAGCGGCGCGACCAGTCTTCCGCCCGGTTGCAGCTGCTCCAGCAGCGCCGGCGGCAGCGTCCGTGCCGCCGCGGTCACGATGATCGCGTCGAACGGCGCCTCCTCCGGCCAGCCCAGCGCGCCGTCGCCCGTCTTGAAGCGAATATTGCGGTAGCCGAGTTCCGTGAGCAATGCCTGCGCGGTGGCGGCAAGCTCCGGCAACCGCTCGATCGTGAAGACAACCGCGGCCAGTTCGGCGAGGATGGCGGTCTGGTAACCCGAGCCGGTTCCCACCTCGAGCACGCGGCTGCGCGGCATGAGCGCCAGCTGCTCGGTCATGTGGGCGACCAGCGACGGCTGCGAAATCGTCTGTCCGAATCCGATGGGCAGCGGTCCATCCTCCCCCGCCCGTGACCGTTCCTGCGGCGGCACAAAGCGCTCGCGCGGCACGGCGCGCATCGCACTATCCACAGGAGGCTGGAATCTGGCACGGAACACGGGCGGCAGGGCGTTGCGTCCGAATTCTCACCCCACTCCGGCGTCATGGCAAGACGCCAGCGGCAGCGGGTCAGTTTTCGGTTTGCCCGTAGGCCGCCGGCTCTTGTCGCGCCGAAGCCCGGCGAAGGCGGATGCAGGCGCTTCGCATTGCTTCAGCGCGAGCACCTCGACAGGCTCGGCGCCCTGAGCTCGTCGAACTCAGCAAGCTCGCGGCCGACCGCAGCCGTCCAGGGGAAGATCGGCGCTCATCGAGCGCCGCGACAGGAAATTGATCCACCACCGGAAACGGCCGGACCTTGCCGTCCGCGATGCGATGCGCCATGTTCGCCGCACATGCCTCTGTCCGTAACCGCCCCTCCTGCGCTCATCGCGTTGCTCGCGTTCAATTCGGGCAACCAGCTCGCCGTGCGCCAGCTCGGTTCGAAGCGCGGTCTCGCCTTCACCGGCAGCGACCTCGCGATGGCCCTTTCCCGCCTCGAGGCTTCGTTTCGCGAGCACACGCCTCCCGCCGAATATTTCACGGCCGAGGCCGGCGCCCGTTCCTACCGCGTCTTCTTCACCCAGGTGGCGGGCAAGCCCATGGATGCGGAGATCGGGTTTCATTCCCTCGACACCCTGGCGGCCGAACCCGCGGCGCTGGCGCCCGCGCTGGCGACGCTGTTGCAGGAGCTCGATCCGCATGTCGCCGAGATTCCCTATCTTCACCTCGGCGAAAACGATTTCATCTACAAGTTCCGGCCCACGCAGGAGCGCAACGCGGCCATCTACGCGCAGGATTCCGCCGCGGGCGCGCTCTACCAGTCGCAGCTCTGCGCGGCGATCAAGGCCCTCGCCCGCCAGCACGAGCGCACCGCGACGGCGCCGGTGACGATCGATTTCGGCGCGATCCGCTACGTCATCCCGAGCCATTTCGGATTCTGCCTGGGCGTGAAAAACGCGATCGAACGCGCCTACGAAACGCTGGCGGAAAACCCCGGCCGGCGCGTGTTCATGTTGTCCGAACTGATTCACAATCCGTTCGTCAACGAGGATCTCCTGCGCCGCGGGCTGCGCTACCTGCAGACCGACCGGGGCGCGCCCTACACCGTCGAGGGCACCGTCGCCCACCCGGCCGGTGGCGAGCCGGCTCCGCCGGGGGGGAGTCCGGCCGGCGCACCGCCCGCTCCGGCGGCGCAGACCAATGCTCCCCTTTTGTGGGACACCCTCACGCCCGCCGACATTGTCATCATCCCCGCTTTCGGCGCCACGAACGAAGACAAGCGCCGCCTGGTGCGCAAAGGCCTGGAAGTTTGCCACTATGATGCCACCTGCATGCTGGTGGAGAAAGTCTGGAAGGCCGCGCGCGCCTACGGTCGCGAAGGCTATACGGTCGTGATCCACGGCAAGCACGAGCACGAGGAGACGAAGGCCACGTTCTCCCATACCCGGCGGTTCGCCCACGCTGTCATTGTGCGCAACCTCGATGAAGCGCGCCAGCTCGGTGAAATCATCGCCCACGACGACGCAACGCGACCCGCGCGGTTCGCCGGGCTCTTTGCCGGCCGGCATACGCCCGGCTTCGACGTCGCGCGGCATCTCGAGCGCGTGGCGGTCGTCAACCAGACGACGCTGCTCATGAGCGAGACCGTCGCGATCATCGAGCACCTGCGGGGCATATATCGGAAAAAATTCGGCGATGAAACCCGCGTCGGGGGCAGCAGCCGTCGCGACACGCTGTGCTACGCGACCCAGGTGAACCAGGATGCGCTCAGCCGCGCCCTCGCCGAACCGCTCGATGCGGCGTTCGTCATCGGCGGCAAAAACTCCTCCAACACCTACCAGCTCTTCCGCCTGTGCGAGGAGCAGCTCGGGGCCAGGGCGTTTTTCATCCAGTCCGAGGCGAACATCCGATCGCGCGATGTCGTTGAACACTACGTCTACGGCGGCGGCGGCGACGGCTGCGTCAAGCCGCGTCCGCTCTGGCCCGGCGACCGCGCCCCGAAGCGGGTGCTTATCACCGGAGGCGCGAGCTGCCCGGACGGCATCATCCAGCAAGTCATCACGCGGCTAAATGCGTTTTTCCCTCCGGAGGATCTGCGCAGTGTCAGCAGCGTCCTGCAGGGGCTCGCCTCCCGGGAGTTCCCCTGACCGGCAGAAGAACCTTCGGGATGGGCTCATTCCAAATTGCGTTCAAGATGAGACTAACCGCGTGTCGCAGAATCGGCATTGTAGGGGCGCCGCTCGTCGGCGCCCGCGGGCGTCGTCAAGCGACGCCCCTACAAAAATGGTCTCACCTTGAACGCGAATTAGAATCAGAACCGGATCGACAGGCCGGCGCGCAGACCGTTCTGCTTCGAAAGGTCGATCTTGGTCGAGTACTGCGCAGACGCACTGTCGAGGTTCTGCGTGTAGCTGCCGGCCGACTGGAAGACCGCGCCCGCATAGAAGCCCGTTCGCTCCGTCAGATCGAACTGCACGGTGGCATCGGCGTAGTAGCCCGGCAGCAACTTGTAGGCGGCACTCGTGCTCGTGTCGGAAATCTCGGCGCCGGTTTCGGGCTGAAACGTCTGCGTCACCGCGTAGCTCGTGCCGGAGTAGACCAGGGCGGCGCCAATGCTGACGCTGGCACGCAGCCGCGAGGAAATCGACAGCCACACCGTGGGCCCGGCGTGAAAGGTGAAATAGGCGCCCTTTACTTTCCAACGATTGCTCACGCTCGTGCTGTCGGTCGTCTCCGACGTGGTGCGTCCGGCGGGTTCGTTGCCCAGCAGCACCGATGCGTCGGTCGTCACCGTCCTGATTGCGCCGTCTTCGCCGATGACGGGGTTGCCGCCGGCATCCAGGAGATTTCCCACGGTCGTGCTGGGCGAACCATAGGGCGCGGCGGGGGGGGTCTGCCCAAAGAGCGAATAAAAATCGGACAGCGTGGTCAGTCGGGCGCGAACTGAATCGGCCATGGTGGCCGAGATGTCGTTCACCGACATGCCGGCGGACAGTTGCCATGTCACGCGCGGCCCGAGGAGCTTGCCCATGTCGCGCAAAACCGCGAGGTCCATGCCTAGCGAGCCCGCGGCATCCGTCTGGCGCACGGCGGTGTCAATGACATCGGCCGAATAGGTATGGAAGGCGAGGAAGCCGTTCTCAGCGACCTGGCGGGCGTCCTGGTAGCTCCAGGTGTTCGTCTTGCCGTCCGGAGCGATGGGATCGAAAACCGACCCTCCGCTCTCGGCATCGATTATCGGGTTGCCGCTGTTATCGAGCCGGGCCGCGGTCCGGGCGTCCGGGCGAACGGTGCCGTCGTGGTAGGCGCGATCGAGATTGGCTCCCGTGACGGCACCTGGATTGTTGGACGAGCCGATCTTGCCTTGCCCGGAGAAACTGGTTTTGGCCCCGCTGATACGCCGAAACCCGAGGGTGACCGTGCTCTTCGGTTCGTAGACATACTCGTCCAGATTGCTGAAATCGGGAATCTCGGTGGGCGGCGCCCCCCGTTTCTCTTCCTCCTGGGCGCGAGCCAACCCGAGCGCGGAGGCGAGAACGACAAAGGCGAGGCGGAGGTGTTTCATGCGATGGGATACGCCACGAGTGGACTTCGCGGCAAAAGGAATGTTGCACGAAAGTTCAGGCGCCCAAAGCCGGGCGTCAACGAGAGATTGCTCCCCGGGTCGGAAAGAGGAAGCATCTGCCGGACTGGCAATCAAGTTTTCGGCGCCGCGGACGGCGGCGCGGACGGCGCGTTGGCGCGGTCGGACATCCCTTTGCGGACGAATTCAACGCCCGGACCGTCTGCCCGCACCTTGACCACTTTCTGGCTGCTGGAGTCCTGGCCAATGTAATCGATCGTGGCCGATGCCATGATTGGCAGGTACTTTCGCAAGTCCTTGCTCTCGTCTTCGGCACTCGCCTGGACGCTCCAAAGCTCCGCCGGCGGACGGCCTTCGCTCGCCGCCTTGTTTTCGCGCGCGGTGATCTTGAGGTATTTTTCGTAAACCATCACCAGCCGCGGCACCTCCTCGTAGCCGATGAGTTCGCTGCGTGGCGGTTCATAGATGGCCACCGTGCGCATGCTCCGGTAGCCCCGGGCGTCGAGCATGGGAATCGAGTCGTAGCGAACCCCGCCGCCCACCTGCGCGTAAACCGGCACGCTGACCCGCTCCACCTTGGTGCGTGGCGCCTCGATACCGTAGTCGAGCTCCACAATCATGTCGGCCCGGTCCGCGGTCGGCGCTTCATAAAGCCCTTTGCCCGAGAGTGCCGTCCGCACGAAATCGGCCGCCTCCTTGTACCGGAGGTTCTCCTCGCCCAAGACCGGGTTCTTGCTCTTCAACTTGTAAGACTGGGCCTCCGCCGCCGCCACCGGCTTGGTGATGGAATCGACTTTGACCTCAAACGTCGAAGACGCGCAGCCCGCCAGGAAGAGGGTACACGCGATCGCGAAAACACGCGGCCATGCCCAGCGGGGGAAGTGGGGTTTCATGACGTTGGGGTAGATTGTGAGAGGAGACCGACAATCCGGTCGCGGACGGCGTCAGAAGCCGGCCTTGACGCCGGGGGGGGGCGTAGGAGTTCCCGGGGCCTCGCGCTTCTTCTGGCCCGCCTCGTCCGTGAGAGATTTGACGGCTTCGTCGCCCTTGAGGCGCGCAAGCTCCTCCTCCAGCCGGGCGATCTCGGCCTCGGTGGAAAGGGTCTTCTCATGCGCTTCATCCAGCGACTTCTTCTTCGCCAGCGCCGTCGTCCGCTCGCCTTGCAGTTTCTTCAGCCGCTCCTGGGCCATTTCGAGCTTCTTCTGAGCATCGTTCAATTCAATGTCGGAAATGCGGAAGCCCTCGGCGATGGCCAGCTCCTCTTCCATGGAAGCCTTCAGTTTTGCCTCCTCGGCGCGGCTCTTCGCCATCCCCTGCTGATACGCCCGCTCCTGCGAGAGCCGGTCCTGCTCTTTGCGGTCCCGGGCGTCCTGCACCATGCCGACGATGCCACCGGTCAGCGCCCCGAGCGCGGCGCCGCCCAGCAATCCGGTGCCGGTCCCCATGCTGCTGCTCGAGCCGATGGCGGCGCCGCCGGCGCCGCCGATGAGCGCCCCGGTGCCGGCGCCACTGGCCGTCTTGGAAGGCGCCACGCCGGACGAACAGCCGGCCAGGACCGCGACGCCAAGGGCGGTGCCGAGCCACACGACTTTCTGCGATACCGAACGGAAAGGAGTGAACGAGTTCTGCATGGGCGAGGCGAAACGGGTGGGAATGAATATTAGACTCGCTCTAGTCTATGAGTGTTCGTTTTTTGATCAAACGAGCATGCGATTTTGCCGGAAACCCTGCCTTGCACTTTCGACCGCGGTTGAAAGTGCGAGAATTCGGAGCATATGGAGTAAACCGGCGCCATGTTGGGCAATCTGACCACACTTCTATTCTGATGATTTCACGAAACAAGGGCATTCTTTCACTG
>JACQWL010000077.1 GCA_016209255.1 Verrucomicrobiota bacterium
GCGTGAGACCGCCGACACTCGTGAAACTGCCGCCGATCATGAGCCGGCCGTCGGACGGCAATGCGAGCGCGGTCACGGCGCCGTTGGGTGCGGGATTGAAGGCAAGGTCGACCGTACCGTTTGGATTCAACCGGGCCAGACGCGCCACGGCGGCGCCCACGATGGTCGAGAAGGAACCGCCCACCACGATGCGACCGTCAGTCTGAAGCGCGAGGGAAGTGATGGGGTCCGTCCTGCTGTTGACGGCGGCGAATGTCTCGTCGGGGGTGCCGTTCGCATTCAATCGTGATACCGAGTAGAAGAGATTCCCCGTGATTTGCACGCGGCTGACGAACAGCACACGTCCGTCGGGCTGAACCGCCAGCGCCATCGTGTTCTCAACCGCCCCGGCCGCGGAGGCCGGACCCGTGAAACTGGCATCGACCGAGCCGTCCGTGTTCAAGCGGACGATACGGCGGGGCGGCTGGCCGGATCCCGTCGCGAGACCCACCAGCACCCGTCCGTCCGCCTGCAACGCGAGCGCGCTCACCCCTCCACCGAGGTTCGGATTGAAGGCCGCGTCCAGCACGCCATCCGCGCCGAACCGCGCGATCCCGTTGCGCGCGGCGCCCGCGATGTTCGTGAACGCGCCGGCGACGACCGTCCGTCCGTCGGGCAACGCCAGCAGCGCGTTGACCGCGCCGTCCGGCCGCGGCTGGAACGAAGCGCTGACCGAGCCCTCATCGTTCAGGATGGCGAGATTGCGCGCGCTGATGCCGCCGATGGTCGCAAAACTGCCGCCGACCATCACGGCGCCGTTGGCCTGCAGGCCGGTGAAACTGCCGGTGACGAACAGCGTGCCATCGGCCCGCGCCACGACCGTGGAGACGGCGCCGTTGACGTTGGGGTTGAAGTTCACGTCGAGGGCGCCGTCGCCACTGACCCGCGCCAGGCGGTTGCGTGCGACCGCGACGCTCGCACCGCCGGCCTGCAAGGTCGTGAAGGCGCCGCCGAGCACCACCGCCCCGTCGGATTGCAGCGCGAGGGTGGTGACCGTGCCATTGGCGTTCGGATTGAAAACCGGATCGAGCGCCCCGTCGCTGTTGACCCGCGCGATGTTGTTGCGCGTGAAAGCGGTCGAGCCGCCGTTGGGTTGCAGAGTAGTGAATGAGCCGCCCAGGATAATCTGGCCGTTGGGCTGCGCGACGAGCGCGTTGACCGGCCCGTTGACGTTGGGATCGAAATTGGCGTCAAGGCTGCCGTCCGTGTTGAGTCGCACGATGCCGTTGCGCGCGGTGCCAGCCGTGGCGGTTCCGGGCTGCACGACGGTGAACCCACCTCCGGCGATCACCTTGCCGTCGGACTGAATCGCGAGGGCATTGACGATGGAATTCAGGTTCGGGTTGTACCCGGCGTCGACCGTGCCGTCGGCGTTGATCCGGGCGAGGTAATTGCGCGCGGTCGTCGTAGTCGCCCCATTCGGGCTCAGCGTCGTGAAGGCGCCGCCAATCACAATCCTGCCGTCGGACTCCATGACCATGGCGTTGATTCTCGCCGATGCACTCGGGTCGAAGCCATTGTCCAGCGAGCCGTCGGAATTCAGGCGCGCGATGCGGTTGCGGACGGCCCCATGAATCAGGCTGAAGGCACCGACGACGATCAGCCGGCCGCTGGTGTCGAGGGCAAGGCCGGACACGGCGCCATTGGGATTCGGATTGAAATTCGTGTCGAGCACACCGGAGGCGCTGAAGCGCACGAGATTCCCGCCCGTGCTGTTGCTGAGATTGGTGAAAGCGCCGCCGAGGATCACGCTGCCGTTGCCCTGCACGGCCACGGCGCTGATTTCGCCGGCGAGGCGGGCGTCGGAGCTGACGTTGAAGCCGGGGCGGAGCGAGCCGTCGCGGTTGAGCCAGGCAAATCCCGCGACTTGCGCCGCGACCGTCGGGTTGACTGGGCGCACGATGACGGCGTTGATCGGGCCGTCAGTCGCAAGCGTGGCGTTGAAACCCGCGTCGGGTGTGCCCTCCGGATTGAAGCGGGCGATGTTCGCGCTTTTCGCCCCGCCCAGGTCGGCAAACGAACCCCCCGCGATCACCTTCCCATCCGCCTGCACGGCGAACGCGTTGATCCGGCCCCCCGCCGGGCCGCCGGTGCCGGCATCGAACAGCGCGTCGAGCGTGCCGTTGGCGTTGATGCGCGCCAGATATCGGCGCGCCACGCGGGCCGAGCTGCCGGCCGGCTGCAGGGAGGTGAAATTGCCACCCACGAGAATGCGCCCGTCGGACTGTACCCGAATCGAGTCGACGCGGTTGCCCGCCTGCTCGTCGAGATCGAGATTGAACATGGCATCGACCGTGCCGTCGGTGTTCAGCCGCGCGGCGTATTTTCGCAGCGTCCAGTCACTCGCGCCATTCGGCTGCAACGAGATGAACGCGCCGCCAATGACAATCTTGCCGTCCGCCTGCAGCGCCAGCGCGAGGATGTTGCCGCCGGCGTTGGGATCGTAGGCCGGGTCGAGGGAGCCGTCCGCGTTGAGCCGCGCGAGCCGGTTGCGGGTTGTCTGCTCCGTGGCCCCAGCCGGAAAAACCGCGGTGAACGCGCCCCCGACGACCGCTTTGCCGTCGGATTGGATGACGATCGCGTTGACCTGCGCGCTAAAGTTCGGGCTGAAGGCGGTGTCGACGGTGCCGTCGGCGTTGACGCGCGCGAGGTAGCTGCGCCCGAACGTGTTCGCACCCCCACTGGGCGCCAACGAGGTGAACGCCCCACCCAGCAGAATCTTGCCGTCGGACTGCACTGCGATCGCGGCGACAGTCGAGCTGGGCCCCGGATCGAACGTCGTGTCGAGCTGGCCCGTGGTGGTGAGCCGGGCGGCGTTGGTGCGGGTGGTCGCGGCGCTCGCACCGAACGGCTGCAGGCGGCTGAACGTGCCACCGATGAGAATCCGGCCATCCGATTGCAGCACGACGGCGCCCACCTGGCCGTCGACGTTGGGATGAAACTCCGAATCGATCGTCCCGGACGGATTGAGCCGCGCGAGATAGTTGCGCGTCTCACCGCCTATGGTCGTGAAGGCGCCGCCGATGATCACCTTGCCGTCGGGCTGGATCGCCATCGCGAGCACGCGGCCGTTGAGGTTCGGGGTGTAGGTCGGATCGACGGAACCGTCGGCATTGAGCCGTGCGAGGTAGTTGTGCGTGGCGCCGCCAACGCTGGTGAAGGAGCCGCCGATCACGATCTTGCCGTCCGCCTGGACGACCGATGCCAGGGTGCGGCCGCCGGGCGCGAGTTCGAAGTTCGCGTCGAGGGAGCCATCGGGGCTGAGGCGCGCGAGGCGGTTGCGGGTGATCGCCGTCGTCGCGCCGGGCGGCTGCACCCGCGTGAAGTAGCCGCCGACGACGAGCTTGCCGTCGGGTTGAAAGGCGAACGCGTCGACGGTCGAGTTGAAGCCGGGATTGAAGCCCGAGTCCAGCGAGCCGTCGGGGTTGAAGCGCGCGGCGTAGCTGCGTGTGGCCGACGCCGAACCGCGGCCCCACACGGTGCTGAAAACCCCGCCGATCAATATGCTGCCATCCGACTGCACGGCGACGGCCATCACGTTGCCGTCGGCCTTGGGGTAAAACTCGGTATCGAGCGTGCCATCGAGGTTGAGCCGCGCGACGTGATCGCGGCTGGCGGGCGAGTCATTCCCCGGCGGCTGGAGCGTCGTGAAATACCCGCCGAGAACAATCTTGCCGTCCCGCTGCACGGCGAGGCTCGTGACCCCGTTGTTGGCGTCGGGGTCGAATTCGGAATCGACCGTGCCCGACGGGTTGAGCCGCGCGATCCGGTTGCGGGTGGTTGCGCCGGCCGCGCCACCGGGCGCAAAACTCGTGAAGCCGCCGCCCGCCAAAATCTTGCCCTCAACATGGAGCGCGAGGGCGAGGACCATCCCGTTGGGGTTGGGGTTGTAGCCCGGATCAAGCGAACCATCGGCGTTGAAGCGCGCGATGTAGTTGCGCGTTGTGGCGGACGCGGCGCCGTTCGGCTGGGCGGTGGTGAAACTGCCGCCGACGACGATCCGGCCATCGGGCTGCAGGACGAGCGCGAACACCTGCGGCTGCAACGCGCCGCCGAGGTTCGGGTTGAACGTCGCATCGAGGGTGCCGTCTGCGTTGAGTCGGGCGATGCGGTTGCGGGGCGTGGCGGCCGCGGCGCTCCCCGGCCGCAGCGTGGTGAAATCGCCGCCGATCACGATCTTGCCATCGGGCTGGATGACGAGCGCGCGGACCGGGCCGTTGGCATTGGGGTTGAACCCGTCGTCAAGGGAACCGTCGGCGTTGAGCCGCGCGAGATTGTTGCGCCCCTGGCCGCCGCCCGTGCTGGTCTGAAAAAACGAGAACTGGCCGCCGACCAGCACCTTGCCGTCGGTCTGCGTGGCGAGGAGGTAGACGTTGCCGTCGACATTTGGATCGAAACCGTCAGCCGCCGACGGAGTCTGGGCAAAGATCGCGGCGGGAGCCAGCAAGGCGAAAAGGAGGCGAAAACGGCGCATGGCAGGCTTGAAAAACGAGACAGTAGGCATGGCGGGGGGCAGATGAGAAGGCGTGGACGCGAAGTGCGCAAGACGGATAACAGCCATCTGCCCGGGTCGGTTCCGGGAAAAGCAGATCGGGCGCAAATGCCACTAATTTTTTCCCCATTGGCTCGTTGTCCGTTCCGTGCAGTCTGTCGCCATCCCAATAACAACCTCCGCGCCCTCTTCGCCTGCGCGCTGTTTTCCGCGCTCCTCTCGGCTGCCTTCGCCGCGATGAACGTGTTTCTCGACGGCACGTTCGTGGCCACGAGCGCGCTCCGCACCGTGATGTCCGGCGAGAAATTCGACCTCGCGCTCGGGGCCGACGAGGGCATTTCCGTGAAGCACAAGCGCGTGCGGCGTTTCACCGAGGACACCGGCCTCACCAACAGCGGCCAGCGCGTCACCTACGAATACCTCATCACGATCCCGAACAACAAGAAGACCGCCGCGCGCTTCATCGTCGCCGACCAGATTCCGGTTTCGCGCAACGAGAAAATCGTCGTGAAGCAGCTCGCCCCCGACGCGAAGGAAGTGAAACCCACCGCCGAAGGCGCGCTGAAGTGGACGCTTGACCTCAAGCCGGCCGAGAAACGGGAGCTCACGCTGAAGTTCAGCGTCGAACACCCGAACGACGTGCAGGTCGCCGGCCTGGAGCCGTGAGTGCGGGCGTGAGAATCCTCGGGTAGGCCCCGGGGCATTGGCATTCCGAGAGCGGACTGTAGGAACGGCAGTGGGGGAAACCGCTAATCTGCCCCGCAACCCTGCAGTCGGCTACGAATGACCCCGTGGTTTCGAAAACTGAATGGAGCAGCGGTAGGCAGCCCGCTGGCGGGGCGCGTTTTCAGGGCGGTAGGAGCCTGCTTGCAGGCGATTCTCCGCGCGCCAACAAACACCGTCTCTCATCGCCTGCCAGCAGGCTCCTACCTCCCCCGAATCCAAGCCGAAGCAAGCCTCGGGGTGTCGGCCCCGTGGCGAATGAGGCTGATCGGGGATGCCCTGGGGTCGACCCGCCCGGTCTTCCTCAGCCGAAAATCGTCGCGCGCCGGGCGTGCTGCTTTTCCAGCGTGCCGCAAACCAGCTCGCACAACTGGAAGATCGACGGATCCGCCACGGCGTAAATCACCAGCAACCCCTCCTTGCGCCGGCTCACCATCCCGGCGTCGGCCAGCGTTTGCAGGTGCCGCGAGACGTTGGCCTGGGTGCTGCCCGTCGCCGCCACGAGCGCGTTCACGTGCTTCTCGCCCTCGAGCAGCGCATGCAGCAGCCGCAGGCGCATCGGCTCGGCCAGCACGGCGAAACGCCGCGCGATCAGGTTCAACGCTTCCTCGGAAAGGGGACGGGGTTTCTTGGCCACGGCGGAAAAAAAACAGGGACTTGACATAAATTCAACGTTATGCCTGTTTACGCATATACCGTTATATGTCAAACCTGAAAATCGACTCCCTCATCCGCCTGCTCGCCGGTTCGGTCGTCCTCGTCGGCACCGCCCTGGCCTTCTTCGTCAGCCCGTGGTGGCTCCTTCTGCCGGTCTTTGCCGGCGTGAATCTGATTCAGTCCGTCTTCACCGGCTTTTGTCCGCCCAGCCTGCTGTTGCGCAAGCTCGGCTGGCTCGACGACACCGGCATCATCCACTGGGGCGGCCGCAAGCCCGGCTCCTGATCGCCCGCCGCCACCCTTCACCGTGAACGCTTCCTTGCTCCGCTTCGGCCTCACTGTCCTCGGCGCCGCCGCGATCGGCGCCCTCATGGGGTACTTCGGCCAGTGCACCTCCGGCACCTGCCCGCTCACCTCGACCTGGTGGCGCGGCGCCCTTTACGGCGCCGTGCTCGGCCTGCTCGCCGCAATCGGCCACCGCACCGGCTAATCAGAGTGTCACGTAATACGTTACACTTTCCAGTCAACTATAGGGCTATGCATCAGCTGAGTGTCACGTATTAAGTGACACTCTAATTATGACTACGCCGATGCGCATCAACGAAGTGTCACGTAATACGTGACACTTCCGGCTCCGACCGAATTATGCATCTCCGCCTCCTATTGATTCTCATGGCCGCGCTGGCCGGGGCGCTCCGCGCCGAGCCCTGGTCGCTCGAGCGCGCGGTCGCCACCGCCCTCGCTGAAAATCCGGACGCCCGCCTGGCGCGGCAGCGCATCGCCGCCGCCGAGGCCATGATCGAACAAGCGCGCTCCGCCTGGATGCCGCAGGTCATGCTGCAGGGCCGTTACACGCAGACCAACAGCCCGATGATGGCGTTCGGTTCCATCCTCAACCAGCGCGCCTTCAACTTCGGTCTCGATTTCAACCGGCCCGGCTGGATCGACAACCTCAACGCCACCGGCACCGTCGCGTACAATCTGTACAGCGGCGGCCGCGCCACCGCCGGCCGCGAGGCCGCCCAAGCCGGCACCCGGGCGGCGCAGGAGGATCTTCGCGCCGCTCAGCACCAGCTCGCCACCGCGGTGGTCAAGGCCTGGCTTGGGATCGTCAAGGCCCGAGAAGCCGTCGTCGCCGTTGAGGCCGGCGTGCGCGCCTACGCGGCGGCCGTGAGCGCCGCCACCGCGCGGTTCGAGGCCGGCCAGATGCTCAAGGCCGACTTGCTCAGCCTCGAGGTGCAGCTCGCCCAGACCCGCGAATCGCTCTCCTCGATTCGCCACGGCGTGGCGCTCGCCGAGCGGGCTTTTCTGTTCGTACTCGGCCAGACCGCCACCGGGGAACGCATCGAGCTGGAGCCCGCCGATTCCTCGCTCGCCCGTCTCACGCCGCCTGACGGCAGCGATTTTTCGGCGCGCCCCGAGCTTGCCGGTCTGCGGGAACGCGAACGCGCCGCCGAGGCCATGGTCCGGGCCGCCCGCGGCGCCCGCCAGCCGAACGTCAACGCTTTTGCCAGCTACCAATACGATCATGGCTGGAAACTCGCCCGCGGCGACGACAGCTGGATGGCCGGCGTCTCGATCGACCTCAACGTGTTCGACGGTGGCCAGACCAACGGCAAGGTCCGTCAGGCCACGGCCGAGCTTTCGCAGGTGAAGGAAATGCTCCGCAAGGCCACGCTCGGCATCGCCCTCGAGGTCGAGCAGGCGCGCCTCGCGGTCGCCGATGCCCGCGAGCGCCTCGCCGTTTCCGGCCGCGTGGTCGAGCAGGCCACGGAGAGTGCCGAGCTCAGCCGCGCGCGCTTCGAGAAAGGAGCACTGCTCACCGCCGACCTGATCGGCGTCGAAAGCCGGCTGATCGAGGCGCGGATGCGCCGCACCGTCGCCGAGGCCGACGAACGCATCGCCCTGGCGGAACTCCGCCGCGCCCTCGGCCTCACCCCGCTGCCCCAAACCTGATCCTCCCGCGGTCGCCGCCGCATCACGCCGCGACCCAATTCCAATCCGCCTTTTTTCGATCCATGAAGCCTGCCTTTTTTCTCGCTGCCACCGCCGCCCTTGCCGTCCTTTCCAGCTGCGCCAAGCCCGCCCCACCCATGCCCGGCGCCGCCCCGAATCTCCCACCGGTCAAGGTGCGCCTCGCGATCGTCCGCACCGAGGACGTGCCGGCCGTGACCGACGTCACCGGCACCGTCCACCCGGTCCAGCGCGCGACCATCGCCGCCAAGCTCATGGGTGTGATCGAGGAAATGCCCGTCATGCTTGGCCAGCGCGTGCGCACCGGCGATGTTCTCGCGAAAATCAACGCCGGCGAAATCACCGCCCGGGTTGCCCAAGCCCAGAGCCAGCTCAACCAGGTGCAGCGCGATCTCGCCCGCGAACGCGATCTGCTGGCGAAAAACGCGAGCACGTCCGACATGGTCAAGGGCCTCGAGGACCGGCTCGCGATGACGCAGGCCATGGTTCGCGAGGCCGAGGTGATGGTCGGCTACATGACGGTGCGCGCGCCGTTCGACGGCGTCGTCGCGCGGAAACCCGCCCACGCCGGCGATCTCGCGGCCCCCGGCCAGGCGCTGCTCGAACTCGAAGGGCTCGGCGAATTTCAGATCGAGGCCGGCATTCCCGATTCGGCCGCCGCGCGCCTCGTCATCGGCGCCACGCTGGCCGTCGAGGTTCCGGCCGCCGGCGTCGCGTTCTCCGCCCGACTGGTCGAGCTGTCCCCGGAGTCTGACGCCCATGCCCGCACCGCGGTCGCCAAGCTTTCGATCCCCGCCGGCACGACCGTGCGCTCGGGCCAGTTTGCCCGCGTGCAAGTACCCGGGGTGGCCGTCCGCACCCTGCTCGCGCCCGTGGCCGCGGTTTCCACGCTTGGGCAGATGGAGCGTGTCTTCGTCGCCGGCGAGGGCAACCGCGCCGTGCTGCGGCTCGTGA
>JACQWL010000078.1 GCA_016209255.1 Verrucomicrobiota bacterium
ATCTTGTCGCGGCTGAGCTGCACATAGAGGTGCTTCGGGACCGAAGCAACTTCGGTGATGAACGGCAGATAGATGTCGACTGACTGGGTCGACGAGAGCGCGATCTTCGCCTTTTCGGCTTCTTCCTTCAGGCGTTGCAGCGCCATTGGATCCTTGCGGAGGTCGATGCCGTTTTCCTTCTTAAAATTGTCCACGAGCCAGCCGATGATGGCATTGTCCCAATTGTCGCCACCGAGGTGCGTGTCACCGTTGGTGGCTTTGACCTCGAACACACCATCGCCGATTTCGAGCACGGACACGTCGAACGTCCCGCCACCGAGGTCGAACACCGCGATCTTCTCGTCCTTCTTCTTGTCGAGGCCGTAGGCCAGGGAGGCAGCGGTCGGCTCATTGATGATGCGCAAGACATCGAGCCCGGAAATCTTGCCCGCATCCTTCGTAGCCTGGCGTTGCGAGTCGTTGAAGTAGGCCGGGACGGTGATGACGGCCTGGGTGATCTTCTCGCCGAGATAGGCCTCGGCATCGGCCTTCATTTTGGCGAGGACGAATCCGGAAAGTTGCTGGGGGGCGAACTGCTCCGTCTTGTCTCCCACCTGCACCTCGATGTAGGCGTCGCCGTTCTTGCCCTCGATGACCTTGAAAGGCATGTTCTTGGATTCTTCGCGCACCTCCGAAAACTTTCGCCCGATGAAACGCTTGGCGGAGAAAACGGTGTTGCGCGGATTGGTGACCGCCTGGCGCTTGGCGGCCTGGCCGACCAGACGTTCGCCGGATTTCGTGAACGCGACGACCGAAGGCGTGGTGCGCGCGCCCTCGGCGTTGGGAATGACCACGGGTTCCCCGCCTTCCATGATAGCCATACAGGAATTCGTCGTCCCAAGATCGATGCCTAAGATGCGGCTCATGCCAGTCCCCTAGCAACAGACGTGCCCCTTCGACGCTGACTCTCGTTAACTCGTGTATTTAAACGACTAAAAACTTGTCGACCCAAGCGGCGATGCGTTGCTGCAGGTCAAGATGACGCCACCTTGGCACACGCGTGACTCATTGCGCGCAACTGGCCCGCGCCAGTGTCACAGTTGAATTCGGAGATTAGTCGCTTAGCGTGACCCATGATGGAAATGGAAATCGCGATGCCTGACGAAGTGCCGGTCATGACGCTGCCCAACACGGCGTTCTTCCCGCAGGCGTTGATGCCGCTGCACATTTTTGAGCCGCGCTATCTGCAGATGCTGCGCGATGCGCTGGCGACAAACCGCCTTTTTGCCGTCGCCGGCCTGAACGTCGATCGGCTGAGCGAACCGGGGCAGTTTGAGCCGCCGCATCGAGTGGCCAGCGTGGGGATCATCCGGGCTTGTCAGAAAAACGACAACGGCACCTCGAACTTGCTCCTGCAGGGGCTTTGCCGGGTGGAGATCGTCGCGATCCTCTGCGACGAGCCCTATCGTCGCATCCGGATTCGCGCCCTCGCCAGTGCGCCGGGCGCGACTGCCGACGAGAATCGGTCGCTGCGCCGCGAACTGTCGCGCCTTCTCAACCTCA
Source organism: Verrucomicrobiota bacterium (assembly GCA_016209255.1). Taxonomy (GTDB): domain Bacteria; phylum Verrucomicrobiota; class Verrucomicrobiia; order Opitutales; family Opitutaceae; genus ER46. The sequence continues at coordinate 1,543 of JACQWL010000078.1, forward strand.
AGCGGAAACTCGAGGCCGCGGGCTCGGGCGAGATGGCCGCGTTCCTCAAGACGGTCGAAGATCCCGCAGCGTTCGTCGACATTGCGGCGTTCAGCCTCTGTGACGATGTCGTTCTAAAGCAAAAGCTGCTGGAAACTCTCGATGTCCACCACCGTCTGGAACTTTTCGGACGGCAGTTGCGCGGGGAAATCGAAGGCTTGAAGTTGCGCCACAAGCTGCAAGGCCGGCTCCCGGACGATCGGATCTCGCACAACTGAGCCGCATGCGAGCACTGGCACGCCCGGCCCGATCCCGCGTCGGGATCGTGGGCGCGAGCACGGGCCGGTTGAACCGTGGAGCCAACACTCGGATTTGAACCGAGGACCCACGCTTTACGAAAGCGTTGCTCTACCAACTGAGCTATGTTGGCCAACCACTGACGAATGCTGCGTAACAGCGTTCGATCGCTCCAGCGGATTTGGTTTTGTCACCGGTGTCGCACCCCGCTGGCGAACCTTGAAACCGAAGCTCCAGAGGAGACTCAGGCGGTTCGAAACGGCGTGTTGCATCGGCTGGCAGAAAACCTCCAACAACTGGAAACGAGTGGCGGGTACTACGGGTTGGCCGAACGTCGTGACAAGCAATTTCGCCACCGGTCTCGGTTCAGGCCGGTAGACTCGCGCCGCGTTCAATTCGTTCCGGTCGATGCGGGTGTCTGGAGCGCGATCAGAAGTTGCCCTTGACGCCAAAGACCCAGCTGGTGCCGTAATTGCCGAAACGGCTCGAAATACCAGGCGAGCCGCGCCACATAATTATTGGAGAGTTCGGGTTTCAGGTCCGGATTGGGTGCGGTGACCAGCATGGCCGTGTCGTTCACCGACCACACGCCCGCCAGCGCATCGATCGGCGGGCGCGAGATCGCATAGCTGTAGCCAAACTGGGCGCTCACGTTGGGGCGAATCGCATACCGCGCGCTGATGCTCGGGAAGAACTCGTCATAGACGCCGCTGCGGATAACACGCGGCCGCGAACCATACTGGAAGTCGAGGCCAGGGATGGTGGTCGCGCGCCGGGTCCCGGTGTTGATGGGAAAGCCGGCGGCCAGCACCTGGGCGGCAGGCAGCGGGTTGAACTCCCTGGCATCCGTGGCGGTGCGTTCCCAGCGCAGGCCGCCCTGAAACTGCCAATTCCCCATGCGGGAGTTGGCCATGCCATAAGCGGCCGAAACGGTCTGGTTGAAATCGCGTTTGTTCGCGTCGTACGCGTTGTAGTAATTGTCGGCCGTGGCGGTGTTGACGAAATATTCCGGATGCGCCTTGAAGAGCTCGCCCAGGGCCATGCGGTTTACGAACGTGGGGGCGTTGGCGATCGTCAGCGCGGTGAGGTCGCCAAAGGTCGCGCTGTTGGTCCGGGGCGAGGGCAACGCCGCGAAGCTGCCCGGTGGGCCGCCGCCGGGGCCAACGTACGAATAGACCCAATACGCACTCCGGTTTTCGGATTTCCGCCTTTCCTCGTTCAGCTTGCCGCCAAATTTGAGGACGGTGGGCAGCCGCCAGGACGCCCGGTAACGGGCATTCAGCTCGCCCTGCTGGATTTCAACCAGGGCGTAACGATCATCGTCGCTGGTGAGGCGCGGATTGGTGAAGTTGGCGAGATTGGACCAGTCGGAGCCGCCCGCTTGGGTGACCGTCCATTCCGCGGAATCGCTGCCCGGGCGGGTGGCGCGAAAATCCGCCAGGACCGCGTTGGTCGTGTCGGTGCGGATGTCGGTCAGGCCGCCGATGACCGTGGCGCGGCCGGTGTTGCCGTTGGTGTTGTCCGTCGCCGCCGTGAACGTAAGCGCCCGGGTGTACGTCGCTCCATCGTAGGCGCTGAACATCGCGGACCCACCGAGCGCACCGCATCGCCCGTGCCGCCGTTGATCATGCCGTTGTAGGAGGCGAAGGCGTCGGCGCTGGCAAGCTTGGAACCGTCCAACGTCACGCCCGCGTACTGCGGGTCGAGACCCCCGAGACGCGGCCCGCGCGTTTCCGCGTCGACGTATTCGAGATCAACCCCCGGGAGGAATTTCAAAAACTCGCCGACGTTGCCGTCCGCGACATCGCCGTAGACGGCGAAGGCGACGGACGTGGTGACGTTCATGTTCCGGCACTACCCTTTTTCCGCGCCACCGGTTCCGAACACCATGCCTGGGTTTCCGGGGAGCAGATTCTCGCCGAGGAACATGCGGGTGAAACCCCGCTGGACCGTAAATCCGTATTTCTCGATTTGTTCGCGGCCCGCCCGATTCGGCCCGGGAACATCGACCAGGACGCGCTGGCCCGCCGCGCGACTGAAGAACGCGAGCAGCAGCCGTTCCGCCACCGCGGGATCCCGCGCGGTCCAAGGGCCAAGCTGAATCGCCTGGTGACCTTCCCTCGCGATCAAGTAACCCGAAATGCCGGCATGATCGCGCGCCACCAAACAAAGTCCGGGTTTTCGCCGCATCAAGGAGGCCAGCACCCGCGTGCGATCCGCCCCAAACGCCGGGGCGTCGAAATCGGCGACGTTGGCGAGTTCGTCAGTCGTGAACGGAAACACCGCTTCCGACGGCAAGGTCCCGGTCATCGGCGCGACGCCGTCGAAGCGGGAAACCTCGTATTCGTCCAAGAACCCCAAGGGCACATAGACTTGCTTGCCCATCGGGGTCGCGTCGAGCTTGATGCAGGGTGTTTCCCGCCGCTGCAGGTAGCCGATGGCATGGCGCAGCAATTGCGTGCCAACGCCAAGCCGCCGTAGCTCGGGATGCACCAGCACCATGCCAATCCATCCCACTCCGCTTGCATACCGGATTGTCGTGGCGGTCCCGGCCGCCCGGCCGTTTACCTCCGCGACAAAACATCCGTCGGGCTCAAACTCGAGATAGCCGTGCCAGTCGGTCAGGGTCTGATTCCACCTGGCGATGTTTTTCAATTCATGCGCAAATGGAATGTCGGCCGGAGTGAATGGCCGAAAGGTCACTTTGGGTGGCGTCATAGGGAAAGCCGGTGCGAGGCATCCACAGTTTTGCAGCCAAACCGGAGGTGCGCGCAAGCTCAAGCCCGGCGCCCCGGATCTGTGCTCGCCACGGAAATGCGGGCGGCGTTCAGTGGCCGCCCGCTCCCGTGCCGCTCGCCACCAATCTCTTTGACTATACCCTGCCACGACACCTCGTCGCCCAGACGCCTGCGGCGCGGCGGGATCAGTCGCGGTTGCTCGTGGTCGACCGCGCGGCGCTCGGGATCGCACACCACGCGTTCGCCGATCTGCCGGACTTTCTTCGCGCCGGCGACACTCTGTTCCGCAACAACGCCGCCGTCCTGCCCGCGCGCCTGCAGGCCCGGCGGCCCACGGGCGGACACGTCGAGTGTTTCCTGCTGCGGCCGATGGACGGCGGGCGCACCTGGCGCTGCCTCGTGAAACCGGGTCGGAGGCTTCCGGCCGGTGCGGTGTTTACCCACCCCGGCGGTGCGTTCTCGGGCGAAATCGTCGCGAAGGAACCAGATGGCTCTGTGCTCGTGCGTTTCACGACGCGCGATCACGAGTCGATCACCGCCATCGCCAACCGGGTCGGCGACGTGCCGCTGCCGCCCTACATCGAAAGGGGACGCACGACTGCGACAGGCAGGAGCGTGCTTGCAGGCGATGAAACGCCGCACGCGCCACGCACCAAACCATGGCCTGCCAGCCGGCTCATGTCCCCGGAAGCCCAGCGAGCCGAGGATCTCGAGCGCTATCAGACGGTCTATGCCGACCGCGCGCGTCAGGTCGCCGTCGCCGCGCCCACCGCCGGACTGCATTTCACTCCGGAACTGCTCGCGACGCTGGCGGCCCGAGGCGTCCGCTCGGCCGACATGACGCTTCATGTCGGACTCGGCACGTTCAAGCCGATCGCCACCGACACGGTCGGGGCGCATGCGATTCACCGGGAGGTTTACGAGATCCCGGCCGCGACCCAGCGCGCACTTTTCCCCCCGCTCGCGGGTCGCCGGGTCGCCGTGGGAACCACGAGCGTACGGACGATCGAGGATTTCCTCGCGCACCACTCGACGCCGCGCCCGGACGATCACACCTGGATCAGCGAGGCGGCGATTTTCATTTATCCGCCGTACCGTTTCCGCGGCATCGACGCGCTGATCACGAATTTTCACCAGCCGCGCTCCACCCTGCTTTGCCTGGTGGCGGCTTTTCTCGCGCCGGGCTTGATCGACGGCATCGCCTGGATGCGCGAAATCTATGCCGAAGCCATCGCCCGCCAATACCGTTTCCTCAGCTATGGCGACGCCATGCTGATCCTTTGACCATGGTCCATGCCCCGGGACCACCCGGTTTCAGCGATATGTAATCTTTCTAGTTGCATTTGGTCGGCCGCTGCGCTTCTTCCTGCGGTCCCCCAACGGGGAAACACCTGCCCAAGCCCACCCAACCATGAATCGTCACCGTTCTCGCCTCGCCTTCGCCGCGCTTGCCGCCGGCCTCGTTTCCTCCGCCTCCGCCGCGGTGGAGACCTATACGATCGACCCTGTTCATTCAGCGGTCGGCTTCAGCATCCGGCACTTCGTCTCCAAGGTGCCCGGCAAGTTCACCAAGTTCGGCGGCACCATTACGGTCGACCGCGAAAACCTGCAGAACAGCTCCGCCGAGGCGACGATCGACGTCACCTCGGTCAACACGGACAACCAAAAACGCGACGCTCATCTCCGGAGCGCCGACTTTTTCGAGGTGGAGAAATTCCCGACCATGACGTTCAAGAGCACCTCGTGGAAAAAGACCGGAGCGGAGACGTTCCAGGTGACCGGCGATCTCACGCTCAAGGGCGTCACCAAGCCGGTGGTCTTGAAAGTTGCGTTGCTTGGCTTCGGGCCGGGCATGCGCGGGGCAATGCTCTCCGGCTGGGAGGCAACGACCACGATCAACAAGGCTGAGTTCAACGTCAAAGATCCCCCGATGCTCGATGCCGCGCTCGGTGACGACGTGACGATCACGATCAACATCGAAGCCGGGATGAAGAAGACTTGAACGGGCGCGAGCAGCGGTTTGTTTCGGGACGGCCACCAGGCCGTCCTTTCTTTTTTCGCCCAACGGCGCATAGTCGTCCGCACCGCATGACCGACGACGAGATCCAAACCTTGATTGAAGACGCCACCGCCGACTACGCGCTCGGCGACAGCGAGGCCGCACTGGCAAAACTTGGGCGGGCCACGGCGGCCGCACCCGCGTCGTTCGAGGCCTGGCATGCCGCCGCCGAAGTGAATTTTTCGCTGCGGCGGCTCGATGACGCGGTGGTCGCCGCCGAGCGCGCCCACGCACTCCGACCGGGCGATTTGTTCATCAACACCACGCTTTCGCGAATCTGGATGGAGCGGGGCGACAAGGCCCGGGCCGAACATTTCGGCGCCCAGGCCAAAATCCAGGGCTGGAAAGACCAGCTCAAGCATCCGGAAGCGGAGAAACCTTTGTAGCGACGGTTTTTGCTCGCGTCGCCGACGGAGCCGGCCCCGCCGCGCAAAATCGTTGCATCTGTCGTGCTCGTTGACACCGCCGGGCGCACCTCCGTAATCTCGTCCACCTATGGAAGCGCCGGCCTACGCGTTGGAGTTTGAAAAACCGTTGCGCGAGCTCGCCCGGCAGTTCGACGACCTGCGGCAGAGGTCCATCGAGACCAACGTCGATCTCGCGAACGAGATTGAGTCGATCGAGAGAAAAATCGAAACCACCCAACGCGACATCTATTCGAACCTCACGCCATGGCAGAAAGTGCAGATCGCGCGCCACCCCAAGCGGCCGTATGCGCTCGATTACATTGCCGCCATTTTCGAGGACTTCCAGGAGTTCCACGGGGACCGGCAATTCAACGATGACCGGGCCATCATCGGCGGCCCGGCGTTCTTCAATGGTGACGCCGTCATGATCATTGCCCAGCAAAAGGGCCGCGATCCCAGGGAGAGAATCGTGCGCAACTTCGGGATGCCGCAGCCCGAGGGCTATCGCAAGGCGCTGCGTCTGGCGCGCATGGCGGAAAAATTCCACCTCCCGCTCCTCACCTTCATCGACACGCCCGGCGCGTTTCCCGGGGTCGAGTCCGAGGCCCGCCACGTTTCGGAGGCCATTGCGGTCAATCTCCGCGAGCTGGCCATGCTGCGCACACCCTCGATCTCGGTGGTCGTGGGTGAGGGCGGCTCGGGTGGCGCGCTGGGCATAGGTGTGACCGACCGGGTGCTGATGTTCGAAAACAGTTATTACTCGGTCATCACGCCGGAAGGCTGCGCGGCAATTCTCTGGAAGGATGCCGCCGCCGCGCCGAAGGCCGCCGGGGCACTCAACGTCAGCGCAGATCATCTCGAAAAACTCGGCGTGGCCAATGAAGTCGTCCCCGAACCGACCGGCGGAGCGCACAACGATCCGGCGCAGGCGGCAAGCGCGCTGAGCTACACCCTGGCAAAGCACCTCAACGATCTGCGCGCGCTCAGCCTGGATCAACTGATCGAAGCCCGTTACGAGCGCTACCGTCATCTCGGGGTCTACGAAGAGGCCGGTGCGGTGCGGAGTTAGACTCCTTGAATTCCAAAACTCGTCGTGGACAGGACGAGACGACGGACAACGGACCACCGACCACCCGGTCCAACCATTCTGCCTTGAGATTGAAAGGTCCTTGGTCCGTCGTCCCGGTGTCGGTGGTCTGAGGCTTTGCCTCACTGCTTTTCAGCGTCGCACCGTGAGCAGCTCGATCTTTTCGGCCCGCGCCATGGACGCGCCGATTTCAACCAGCGCGCCGGACAAGCGGACGTCCTCCGTCGCGACCTCGAACCGCCGGGGCATGCCGTCGAGAAAACGCGCCACCACCGGTTTCACTTCGCGGCCGAGCACGCTCGCGTACGGCCCCGTCATCCCCACATCGCAGATGAATGCCGTTCCTTTGGGCAGGATGCACGCGTCGGCCGTCGGGACGTGCGTGTGGGTGCCCACCACCGCCGTCACCCGGCCGTCGAGATGCCAGCCGAGCGCCTGCTTCTCCGACGTGGCCTCGCCGTGCATCTCGACGATGATCGCGTCGGCCTGCGGGCGGAGTTGTTCGATCATGCGATCCGCCGCCAGAAACGGACAGTCGGCCTTCAGGTTCATGAAGCTGCGGCCGAGAACCGTAAACACAGCGAGGCGAAAACCGCGCGCCTCGATGACGAGATGGTCCCAGCCGGGATTGGATTTCGGCAGGTTGGCCGGGCGGCACACGCGCTCCATCTGGCCAATCTCGTTTTCCCACCCGCGCTGATCCCACACATGGTCGCCGAGGGTGATCGCATCGACCCCGTTTTCGAGAATCGACTTTGCCAACGCGCCGGTGATGCCGGCGCCCGCCGCGGCGTTTTCGGCGTTCGCAATGACAAAGTCGATGCTCCGCTCGGCGCGCAGTTTTGGCAGCCGCTCCGCCACGACCTCCCGGCCCGGCCGGCCGACGATATCGCCGATGAAGAGGAGTTTAAGCATCGCCGCAACGTGCGTCCGGCTCCGCATTTCGCCAGCCTTTTTCGCGGCTCCCCCGGCCGCGCCCGGCGGCGGGCGCGCGAAGGAATCCCCGTCCATCTCCAATCGCAGAGCTTGCGTCACCGGCGGGCAATGGTTTTTCTTCCCGGCTTTTCCGCGAAATCCACCAGCCATGAAAAAGAACATCACCGCACCTGCCGCGTTTCCCCAGGCCGAGATCGGCCGTGAAATGAAGGGCGCCGACTGCGTTGTCGAGTGCCTGATCCGCGAGGGCGTTGATGTCATCTTCGCCTATCCCGGCGGCGCCTCCCAGGAACTGCATCAGTCGCTCGCGCGCACGGACAAGATCCGCGTCATCCTTCCCCGCCACGAACAGGGCGGTTCGTTCGCCGCCGAGGGCTACGCCCGGGCGACGGGCAAAGTCGGCGTCTGCATGGCCACCAGCGGCCCGGGCGCGACCAACCTTGTCTCCGCGATCGCCGATGCCTACATGGATTCCATTCCGCTTGTGGCCATCACCGGCCAGGTGTTCTCGAAGTACATCGGCAAGATGGCGTTTCAGGAGACCGACTTCTACGGGATGACCCTGCCGGTCGTGAAGCACTCCTACCTCGCGATGGACGTGAAGGATTTGCCGCGGATTTTCAAGGAGGCGTTTTACCTCGCGCGGAGCGGCCGGCCGGGGCCGGTGGTGATCGACATCCCGAAGGACGTGCAGCAGGGGAAATTCCAGCCGGTGTTTCCGGCCGCGGTCGAGTTCCGCAGCAGCTACGCCACCGCCACGCAGCATGCGACCGACGACCAACTCACGCACGTGCTCGCGCTCATCGCCGAGGCGAAACGACCGGTGCTTTACGCCGGCGGCGGGATCATTTCCGCCGGGGCGCACCGTGAGCTGAGGGCGTTTGCGGAACGGACCAACGTGCCGGTCGCCACGACCCTGATGGGCCTCGGCGCATTTCCAGAGTCCCATCCGCTCTCGATGCAGTGGTTCGGCATGCACGGTTCTGCGTATGGCAACTGGGCGGTGGACCAGAGCGACCTGCTCCTGTGTTTCGGCGCGCGGTTTGACGACCGCATTACGGGCGACACAAACAAATTCGCCACGCGCGCGCGAATCGTCCACGTCGACATCGACGCCTCCGAGCACAACAAGAACAAGCGCGTCCAGCTGCCGATTGTCAGCGACGTCAAGCAGGCGCTCGCCCGGCTGAACGAGCTCGTGGCCGCCCACGAGTTCGCGCCGCCGGACACCGAGCCGTGGCACGCCCAAATCGCCACGTGGAAGCAGGAACACCCCTTCCGTTTCGACGAGAGCAAGCACATTGTCCCGCAGGAGGCGGTGGCCATGCTGTTCGAACTCACCAAAGGCGACGCCATCATCACCACCGGCGTCGGCCAGCACCAGATGTGGGCCGCGCAGTTTTATCGTTTCAACGAGCCACGCCGCTACATCAGCTCGCTCGGCCTGGGCGCGATGGGGTTCGGCTATCCGGCCGCGCTGGGCGCGAAAGTCGCCTGTCCCGACAAGCAGGTCATCGACATCGATGGCGACGGCTCGTTCATGATGAACATCCAGGAACTCGCCACGGCGAAGATCGAAAAGATCGCCGCGAAGGCGATGATTCTGAACAACCAGCACCTCGGCATGGTGGTGCAGTGGGAGGATCGCTTCTATGGCAGCGTACGCGGCAACACGATTTTGGGTGACGAAACGAATGTGGGCAGCCCGGATAATCCCGACGCGCTTTATCCCGACTTCGTCAAGATCGCCGAGGGCTTCGGCGTAAAAGGCCGCCAGGTGATTAAGAAAAGCGAACTGCGGGCCGCGGTTCAGGAGATGCTCGACCACGACGGCCCCTATGTCCTCGACGTCGTGGTGCCCTATACCGAGCACGTGCTGCCGATGATTCCGGCGGGTCGGTCGGTCAACGAGATGCTCCTGAAGTAGACGGCGCCCAGTCCGCGGGATTGTTTTCGAGCTTGGATTGAACGAGCCGGGTTTTTTCGTTGCAGCGCACCGGGCAAACGCGCGGTGCCAACCTCGCGTGATGAGCAGGGCGAACGAATTGTCGTAGGTCGGGCTTCATGCCCGACAGCCTTCCAAAACTTCACTTTTCCTTCATTACGTAAACCCCATCCCAGTTCTCGGCCGGCGGCTCATGCTTGTAGTGCTCGGTGATGTCGAGGTAGACGAGCGACGGGTTGCTGACCACGCCGGGCGTCTTGCCCGGCACATTGAACTCGAGTTCGCGGCTTTGCCGGAAAAGCGCGAGCGCCGCGTCCCAGTCGCGGGCGTAGTATTTTTCCAGCCCCTGGGCAAACACGCCCACGCACTCGCGCGTTTGCGCCGTCACGGTTTCCTTTAGTCCGACGATCTCGAAAATCGGCACCGCCTTGGTCCGCCCTTTGACGACGATACGGCCGAGCGGCCGGAACACCACCCGTTCCGGGCCGTGCTGCTCGCACGACGCCTTGGTCGCCTCCGTGCACATCGTGTAGGCGCCCCACTGCTTCGCGCCGGACTCCATGCGCGCGGCGAGATTCACGTTGTCGCCCATCATCGTGTAGTTGAAACGCGTCCGGCTGCCCATGTTGCCGATCATGCACTCCCCGGAATTCAGCCCGATCCGGGTCTGCATGCGCCACACGATCTGCGGCCATTTTTCACCTTCGCCCTCCCACTTTTGGCGCAGCTCGGCCAGCTTGGCGTGCACCCGCTGCGTGGTGACGCACGCCCGATAAGCATGGTCCGCCAGCGCAATCGGTGCGCCAAACATCGCCACGACCGCGTCGCCGATGTATTTGTCGAGCGTGCCGCCCTCGCTTTGGACGATGTCCGTGCAGGCGGTGAGATACTCGTTCATCAGTTCGACGAGCGGGCCGGACGCCAGCTTTTCGGAAAACGCCGAGAACGACTGGATATCGGAGAAATACGCCGTGATTTCGGCATCGTGACCGCCCAGTTGCGGATCCTCGCCCGTCTCGACCATCCGGTCGACCAGCTCCGGCGAAACATAGGCGCCAAACATGCCCTTGATCCGGCCCTTCGCTTTTTGCTCGTCGATCACCTGCCAGATCAAGCCCGCAAAGCTGGTCGTAAAGGCGGCGCCGAGCGGGGCGGTGAACGGCAGCACGACGTGGTTGCCCTTGAAGAACTGAAACGCGAGCGCCACGTAGATTGCGAGCGCGAGCACCGCCATGATCTTGGCGAACAACCCCCGCGCGCCGCCGGCGAGTGACAGCGTCGTCACCACCAGCGTCAGCGCAAAGACGATCGCGTAGGTGGACGACTCAGGCAGCCGCTGGAGAAACTGGCCCGAGACAATGGTCTTCAGCAAATTGCCGTGCAGACCGACCTTGGGCACCGGCACCTCGTCGAACGGCGTGGGGGCCAAATCCTGCAGCAGTTTGTCCACCGGACCGATGAGCACGACTGCGTCCCGGAACGCTTCCTGGCCGAAATACTCCTTTCCCGCCTTTCGCAACTCGGGATCGTCGGAGGCCAGCGCTTCCGCATACTTGTAGACCTCGGAAAATTCGGCGCGTAAATTCTGCGGCGAAGTCCACGGGGAAAACCAGTTGATTTCAATAAGCTGCCGGTTGCGCAGGGGCACGGTGTTTTGCACCGAACCGTCCGGTCTCACGAACTCAAGATGATCGGGCAGAATCTTGATCGAGCCGACGGGCAGCCGCCAGTAGAGCCGCGCCAGCTCGACCGCCATGTGGAAATAATCGCGCTTGAAATTCGTCGGCACCCACGCGGGCACCCATCGGGTGCCGCCATCCATCGTGTCAATGAGGCCCACCAATGGCGGATTATAGAGTTTGGGGTGATCGAGATCGAAGCTGATCTCAAACGTGGGCAGTTCCGGCGGCTCGATTTTGTCGAGCGGCCGGGTCTCGGTCGCGACCAGCGGCAGTTCGCGCTCCGTCAGCTTGCCGAGAATATCCTTGTACTGCCTGCCGGCGTAGGCCGCCGCCAGAACGACCGGCGGAGTCTTGGCCAGAAACTTTCCGAACTCCACATTCCCCAACACGTGTTTCTTCCGGTCGATGGACTCGGAGAGGCCGGCTTCGGAAAGCACAAGATCGATCCCGATCGCGCGGACCTTGGCTTCATTCACGAGGGCCGATGCGACCCGGGCGTAATACATCCGACTCCACGGAAAACCGCCGATCTCCTTCGGGTCGAGCGACAGCGAATCTATGTCGACGTACACCACCTTGACCGGCGACTCGAGTTCGCCGCGATTTTGGAAACGCCAGTCGACCGCCTTGTCTTCCAGAAACGTGAGCCAGCCGTAGTGGCTGAAGAGACACCAAAGCGTGGGAATGGGCAGCAGCAGCAGCCAGCGCAAAAACGAGAGCGACTTCGCCTTCTTGGTCGGAGCCATCGAACTCAAACTACCCGCCCGGGCATGCAAAC
>JACQWL010000084.1 GCA_016209255.1 Verrucomicrobiota bacterium
AACCCAGGTTTGACTGCCTCGTTACCCACCAAAGGCGGGCAAGCCTCGGCAGCTCCGACGTTGCCGCAGGTTTGACTGAATTGATCCGGCTTAGGCTAAACGGTCGGCCCGATCCAACCCCGATCGCGTTCCGCCGCGTTTGTTTTCGTGTGGTTCGTGTGTTTCGTGGTTAATCTTTCTTCAACCAACCCACCTCAATCCGCCGGGCGGTGCCGCGGGAACTCCGACTTGAAATCGCCGAGGCTCGACCAGTAGAGCCGTTTGTCGAGGTCCACCTCCACGACTGCAACCGTGCCCCACTCCTTCGCCTGCGCGAGCACGGCGCCATCCTGCGCATACACCGCCGAGATCATCCAGTCGCGCGCCGCTTCGGTGTGGGTGCTGCTGACGATGTAAACGTGATTCTCGCAGGCGCGCGCCGCGCCCAGCATCGGGTTGCAGCCCATCACCGGCCAGGCGATCACCTCGGCGCCGCGGTTGCTCAACTCGCGGGCCACCTCGGGGAAAAAACCGTCGTAGCACACCATCATCCCGACTTTGCCGAAACGCGTGTTGAACACGGGATATTCATGCCCCGGCATGATGCCGCCTTCGACTTCACCGCGCGGCAGGCAGACCTTGCGGTACTTGCCGACAATCTTCCCATCCGGCCCGATGAGGATCGCGACGTTGTAGATCAGATGGGCGTCGCGCTCGATGAGTCCGGGCACGAGGTAGAGGCCATGCTTCTTCGCCAGCGCGCCGAAGAACTCGGTCGACGGGCCGGGAATCGGCTCCGCGACATCGACATATTTCGCGCCGCCGCCCAGCGTCAGCGCTTCGGGCAATACGACCAGATCCGCCTTTTGGCGCGCAGCGTCCTCGATGGGCGCGACGAACGCTTCGCGCCGCGCCTCCGGCGTTTTGGCCTGGCGCGGGACAAAATGGACGGTGCCCAGCCGCACCGTGCGGGGCGCGGGCGCGGACACGGGGGCGAGGCTCACCCTGGCCCACTCGACCGAAGCCCGCGGAGCCCAGCAAAACTCGAGCTCCACCACGGCCTGCTTCGCACGCGTCGGTACCCGGTAGACGCCGCTCACCTCCGTCCACCCCCGGGCATCCGTGGCGCCGTCCACCGGATACTCGGGCTCGGCGCGCGGGATGGCCCCGCGCATGTAGGAGGCGGCGGACGGCTCGTCGTGGCTCACCGGTTTGCCGTTTTCGTTCCGCCACAGGATGCGGACGACCGCAGTGCGGCGCCCATCCGCCCGGACCACCTTGCGCTGCGTAGAAAAACGATAGTGTTCGCCGCCCGTGACCGGAAACGTCCGCTGCCAGTGTCCGATGAGGCCCTCGCGTTGGTCGGAGGCGATGACGAAACTGCCCGAGCGATCCGGTCCGCCGGTCGGGTTGAAAGAGAACTTCGGGGCGACCTCCGCCCGCGGCGACACGTGGCTCCACCCTTCGGGAGCCGCGGCCGGCGGGCCGGCGATGGCGGCGGCGCCCGCCGCGAAAAAGAGAACGCTGGACAGGAACGTTGGAATTTTCATCGCCGGGTCTGGGAAGTGAGTGCGTTTGAGGTGCGGAGCGGATCCGGGCGCACGCTGACGACCAGGGTGGCGCAAGCAGAGCCGGAGAACAGCGCACGTTGGCCGTTCCCGGCGCCGATGTCCACCCCCGCGTGAACCGCAAGCTTGCCCTTCTGTGCGCGCAGCCATAGTCAAAAACAAGGAAACCACCGATGAACCACAGAGGCACAAACATGTTGGTCTCAACGTTCGAAGCGTTAGACAGAAAAAAGGCATGAGTTCTTCGTCCCCTGGGCCGTCGCGTTGGGAAAAGCTCCGGCAGAGCCTGCAGGTGAAGACGGCGGTCTTCGATCTGACGAGCGTGCGTTTCCGGCATCCCGCGCGCGGCACCGAGCGCGATTTCGTGGTCGTGAGCGCGCCCGATTGGGTGAACGTCATCGCGCTGACCCCGGATCACCGAATCGTGCTCGTGCGGCAGTTTCGCTATGGGATCAACGAGTTTTCGCTCGAGATTCCGGGCGGCGTGGTGGAACCGGGCGAGGACCCGGTCGCGGCCGGGCTCCGCGAGTTGCGCGAGGAAACGGGCTACGCGGGGGCGGCGGCAAAACTGTTGGGCAGCGTGCATCCGAACCCGGCGATCCAATCGAATCGCTGCCATTTTGTTTTCGTCGGGGCGGCGGCGCCATCGCACGCGCTGGAATGGGATCCGGACGAGGAGATCCAGGTCACGACCGAGCCGGTGGATGACGTGCTGGCGAGGGCGAGATCCGGGGGCATTATGCACGGGCTTGTGCTCGATGCGCTGCTGCTGTTCGAACCGCACTGGCACGCGCTGAAAAAGATGTCATGACGGGCGCTTGGAAAAGCTTTGCCATGGCCGGTGGCTGGCGGGCCGGTGCCGCCGCGACCGCGAAACCGGCCGGGGCGGCATTTGACTTATCGCCCCGGGGGGCTTTTCTGGGTCCCTCACCCACCGATGCCAGCTTCCACCTTCGCCAATCCCCCTGAGTCGCTCGGCTCCGCGACCGACGGCTTGTTGCCGGCGACGCTGGAGCAGGAGGTGAGGAAGATTTACGCCCGCAGCCCGTTGTATGGGCAGCGTTTCCCTCTGCACTCCGAGCCGCTGCAGTGGTCGTGTTTTCGCGAAATTCCGGCGCTTTCGAAGCAGGAAATCGTCGCGCGCGGCCACCAGGCCTTTTTCGCGGATTATGCGGAGGTCGAGCGGGGGTTTCAGACCAAGCGTTTCGAATATGAGAGCACCGGCGGCACGACCCAGTCGCCGATGACCGTGATCATGGAGGATGGCTGGTGGGCGGCGCAGACGGAGCGCGCCTATCGCGCCTCGCCCATCCTGCGGCAGTTCGCCGGCCGGGCGTATCGCAAGTGCGTTCTCGCGCCGGTGGGCTGCTCGAGCAACCTGTGCCCCTACGAGGACCACCCGTTCCCGCACCGCTATTTCGACGGCACGGTTTATCTGAATTTATCGAGCGATCCGTTCGTGTTCCCCGAGACGGAGTGGGATCGGATCGTGCTCGAACTGCAGGCGACGCAGCCCGAGGTGATCGAGGGCGAGCCGGTGTATCTCTCGCTGCTGGCGCGGGCGGCGAAGAGGCGTGGCGCCAAGGTGCCAAGTCTGCGCGCGGTGATTCTTACCTATGGCAAGGCGAGCCTGCAGCACGGGCGGCGGATCGCCGAGGTGTTTCCAGCGCCGCAGGTCGACCTTTATGGATCGACGGAAGCGGGGTATCTGTTCGTCGGTGAGGCGTTCAAGGACAACTCGCAGGTCATCGACGCCAACGCCTTCATTGAACTCGTGCCGTGGCGGGCGGCGTCGACCCATTTGGCAAGCTCAGGGCAGACCGGCGCACCGCAGGCCGGGTTGCCGGGCGTGTTCCAGATCTACGTGACGACCCGCGATCGCGAGGCGATGCCGCTTCTGCGGTATCGCACGGGGGACATCGTGCAACACATGCCGACTGGCTTCCGGTTGCTCGGGCGCGAGGGAAATCTGTTCTTCCGGACGGATGGTTCGCTGGTGTCGCCCACCGATATCGATGCGGCGCTGCCGGCGGGCTTCACGTGCTGGCATTACACGCTGGTCCAGACGGGCGAGACCCGCTGGGATTTCCACTATGTGGCCGACCACGCTGCGGTGCACGGAGACATCGAATCGTCGCTGGCCCGCCTGCTGGGCGGGAACGCGCGGGTGAACGCGTTCCGGCGGCGCTTCATCGCCCCCGCGGCCAGCGGGAAGTTCGCGCTGCTGAAGCCGCTGGCGCGCTGAGCGGATGCGGATCGGGGGCCCCCGGCTGGCCGCGATGCAATCGCTCAGGGCGGCGCGCCCAAGCCGCCCAACCTTCTGAGAGAATTCATGCTGGCTTATAAGCGTGTCATCACCGGCGGGCGTCTTTACATCGCCTGACGCGTGGCCGAATTTAGCGCGCGTAACTTCCCTATTTTCCTATGTGCCGCTCCTTGCGATGAATCCCGCTGGCCTCCTCTTCCGCTCTTCCATCGGTCGTAAGTTTCTCATGGCCGCGACCGGCCTGATTCTGGTCGGCTTTGTGACCGGCCACCTGGTCGGCAATCTCCAGATCTTCGCGCATCCGGACAAGATCAACGGCTACGCGCACTTCCTCCAGTCGCTGGGGCCGGCCCTCTGGGCGGTGCGTCTGGGCCTGCTGGCCTGCGTCGTCCTCCACGTGTGGGCGGCCGTCGCGCTGGCGTTGGAAAACCGGGCCGCGCGCGGACCCGAGCCCTATGGGGTGAGTACGTGGCTCGACGCCACCTTCGCGTCGCGCTACATGAAGCACACCGGCCTCGTGGTGCTCGCGTTCATCGTTTACCACCTCGCCCACTTCACCGTCGGTGCTGCGCAGGCCGGCAGCTTCAAGAGCAACCTGCCGGACTACTCGATGGGCGGCGATTTTCACCTCCTCGGATTCCCGCTCGTGGCGAAAGGCCAGACAGTGCACGACGTTTACAGCATGGTGTTCCTCGGGTTCGCGAACCCGGTCGTATCGCTGTTCTACATCGTCGCGGTCGGCCTGCTCAGCCTGCATCTGTTGCACGGCGTCGACTCGATGTTTCAGACCTTCGGCTGGCGCAATCATCGCTGGTCGTGCTGGCTCCGGAAGCTGGTGCTCGTTTACAGCCTGGCCTACTTCCTTGGCAATGTGGCGATTCCCGGCGCGATCCTCGGCGGCGTCGCGCAGCCGGTCGCCGGCACCACCGCCGCGAAGAAAATGGCGGTTGCCGTCACGTCCACCTCCGTCTCCCAACGCTAATCTCCCCGCCATGGCCAAACTCGAATCCAAGGTTCCCTCCGGCCCCCTTGCCGAAAAGTGGCGCAAGCACAAGACGGAGATCAAGCTCGTCAACCCCGCCAACAAGCGCAAATACGAGATCGTCGTCGTCGGCGCCGGCTTGGCCGGTGCCTCCGCGGCGGCCACGCTTTCCGAGCTGGGCTACCGGATAAAATGCATCGTCTTTCACGACAGTCCGCGCCGCGCCCACTCCATCGCCGCGCAGGGCGGCATCAACGCGGCCAAGAACTACCAGAACGACGGCGACAGCGTGTACCGTCTCTTCTACGACACGATCAAGGGCGGCGACTACCGCTCGCGCGAGGCCAACGTCCATCGTCTCGCCGAAGTGTCCGTCAATATCATCGACCAATGCGTCGCGCAGGGCGTGCCCTTCGCCCGCGAATACGGCGGTCTGCTCGCCAAC
>JACQWL010000079.1 GCA_016209255.1 Verrucomicrobiota bacterium
CCCGGATGCGCCGGAGGCGCACAAGGGCTTGCTCGCCTCAGGCGAGTCGCGTTCCACCTGCCTGACTGCATCGTTCCGCCTGAGAAATCGGTTCAGGCCACGGAGCCGTAACCGGGCCGGCGGGCACCGAAGTCGGCCACCACACAAAGGGAACCTACGGCGAGAACACCACGTCGTCGGCGGTCCACATTTTTTTGTCGGGGCCGGCGCTGCGGATTTCCATGCGCGCGGCGCTTTCGGCGTGAAAAAAGAAGGGGGTGCCCCAGCGGTCGCAGAGTTCGCCCGATCGATTGATGGCGGAATGCTCGGGCGGGATGAGCGCGAGCCGGAGCTTGTTCCGGCCGGCCAGCACGGCGGTGATTTCGGCGTTGGTGCCGACCGGATTGCCTTCGCGGGGAAAATTGCTGCGGAAGGTGTCGAGGATTTCGGACACGAGGCGCAGATCGGCGCGGATGTCGGTCGCGGGGGAATTGAGCGCATCGGCCAGGTTGGAGCGTTCGAGCGGCGGCTCGGCGCGGCGGGCTGAGCCGGCGGTGCCGGATGAAGACAGTGCTTTCCCGGCTGGCGAGGGCGCGACGTTGCGAGCGGTGGGCCCAGAGGTGCCCCGGCCGAGGCCGGGCCGGAAATAGAGCCAGGCGAGGAGCGCGAGGACGAGCGCGGCGACGGGGAGGACGAGGCGTTTCAAAGAAACCCGAGATTGGGTTTGGCGAAGCGGCCGATGTTGGGGAAGGCGAGCGGGAGGTTGGTCGGCGTGACCCCGAACCAAGCCGCGAGCGTGGCGCCGAACTCGTCGACGCTGGTCGTCGGTATCCAGCGGCCGCGCCCGGTGTCATCGGCGCCGCTGATCGTCAGGTCGGGCATCCGGCCGTAGATGTCGCCGCCCTTGACCGCGCCGCCGACGACAAACTGATGGTTGCCCCAGCCATGATCGGAGCCGTCGCCGTTGGACGAATACGTGCGGCCGAAATCCGAGGCGGTGAACGTGGTCACCTGCTCGGCGACGCCGAGCTCGACCGTGGCGTCGTAGAAGGCGCTGATCGCCCGGCTGATCTGGGACAGGAGGTTCGCGTGCGCGCCGATCGTGCGATCGACATCGTCAACCTGGTCGGCATGGAGGTCCCAGCCGCCCAGGCGGGCGAAGAAGATCTGGCGTTTGACGTTGAGCGAGCTGGAGACCGACATGAGGCGCGCGATCATCCGGAGCTGGTTGCCGAGGTTGCTGGCGGGGAAAACGGTCTGAAACGCGGTGGCCCCGGCCAGCGTGGTGTTGAGGAGCTCACTGCTCGCGATGGCGTCCTTGGTGAGCGTGCCGAACGCGGCGGCAAACAGGTTGGGATTGCTGCCGGCGAAAAGATCCCGCTGGGCGGTGTAGCGGGCGAAATCGTTGCCGCTGCGCGCGGTGCTGCCGGTGAAGACGATGGCGCCGCCGGTGGGATTAATCGAGTATTGCGCCACATTCCGGCCGACTTCGAAATTATTGAAGCCATTGAGGGAGATCGACATCGACACCTGGGGATTCGAGTTCAGGGCGTCGACCAGGTCGGCCATGCGTCCGCCCCAGCCGGTGGTGAACGGCTGGTCCGAGACACTGCTCTGCCACTGCACCTGCTGATCGTTATGGGAGAAAAGCTGGGGCGGGAGATTGATGCCGGCCTGGTATTGGGTTTTCGTGGTCGGCCGGACGAGCGTGCCGACATTGGCCACGAGCGCCGCGCGGCCCGAATCAAAGAGAGTGCGGAGTTCGACGACGCCGGGATGGAGCGCCCAGGTGCGGCCGTCGGTGGTCTTCGGCGAGACGGACAGCAGGTTCGAGCTGGGCAGCGCCAGGAGGCCCCGCTGGGAGGCGTAGGCGTTGTAGGCGCTGCCGGTGGGGATGATGAGATTGTTGGCGTCGTTGCCCCCGTTGAGGAAGATGCAGACGAGGGCCTTGTAGTCCGCGGGCACGGCGGCGGCGGTCGAGGGCGGGGAAGCGCCGGACGGGATGCTCGTGACGGCGGCGGTGGCGCGGAGCTGGGCGAGCGTGGAGAGAATGCCCGTCGTGCCGACGGCGGCGCAGCATTGGCCAATGAACTGGCGGCGGGTGGGATTCATGGGGAACGAGACGTTAAGCGTGATCGGTTGAAATGGTGGAAGCGTGGAAAGGTGGAAGCGTGGAAAGGTGGAAAGGTGAATTGGTGGAAGCGTGGAAAGGTGGAAACGTGGAAAGGTGGAAAGGTGAATTGGTGGAAGCGTGGGATGGGAAACCGCCTCACGCTTGAACGGTTAAACGGTTAAACGGTTGAACGGTTGAACGGTTGAACGGTGGAACGGTGGAACGGTGGAACGGTGGAACGGTGGAACGCTTTAACGGATTGACGCGTCAGCGCTGCGTGGCGCCTTCGAGGGCGGTTGCGACGAGGAGGATCGCCGATTGGGCGCGCTCGCGGGCGGTGGTGGTGGCGGCAAGGCCGCTGAGCGCGGTGGTGATTCGTGCCCTGGTGGCGGCGGTGAGCTGGCTGCCGGTCATGACCAGGCTGAGGTGGTCGAGCAGAGCGGATGGATTGGTGGCGAGCGCCTGCTCTGCGGCCAGATCGAGGACAAGATTGGTCGCCGCACTGCTTCCCGTCGCGGTCGTAAAGATTGTCGACCGGAAGAAATTCGGGACGGTAATCGCCGTCGTGTCGTTGGTGATTTGGAACTCGGGCGCCACCAGTCCGGCTGCGGCGAGCGGGCCCGGGTAGACATAACTTGGTTCGAAGAAGTTGAACACGCTGGGAGATTCGAGGGGGCCCTGGTTGAGGTTGGTGTAGGGCGAGTTTTCGAGGCGGTTGCGGCCGCTCGAGCTGGACGCGCCGAAACTCCGGAGGAGGGCGGTGAACCGCAGGAGGGGTTCCCTCAACTTGCCGTAGCCGGGGGCCGCGGCGACCACGGGAGAGCGCGCCTCATAATCGGTGAGGATCGCGCGGACCACCGAACCGAGCTGCGTGGTGCTGTTGCGCTCCCGATCGAAGACCTCGGCGACGCGATAAATATAGGCCGGACTTGGGTTGTCCGTCACCAGCCGCTGAATCAGCTGGCGGCAGATGAACGGAGCGCAGTTCGGATGATTGAACAGGGCGTCGAGCGCATCGTTGAGATCCTTCGTGCCGGTCTGACCGGCCGGGAGGACGACATCGTTGACGATGCGCTTTGGGGAGGTGTCGTGCTCCGCCGGATAGAGCATCATCGCGTTGATGTAGTTGGCCCGGGTCGAGCGGAAGCCCGGGTTGCTGGCGGTGGAGAAGTATCCCCAGCCAGTGAACACTTTCGCCATCTCGGTGATGGTGGTGTTGTTGTAGGTGGGGATCGGGAGGCCGTCGGTATCCAGTTTCAGGGTGCCGTCGGGCTGCAACAGCACGAGCCCGATGGAGAAGAGCTGCATGACCTCGCGGGCGTAGTTCTCGTCGGGGAACGTGCCGGCGGTGGGATTCGCCTTGGCGTTGCGGAGCGAGCTCAGGTAGATGCCCATGATCGGGTTGAGCGAGACCTGCTCGAGCAGCGTGCGGTAATTGCCGAAGGCGCCGTTGACCAGGAGATCGTAATAATGGGTGATGCCTTCGGTATGTCCGTTGCCAAACGGGTCGTCGCCGACGACGACAATCTGGCTGAGCGCGAAGGCGACGCGTTGCCGGAGCTGGTCGCGGGCGTTGAGCACGACCTGATACCAAACCCGCCGACGGAACCCGAGGGCGTTCTGAATCTGCGCGATTTGCGATTCGGTCTGGCCGGCCGTGCGGGCATCGGCGATGACGGCGGCGTATTCGGCCAGCTCCAAGGCGCGGTGCAGCGAGGGCGGTTCGGCAAGTTGCTGGGTAATCCAGGTGTCGATGGCGCCGCCGGTGAGGGCGTCGATCTCGCTGCGTTTCGGCCCGAATGTGGCCTGAGTCAGGAGGCGGGCGGCGTCGACCGCGTCGATGTTCGTCAGGGACACGGTGGGCGGCGTGGCGGGCGGCGTGAACGCCTGCGAGCCGACGGCGGAAAGGAAGGCGCCGCGGAGCTCGCCCGCCGGGTGGTTGGCGCTGTCGATGCCGACGTAGATCAGCCCGTTGCGCAGAGCGTCGATGATTTGCGCGCTCGTGTAGGTGGCGGTGGGCTGGATGATCCACTGGGCGCCCGTCACCTGCCCGAGCGGGAGGTTCAAGACGTAGTCGCCGGCCGAGGTGCTGTTGCCGAGAAACAAATGGGCGCCGGCCTCGCCCGAACTGAGGTTCGAGAACGAGACATTGACGGTCGCGATCGAGTCGCTGCCGCTCAGCACCATCGTCGCCAGTCCGCTGGCGGTCGAGCCGGTGGCGCCGCTCGCGGGGCGCAACGTCGCGACGTAGAGCGAGCCGGGCGTATCGGCGATCGAAACCGTGCCGGCGTTGTCGGGGCCGGGCACATAGTTGCTTCCCGCGCCGAGGGTGAGCGTGACGGTTTCGGTCGGCTCGACCGTGGTGTCAGCCAGGGCCTGGAGCGCGATCTTCACGCTCGAAGCGCCGGCCGGAATCGTGACCGTGCCGAGCAAGGCCGGATAATCGATGCCATTGGTGGCGCTGCCGCCGACACTGTAGTTGACCGTGAGCGCCGAGAGTGTGTCGCCGGTGCGCGTGAGGGTGAATTCGCCGGAGTTGTTGCCGGTTTCGTCGCTGGCTGCCTTCGTCGCTGCGATGGTGACGGTGGGCGGGCCGGCGGGCGTGAGGTCGTAGACTTCGACGATGGCGAGACCCGTGGCACCGCCGACGCCGGTGACTTGGATCGTGTAGTTGCCGGGGGCGAGATCGACGAGGAGGGCTGCGTCCCTGCTTCCGGGGGCGAAGGCAAACGCGCCGGCCTGGGTGAAGGCGGCGGAGAGAGTGGTGGCGCTGGCAGCGCCGGTGCCGGAAGGCGTGCCCCAGTCGTTGTTGCTCGCGAAGGTAGCTGTGCCGGTGGCGTTGGTGAGGGTGACCGTGGGGTCGGCAAGCGTGCCGGGAAGCTGGAACGGAGCGAGTGCGGGACCGGCGGCCCGGACGAGGAGGCGGCGGGTGCCGGCGCCGGCCGCGATCGCGATGCCGGGGATCATGAGATTATCCCCCGTCAGAACCTGGCCGCGGGTGGAGAGGTTGAGCAGCTTTGCGCCGGTGCCGCCCACTTCGTACACTTCGACGATGACAAGTCCGGTGGCGCTGGTGCCGGGAGCGCCCGTGACCTGGGCCGTGTAGTTGCCGGGGGCGAGCGTGGTCAGGAGCGCGGCGTCCCGGCTGCCGGCGGGGAGCGCGAACGCGCCGGCCGAGCTGAAGGTTGCCGCGCTGATGGCCGCGGTGCGGATGGGCGTGCCCCAGTTGTCGTTGGTTTCGATGACGACGTTCGACGAATTGAAGAGGGTGAGCAGGGGGTCGGAGAGGACGCCGGAGATGTTGAATGGCGCGATGCCGAGCGTGGGGCCGACGGCGCGGACGAGCACCTGTTTGCCGGACCCGGCGCCGATGGCGAAACCGACGGTGAGAACGGCGTCCCCGGGCGCGGTCTGCGCCCGGGTCGAGAGATTTGCCAGCCGCGTCTCCTGGGCGCGGGCAGACGACGACACGCCCAGGACGAGTGCGGCCGAAAGACGTGCGACCGCGGGAAGGCTGAAGCGCAAGAGTTGCATGCGGTACGAGGGGTTGTGGGAAACCCGTTAAGGTGGAATACTGCCGAGGACGCCCAAGGGTGTGCTGAGGTAACCAACTTGCGAAAACTTTTGTCGGGTCGCGGCGGGATTGCGAGATTTTTTACCCGGGATGCGCCCGCCATCGTGACGCCCGCTGTCGGCCCGGCTACCGCACGGTCCGCAACTGCACGCTATCGACGAGGCGATCGTGGGCAAGGATGTCGGTCGCGATCACGATCTTGTCGCCCACGGCGATGCGGTCTTCGCGGCGCAGGAGGCCGATCGCGCTTTCGATCGTGTCATCGGGGTCGGCGGCCAGCGTCATCAGGAAAGGCTCGACGGCCCGGAGCAGCCGGAGCTGCCGGAAAACCTCCGGCGAGGGCGTGAAAGCGAGGATGGGCGAGCGCGCGGGACGCAGCAGCGCGAGGCCCTGGGCCATGAAGCCGTGCCGCGTAAAGGTGAGCAGCCGGGAGCGCGGGAGTTCGTTCGCCAGCACGACCGCCGCGTGCAGCACCTTCATCCGCTCACCGGTGAACACCGCCGGGAAGCTCTTGTCGGGCGTCTCCTCCAGTTCGATCCGGCGCGCGATCGTGTCGAGCATCCGCACGCATTCGAGCGGGTACCGGCCGATCGTCGTTTCGCCGGAGAGCATGACGCAGTCGGCCTGTTCGTAGACCGCATTCGCCACGTCGGTGATCTCGGCGCGCGTGGGCACCGGCTGCGAAATCATCGATTCGAGCATGTGCGTCGCGACGATCACCGGCCGGCCCTGCGCGAGGCAGGCGCGGACGGCACGGCGCTGGATCACCGGCAGCTCCTCGAACGGGCACTCGATGCCGAGGTCGCCGCGGGCCACCATGAGACCGTCGCACGCCTCGATGATCTCCCCGAGATTCGCGATGGCGGACTGATCCTCGATCTTCGCGACGATGCGGACCTTGGATTTTTTCTCCCCGAGGAAGATCCGCAGCAGTTCGACGTCCTTGGCCTCGCGCACGAAGGACAACGCGAGGAAATCGATGCCCTCCTCGAGCCCGACGGTGGCATCGCCCCGGTCCTTCTCGGTGAAGGCGGGGAGGTTCACCTTCACCCCGGGCAGGTTGATGTGCCGGCGCGATCTGAGTTCGCCGGGGATGAGCACGCGGCAGCGGATGCGGGCCTCGTCCTTCGTGAGCACCTCGAGGCGCAACAGCCCGTTGTCGACGAGCACGGTGTCGCCGACCTTGATGTCGTTGACGAGGTTCTGGTAGTTGACGTCGACGGAGCGGATTTCCTCGCCGCTGCCGCCCTCCCCGGCGGCCATGCCCGGCTTGACGGTGAAGTCGAAAATCTCGCCCGCTTTCAGCTCGAGCGGCACGGTGAGATCGCCGGTGCGGATCTCCGGCCCCTTGATGTCCATCATGATGGCGACGTCGCGGTCGGCGCGTTTGCTCACGGCGCGGATGCGGCGGATGACGAGGCGGGTCGAGTCGTGGCTGGCGTGCGCCATGTTGAGGCGGACGATGTCGGCGCCGGCGCGGATCAGCTTTTCCAGCATCTCCTCGCTCTCGGTGGCGGGACCGAGGGTGAAGATGATTTTGGTGCGGCGAAACGCGTGGGCAGGCATGGAACCGCCTTTGCTGCCGGAAACAGGCCGGGCGCGCAAGCGTGCGTGTGGAATTGCCGTGCAGCCGGGGGCGATTGCGTTACAACGCCGGCCCATGAGTTCGCCTGCCGTCGCCCCGCTGGACAGTTACGCCCGGCGTCCGAAGCTGCCGCCTGGCTACCGGCCCCGCCGCGGCCTGAACTGGGGCATCGTGGGGCTCATGTACACGAGCTATTATCTCTGCCGCTACAATTTGTCGCTCGCGAACAAGTCGATCGCCGAGGAGTTCCACTTCACGAAGTCGAACATGAGCGACATCATCGCGGCGCAGCTGTTCGCGTACGCGATCGGGCAGGCGGTGAACGGGCTGCTGACCGACCGGCTCGGCGGCAAGCGCGCGATGCTGATCGGCGCGGCGGGCACGGTCACGATGAACCTCTTTTTCGGCGCGGCCTCGTTCTGGGGCCTGCTGTGGCTGTTCATCCTGCTGCGCGGTCTCGACGGCTACTCGCAGTCGTTCGGCGCGCCGGGCTTCATCAAGATCAACGCGGCGTGGTTCAGCCAGAACGAGCGCGGGACCTTTGCCGGCATCTTCGGCTTCATGATCAACCTCGGCCGGCTGGGCATCTTCAAGCTCGGGCCGGCGCTGCTCGGCGGATTCGTCTTCCTCGGCATGTGGCAGGTGCCGCCGCTGCACTGGCGGTGGCTCTTCTGGATTCCCGCCGCCGTCGCGTCGCTGGTCGCCGTCGTGCTGGCGCTGGTCGTGAAGGACACGCCCGAGGAGGCGGGTTTCCACGGTGTCCACAAGGGCGAGTCCGACCACGATGACCTCGACGTGCACGGCGAGATCGCGGTCGTGTTCAAGCAAATCACCACGAACCGGGTCGTATGGATCATCGCCGCCGCCTACGCCTGCACCGGCGCGGTGCGCCAGACGATCGACCAGTGGTTTCCCCGCTATCTGCAGGAGGTGCATCATCTCGACATGGCGTCGAACATCTTCCAGTGGACGGGATTTCTGATTCCGTTTGTCGCGTCCGCCGGTTCGCTGCTCTCCGGTTTCATCTCCGATCGCTTTTTCGGGGGGCGGCGCGCGCCGGTGGCGATGGGGGTGTATTCCGTCGAGCTGGCGGTGATCCTGGTTGCGTCGCAGGTGCATGGCGCGATGGCGGTGGCCGCGGCTTTCGTGGCGATCTCGTTCACGGCGAACGCGACCCACTCGC
Source organism: Verrucomicrobiota bacterium (assembly GCA_016209255.1). GTDB lineage: Bacteria > Verrucomicrobiota > Verrucomicrobiia > Opitutales > Opitutaceae > ER46. The sequence continues at coordinate 8,435 of JACQWL010000079.1, forward strand.
TGCTCGGGCCGGCGGCCGCGATGGACATCGGCGGCCGCAAGATGGCCGGGTTCGCCTCGGGCTGCATCGATGCGTTCCAGTATCTCGGCGCCGGCATCGCGATCCAGATCCTCGGCCGCGTCCTCGACCGCACCGGCTACACCTATTTCTTCTACTACATGATTCCCTTCGCCGTGATCGGCGCCGCGCTGATGTACACCATTGCGCACCGCCGGAGCCTGAAGAAAGAGGTTTTTGCTCCGCAAAAACCTTAGGCAGCGCCGCGCGCTGCGACTGGGAGGACGAGTCGGACATTTCCCACCGCCTTGCGGCGGACTAAGCCGTAACGAATCAGTTGGCTCGAGGTGGAACGCGATCTCCGGGCGCGTTTTTCCTGCGGACGTGGCCAGACGGCGCCCGGCCGCCTTCGCCAAGCCTTCGGCGCGCCACGAGTCCCTCGCCGCGTCGTAGCCCGCAGGGCGAAGACGGGAGGTCGCCGTCCACCTTTTGGTGCCCGTCGGTTCGCTCTTAAAGTGGAGTTCGCCTGCATGGATACGGCTGTGGAGACGATGGCATGTTCCTGCCCCAATTCTCCTGCCATCCTGTTTCTTGGCAGAAAAATTGGGGTAGAAAAATCCAAAGGCGCCGATCGCCTCGCCCGCACCTCACCGCAATTGAACTTGCGCGGGAAAAGCCGGACAGAGTTGTGAAACCGGCAACGGCTCCACCTGGCCCGCAACCAGGAACGTCATCGCGCCTGAGCCGTAACGATTCAGTCGCGATGTAGGGGCGTCGCTTGCCGACGCCCGTCATACGAGGTGGAAACG
>JACQWL010000001.1 GCA_016209255.1 Verrucomicrobiota bacterium
CACGAAGATCGCCTGTCCCAACTCCACCTTGTGCTGCCGTCCGCGCCACGTCCGGCTGCCGTTTACCGGCCCGTCGTCGTGGTGCAGGGCATCGCCTATGTCTCGGGGCATGGCCCCGTCTGCCCGGACGGCACGGTCATCAAGGGCCGCGTCGGCGCCGACTTGAACCTCGAGCAGGGCCATGCCGCCGCGCGCCAGGTGGGCCTGACCATTTTGGCCACGCTGCGCGCGCACTTCGGTTCGCTCAACGCGGTGAAGCGCGTCGTCAAGGTGCTCGGCATGGTCAACTCCGCGCCGGATTTCTATGATCACCCGAAGGTGATCAACGGGTGCAGCGAACTGTTTGCCGAGGTGTTTGGCGAGGCCGATGGCATCGGCGCGCGCAGCGCCGTGGGCATGGGGGCGCTGCCCGGCAATATCGCGGTGGAGATTGAGGCCATCTTTGAACTCGCCTGACCGATGACCCCCCAATGGATGCTCCTGGAGAATGAGGCCGAGGCGCCTTCTCCTTCCCTGCTGATTATTCCGGATCGGGTGGAGGAGAACCTCCGCCGGATGATCGCCATCGCCGGGTCGCCGGCGCGGCTGCGACCTCACATCAAGACACACAAGCTCCCGCAGATCGTCGCACTCCAGGTGGAGCTCGGCGTCACCAAGTGCAAGGGCGCGACCATTGCGGAGGCGGAGATGGCTGCCCGCGCCGGGGCGACCGACGTGCTTCTGGCGGCGCAACTCGTCGGCCCCAATGTGGCGCGCTTCCTCGCGCTCGGGCGTGCCTTCCCGCACGTCGCCTTTTCCACCCTCTCGGACGACGCCGAAATCCTCTCGACGCTGAACCAGGCGGCCCTGGCCGCGGGCACGACGATCGAGGTGCTGATCGATCTCGACGTGGGTCAGCATCGCACAGGTGTCGCGCCTGGTCCGGCGGCCGTCGAATTATATCGGATACTCGCGTCGTCACCGGGACTCCGCCCGGGCGGGCTGCATGCCTACGACGGGCATTTGCACCAGAGTGACCCCGTCGAGCGGACGGCTGCTGCCGATGCCGCCGCCGCCCAGGTCAGCGCCCTGCGGGCCGAGCTGGCGCGGCAACGCCTGCCGGTCCCGCGTGTGGTCTGCGGTGGCACGCCGACGTTTCCCATGCACGCCCGGCGGGCGGAGGTGGAGTGCAGTCCGGGAACCTGCGTGTTGTGGGACGCGGGCTATCGGACAAAACTGCCCGACCTCGATTTTCAAAATGCCGCGGTCCTGCTCACGCGGGTCGTCAGCCGTCCCGACTCAAACCGGCTCTGCGTCGACCTCGGGCACAAGTCCGTGGCCAGCGAGATGCCGCATCCACGCGTAATTTTCCCCGCCCTCCCCGATGCCCGGGCGGTGGGCCACAACGAGGAACACCTCGTGCTCGAGACCGCGCGCGCCGGTGAGTTCCGGGTCGGCTCGGTGCTCTACGGACTGCCGTGGCACATCTGCCCGACCGTCGCCCTGCATGACCGCGTGCAGGTCGTGAGGCAGGGGCGCGTAACGGAAGAGTGGCAGGTCACGGCGCGGGCGCGGCGGCTGACGTTTTGAGTCGGCCGGCTGTACTAATTCCCAGAGCATTCATGTAACGCGTCGGATTATTCAGGGAACGATTGTCCGTGATCATCCCGCCCCCAACCAATCCATTTGGCAGAAAAATGGGGACAGGAAGATTTCCGGTCGCCGGGGGTTGGGGAATTTTTCTGCCTCCATTTTTCTGCCAAACTCTGCCGCGGGCGGCTCGAACCGACCGGGAAATTTCCGAGAGCCTGCTTCACGCCGATTGCGCGGAAATCCAGGAAGTCCGCAGCTCCTCGGTGATCGTTTCCGGAAACTGATAAATTCTCGCTTGCGCTCCGGGTGGGAAGTTTGCTTCTTCTCGCCTTCTTTCACGCACCTGTAGCTCAACTGGATAGAGCGCCAGACTACGAATCTGGAGGTTAGGGGTTCGACTCCCTTCAGGTGCGCTCTTTTCAGAGAGGCGCACGTATGGGGTCAGCCTGTTACCCGTTAGCAACGGGTTTTCAGGCCAAGGATCTCGAGCGGCATCAGCTGACATGTAACAGGCTGATCCCATATCCGCAGCAAGGCCTCCCCAACCCGCAGCCCGCAGGCGTAGATCAGGCGCTGCACCACGCGAAACCGCTCTTCGCGAATCACCGCGAAGAGGCGCGCCACTTCCGCCCGCGTCAGCACCTGGGGCAGGCGCTGGCGATCCGGACTGCGCACCAGATCGAACAACCCGAGCGAAGCGACATCAGACAATCTGTAAAATCCGCGGTCAAAACGGTTTGAGGATTGTCCTCGCTGGTGCTTGCACTCCGACATCGACCTTGTTTTCGCCCGGGAATCGCCCAGCGTCACCGCATGATTCTCGTCGGCAAAGTCTCCAACGGCACGGTGATCCTGCCACCCGATGCCTATTTCCCCGATGGGGCGGAGGTCGAAGTGCGTTCGGTGGTGGCCAAGGGCGAAACCACCGCTCCAAGTTCTGCTTGGCATTTTCCCGAAGGCCGGCACCTCGGCGGGTTCGGCGCCCGGGCAGAAGATTGGCGGAGCGTCGCTAACGCGGCGGACGCCCAAGCCGGGATGTGATGCGCTTTCTCACCGGCATGTTCCGCCCCACTTGGCATGATGTTGCCCAACGCCCACCAAGCCATTGTTGATCGGGAGAAAATCACCGATTACCTGAGAATCATCATGATCCGAGAACATGAACGCGCTGTCCTGACCACTGCCGTGCCCACCGAGGGTTTGGAAGCCGGTGACGTGGGAACCATTGTGCATGTTTACCGCGATGGCGCCGCCTATGAGGTGGAGTTCATCACCTTGGACGGCCGGACTGCGGCCGTAGTGACTTTGGAGGCGGGGCAAGTCAGGCCGGTGGGCAAACGCGAAATCACCCACGCCCGAGAGCTGGCTATCGGCTGACGGCATCCCGTTCGCGGTTTGTTTTCCGTTCACCGGGACCGTTCTCTTCTGATCTCCGTCATCTGTGCTCCATTCACGTCAGGATGTGAATTGCGTCTTACGGCACCTCATACACCTCGATCAGCGCGACGCCGGTGGCGTCTCCGGCGCCCTTGACCTGCGCGGTGTAGGACCCAGGCGGGAGCGTGGCCATCAAGGCCGCGTCTGCAAGGCCGCTCACGAGCGGAAACGCGCCCACCGCGTTGAATACAGGCGCCAGCGCCTGAGCCCCGCCGCCGCGCCACCAGTCGTCGTTGGTCGCGATGACTTCGCTGCCCTCCTTGAAAAGCACCAGTTGCGGATCCGCCAGCGTTCCCGCCACCCCAAACGGCGCCAGCGCCGGCCCGATGCCCCGCACCAGCACGGTCTTCGACGTGTTGCCCTGAATGGCGAAGCCCACGATCAACACCCCCGCGCCCCGGTCCACAATCGAGCGTGCGGACACGTTGACTAGGCGTGTGAGCGCTGGGGTGTCGGCGTCGTATACCTCCACCAAGGCAATGCCCGTCCCGGCGCGCGAACTCACGTTCGCCGTATAGGCTCCGGGCTGCAACATGACGCGCAGCGCCGCATCCTTGCTACTCCGACCGATCGGAAACGCGCCAGTCGCGGCAATGGTCGCCGCAATCTGATCGGCCAATGGCGAGGCGCCCCAGTCGTCGTTCGCCTGAATAAAAATCGATTCGCGATACAGGGTCAGCTCCGGATCCGCCAGTACGCCCGTCACCCCGAACTGCGTCAGCGAGGGGCCGATCCCGCGCACCAATACGGGCTTCGGAGCGCCCTGTCCGGCAATGACGAATCCCACAATCAAGGTTTCATTGCCCGCCCCCGCCCCGGAGCGCACCGACAGGTTGACGATTTTGCTCACCGCCGGACTCACCACCAGCGTGACGGTCCGGCTCGTCACGGTGCCGGCGCCGTTCGTCACCCCCACGGCATAACTGCCCGCGTCGGCATCCGTCACTGCGGTCAGCGCCAGGGTGGAGTTATCGGCTCCGGCAATCGGCCGGCCATCCTTGCGCCATTGGTATGTCAACGGTGGAGTCCCGTTCGCCAGCACAGTGAACACGACGGGGCTGCCCACCGCCACACTCAGATCGACGGGTGGGACTGTGATGACGGGGAGGTCAACGAGAGTCAGCACGGCCACGCCGCTCGTGGCGCTGCCGACGGCGTTGGTCACTAAAACCGTATAGCTGCCGGCGTTCGCCGTCGTGACAACTGCCAGAACGAGGGTCGCGTTGGTGGCCCCGGCAATCGCCGCGCCGTTCTTCCGCCACTGGTAAGTGAAGGGCGCCGTACCACTCACCCCCACCGTAAACGTCGCACTCGCGCCGACGCCCGCGCCCACCGTTTGATCGCTGGGTTGCGCGGTGATGGTCGGCGCCGTGCCTGTCGTCGTCACGGTGAGCGTCGCGGCGTTGCTCGTCACGCTGCCGGCGCTGTTCGTGACGACCACGCTGTAATTTGCGGCATCGCCACTCTGCACGTTGCTCAAAGAATACGTCGGGCTCGTCGCGCCGACGATGTCTTGGTTACCCTTGCGCCACTGGTAGGTCAGCGGCGATGTGCCACTCGCGGCCACCGTAAACGTCACCGCAGTTCCCGTCGTTACGCTTTGGCTCGCCGGCGGGGTCGAAATGGAAGGCGCGAGCGTCAACGAATTGACCGTGAGCGTTGCGGTGCTGCTGGTGGCATTGCCCGCGCTGTTGCTCACCAACACGCTGTAGCTGCCGGCATTGGCGCTTTGCACATTGCTTAACGAGAGCGTCGCGCTCGTCGCCCCACCGATCGCCGTGTCGTCCTTGCGCCATTGATAGCTCGGCGAGGACGGTCAAATGGGGTCATATCGAGAATCGAGACAAAACGGCCTTGAACACGCGAGTCTCGGTCGCGCCGCCCTGGCGGAACCGATGCAGACGCGAGCTCACGCATATCGCCGCTACCAGCCGCAGTCGTTCGGCCAGCCAGCGATTCGAAACGGACGTGATGCGTTTCAGCGCCGCCGCAAGGCGCAGTTCCCCCACCGCCCGATACGGGCCGTGGTTGCTGGCTCGCTCCAGCGCACCGAACGCAGCGCCAGCGCAAAGCGCAATGATCTTTAACGGCCCGCTTCCGCCAATTTGGGGGAGGTTTGTCTCGGATCTCGATATGACCCCGTTTGGTCGATA
>JACQWL010000037.1 GCA_016209255.1 Verrucomicrobiota bacterium
CGCCAGCGCGAGTCCGGCAGACAGGAGGCTACGTTTCATGGCGATTCTCTTGGAGCAGGGAGATTGGCATCGGGTAGAATCAATTCGTCAGTGCGCGAAAGCAACCAGCGGGCGCGGCGCTGCATCACGAGGTTGGCCAGCCGCCACTCCGGATGCGCATCGGGATCGATGGCGAGCGCCCGCTTTAGCAGGGCTTGAAATTCCGCGCGATCCTGCTTCGCCACGGCAACCGCCTCGGCGAGGCTGACCAGCGGCCCGGCCTGGCCGCCGGCACAAAGCTCCATCGCGCGTTTGAAATGCCGCCGCGCCCGCGCCGCCGGCTCGCCGGCCGCGCCCTGCCGCGCAATCTCGTACGTGATGAGAAACGCGTGAATCGCGCCGGCATCGAAGCGCTCGTCCAGTTCGAGCGCGCGGTCGATCAGCGCCTCGACCCGCACCTGGTCGGCGATCAAATCGGCGTTGTCCTTCGAGAGTGAAATCGCCGCACCCCACGCGGCGGCGGTCCAGAAAAGCAGGGGCACATCGGCGCGGACCGCGGCGCGCACCGCCGCCTTGGGGTCGGCGCGGAGCTGGCGCGAGAAACCGTCGTGCGCCGATTCCAGCCCGCGCAGCCCGTGGTCGCGCGCCCGCAGGTAGAGCCGCCGCGCCCGGGTGCGCAGCAGGGTGGCGGCGGCGAAGTCCTGGTCGGCCATCAGGTCGGCGTCCTGCTCCAGAAACGCGAACGCGTATTGCGTGAACCCGCTCGCGGCCGCGAGCCGCAGCCCGCGATGCGCGGGAGTTTCGGCCAGGAGGTTTTCGATCAGCTTCAAGCTGAACGGGGCCGCGGAGCGGACCAGTTCGGGATCGTCGTCGGTCGCGAAACCCGCGCCGCTGCCCGCCAGCGCGTCGCCGAGCTGGCTGACGGCAGTCTGCCTCAGGGTGGCACAGCCGGGACCGGCGAGCAACGCGAGCGCGAACAGGGCGGCGGTAAGTCTGGATTTCACGACGGTGGGACGGCGGTTCGGGTGGTTCGGCGGACAGGCGTGGAAGTGACCGATCGAATGCGGTTGGAAAAATTTCGGCGCGCCGGCCGCAACTCCGGGCCGGGCACTCATTCGCGAACGTAGTTTTGTTTTGCCCCTTTGGGAGAAAATAAGCGCGCCGGGGGCGGATTTTTTCCGGCGGGTTCGCGGTTGACAGCAATCGAAGCGCCGCGGACACATTTTGCCCATGGCCGGAAGTGACGAACTCCCCTTCTTCCACGTGGTCGGCTTCACGGGACACCGACAGCTTGGAGACCTGGCGGGCATCGAGCGAACGGTGTGCGAGGTCCTCACCAGCCTTCGGTCGGAGGCCGGGGTGGAATGGCTCACGCTGTCGTCGGTTGCGGCCGGCAGCGACATGGTGTTCGCGCGGTCGGCGGTCACACTTGGGCTGGGCTGGGAGGCGATGCTGCCGCTGCCGCCCGCGGAATTTCGCCGCGACTTCGGTCCCGAGGCCTGGCGCGAGGTGGAGACCCTTCTGGCCGAGGCCGAGCACGTGCGCGTGATCGGCGAGCGCCCGGCCCGGGAGGACGCCTACCTCGACTGCGGCATGGAGACGGTGAACCATTGCGACTTGCTGCTCGCGGTGTGGGACGGCGAACCGTCGCGGGGGCGCGGCGGCACGGCGGAAGTCGTCACCTATGCGCGCGACATGGGACGACCGCTCATCATCATCGACGCGCGCACGCTGGAGACGCAGCGGGAGAATTTTGAGCGGCTCAAGATCGGCGACCAGCACCTGGCGCGTTTGAACCGGCTGCCGTCGGTCGCGCCGTCCGGCGGCGACGACGGGGAGGACCCGGCCCGGCGCACGGTGCTCGCGTTTCATCACAAGACGGACCAGGCCGCGGCGCACAAGGCGCCGCATTTCCGCCGGCTGACCACCGCCACCCTCGGATTGCTCGTGCTCGCGACCGCGCTCGCGGCCGCGACCCTGGCGTTCGACCTTCACCTGGCCGCGCTGCCCTGGGCCGGGCTGTTGTGCCTGCTGGGTGCAATCGGCGTGGGGTTTTTAATCCGCCATCAACGCGACCAGCACGACTGGGTGCGCTGCCGGCTCGCGGCCGAAATCACGCGCAGCGCCCTCGCCACCTGGGGGCTGCACCGCGCGCTGCGCTTGTTCGACGACGTCGACTGGGCGGGTCTGGAGCCGCTGCGGCGGTCGCTCGACGTGTTGCAGCGGAGGGCGGCGCGCGCGCGGCCGGTGGCATTCGAGGAGTTCAAGCAGCGCTACCTCACGGAACGCATCGACGGGCAGCTCGCCTATTTCGCACGGCAGCAGGCGCAGGCGGTGCCCTTGCTGGCGCGGCTGCGCGCCGGCTTTTTCCTGAGCACCGCGCTCGCGGTCTTCTTCACCGGGGCGTACGCGATGCACAGCGCGATGCCGGGGGTGGTGGCGCCGGGCTGGGTGCCGCCGTGGATCTACGGTTTCGGCCTCGTCATGCTGCCGGTGCTCGCGGCGGGTTTCCTTGCGCTGGTCTGGATCAGCGATCTGCACCGGCGCGTGGCGCGCTACCACGAGATGCACGTGCGGTTGCAGACGGCGCGCAAGGAAGCGGTGTTTGTGCAGACCTGGGGGGCGATGGAGCGGGTCGTCGCCAAAGTCGAGCGGGCGCTGCTGAAGGAAGTGTTCGAGTGGCACTCGATCACGAGTTTCTCGAATTAGGTTCAGTTTTTTGCGGCGCAAAAACCCCGCGTGATCCACCGCTCCGCCGGAAGATCATTTCCCCAGTTTCTTCAGCGCCTGGTTGATCTTCCCGAGATCGCACGCCGCCGGATCGTAGTCCGGGCCCAGCCACTCGATCCATTCGCGCCCGAGATCCGTGTCGGGCTCCTTGATGCACGCGAGCAGATCGTGAAACGCCTCGGTGCCGCCGCAATCCTCCGGCGGACCGGCGCGTTCGCCCGCCTCGCAGAGCGGGTAACGCACGCCCTTCGCCACCACGCCCACTTTCTCCACCTTGACGTCGACCTGCCAGCCTTCGCCAAAGTGATAACTGTAGGTGAACCGCTCGCGATGTTCGAGATCGAGGTCGGCGAGCGTCACGTCGCGATCGTCCTCGATCGTCAGATCGTCGCGCCGGAGCGGGTTGCCAAAGCGGAGGTCGTCGAGATTGAACGCATGGGTCTGGTAATCGAACCAGTCGAAGATGACCTGGATGCTCTCGTGCAGGCGCGAAAGCCACATCGACTCGCGCACGAGCAGGCGCCGCCAGATCTTGGGCTGGCAGGCGACCACGTTGAGCCGGAGCGTAAAAACGCGCTCGGGCGGCTTCTTGATCTTCGAGCCCTTGCCTTCGTGGAGACCGATCATGGGTGGTCACTGTGTGACCGGACGCGAAACGTTCAACGCTCAACGTTTAACGCTGAACGCCCAATACGGCTGATTTTTTCTAATTTGGGAGCCATGCGGAGGGGTTGGTCGCGGCGACCAGCGCGAAGGCGCGCGCCGCGCCGTGCGCGGTGAGGTGATCCTGGAAATCGCGCGTGCTCTTGCGACAGTGTTCCTTGTTGCC
>JACQWL010000085.1 GCA_016209255.1 Verrucomicrobiota bacterium
CCCCCCCCCCTCAAACCTGGGGCCCGGGGGCCGCCCCCCCCCACGCCCCTACAGCTCGACTTAAGCAACCGCCCCGCTGTAGCCCGCTGCGTGAGCGGCGGGATTGCGGATTGCCCTGCGCTGACGCGCAAGGCTACGAGAACCAGTTTTCTCCCGTCCGTAGCAAAGCGCATTCTGCGGTCGGGGCGGCATCGTAACGGCTCAGCGGCGTCGCGCTTCGTTACCGCACCAGCACGTCGGAGGTCGCCGCCGCGGTCACGCTGCCGCCCAGATTCCGGAGATCGGTCACCTCGAGCAACGCGATACCCGTGCCGGAAGCGGACGATATCATCGCGGTGTAATTACCCGGCGGCAGGACAACCAGGAGCGCGGACTCGAGCGAGTTGGTCGGGACGCGCGGGATGCTGGCGAGTTCCGAACCAGCCGCCACGGTTCCGATATCCTCGCTAAACGCGATTTCGCGGCCGCCGGAATCATAGAGCCCAAGCCGCGGATTGGCGAGCGCACCGGTCACCCCGAAGGCGGTAAGCGACGGACCGCGCGCCGTGATGAAGGCGCGAATCGGATCCGGGCCATTGACGGTGATGCCCTGGATGAGGACCTGGTCCCCCGCGCCGACGAAGCCGCGGACAGCCAGATTGGAAAACCGCGTGCCGGGAATCTCCTCGGTCGCCCGGACCTGGCCGCGAACCTCGCCGCCCGAAAACGTCCCCACGCTATGGAAATTCAGGTAAGCCCCGCCGGTCAGCAGGCGGATGGGGTCGCCGGTGTAGGGAATATCGAAGCTGCCGGAGATGTGGCCGTTCACGTTGCTGTAGCCGCCGGCGTTGGCGTTGTTGCCGAGGCCGGTCACGACTCCGCCGCTGACGCCGGGCGCACCTTCGTGAAAGTGCGAGTTGTTCATCGTGTTGTTGAAGTTGTAAACCGAGAGGCGGAGACTGACGCGATTCGCCACTGGATCGTAGAACATCACCGCCGCGCCAAAATCGTTCAGGCCGGCGAAGTTCAAGGCGGGAAACGCCGCCTGCTCCTGCGGGATGTCGATTCTGGCCACGAGCCGTTTCGGCCGCGCGATGAGCTGGCCGCGGACCTCGCCCCCCGGAAACTGCGCCGAGTGAATGTTGTAATAGGCGCCGCCCCGGAGCAGCGTGAGCGGCGTGCCAAGGTGCTTGATGTCGCGAAAAGTCGCGGTGAGCGTGTTGCCGCTGCGCGTGTAAACGCTCTCGCTGCCGAGACCGGTAACCACCGCGCCATCCACCCCGACCGCAGCCTCGTGGATGTGCGAGGCACTGCCGGTGTTCGTCATCCCGCTGATGGAGACGATCAGGTCGAACGAGTTGGTCGCGACATTGTAGAGCATGATCGCGCTGCCCGTGGCCGGAGAGCCGGTGGGCGGATTCTCCTGCGCTTGATTGATGGTGGCACGCAGTTCGACGACTTGAGCGCGGACACTCAGGGCAAGGGCGCAGAGCACGCCCGCGAATAACACAGCATGGACAGGGGATATTTTCATGGTGGGGCCTCAGAATAAATTCGGACGCCGGCCGGCGGCACGCGCAGAAACGTAACAACTTGGATAGAAATGCCGGACCCCGGAGCAGAAAATCTGGCAGATTGGGTTGAAGTTTTCCCGCAAAGGAGAGAACTAGACCGTTTCCATGCCCACTCTTCGCCCCTTTTGCGCATTCTGCGTGCTCTCGTTGGCGTTCGCCGGCTGCCGCGAGGCAAAGGTCACGTCGTACCGCGTGCCCAAGGAAAAGGACCCCGAAATGCCCGCCGGTGCAGCGAACGCCGCGCCAGACCCGGGGACCCCGGCGGGTTCCGGGATGGCGGGCACGCCGGTCGCAACAGCCAGCGGGGCCGGGCTCACCTGGGTCGCGCCAGCGCACTGGAAGGCCAAGCCCGCCTCCGCGATGCGCAAAGGCAGCTTCGCGGTGCCGGGCGAGGGCGGCGGCGATGCCGATTTGTCCATCACCGCGTTTCCCGGCGATGTCGGCGGGGATCTGGCGAACCTGAACCGCTGGCGTGGCCAAATCCAACTTCCGCCCATCGCGGAGGCGGACTTCGCGTCGGCCACCCAGCACCTCGACCTGAACGGATTGCACATGACGGTGGTCGACATCGCGGGGTCGGGCGCAAATGCACAGCGCATCCTCGGCGCCATGATTCCCTTCGAAGGCGCGACGTGGTTCATCAAGCTGCTCGGGCCCGGTGCGCTCGTGGCCAGGGAAAAAGCCGCGTTCATGGCGTTCCTCGAAACCGTCAAGCCCGCCGCACCATGAACCTTGTCGTCCGCCAGTTCCGCGACTTTTTCGTTTCGCTCAAGCTCACCGTGACGCTGCTCGTGCTTTCGATGGTGCTGATTTTTGCCGCCACCCTCGACCAGGTGAATCTCGGAATCTGGGCCGTACAGGAAAAATATTTCCGCGCGTTCTTCGTCCTGTGGCGGGTGGGGGACATTCCCGTGCCGGTTTTTCCCGGCGGCTACTTCATCGGCGGACTGCTGCTCATCAACCTGGTCTCCGCCCATGTTTACCGCTTCACGCTCGCGTGGCGGAAGGCGGGAATTTTCCTCACGCATGTCGGCCTGATTACCCTCCTCATCGGCGAACTTCTCACCGGCCTCTGGCAGGAGGAATTCAGCATGCGGCTGACCGAAGGCGACGCGAAAAACTACTCCGAAAGCTACCGCGGCAACGAGCTGGCGTTCGTGGACAAGAGCAACGCGGAGTTCGACGAGGTGGTGGCGATCCCCGAGGCGCTGCTCGCGCGCGGCGAGACCGTGCAACACCCGAAGCTGCCGTTTCGCGTGGTGACAAAGACGTATTATCCGAACTCGACCCTGCGGATGCGCGCCCCGGCTCCGGCCGGCGCGGCTGGGGTGGCAGCCGAGCCCGCCTCACCTGCGACGAGCGGCATCGGACCGCGGGTCAGCGCCACGCCGCTCCCGCTCACCTACAACCAGAACGAACGCAACCTGCCGGCCGCATTTGTCGAGCTGATCGGCCCCGAGGGTTCGCTCGGTACCTGGCTGGTGTCGACCGGGCTGCCGACGCCGCAGCGCATCGACCATGGCGGCCGGACGTGGACGATCGCGCTCCGCTTTGAACGCGCCTACAAGCCGTTTGCGCTCACGCTCCTGAAGTTCAGGCACGATCGCTACGCCGGCACGGAAATCCCCAAGAATTTCTCCAGCCGCATCAAACTCGCCACGCCCGACGGCCGCGACGACCGCGAGGTGCTGATTTACATGAACAATCCGCTGCGTTACGCCGGCCTCACGTTTTATCAGGCCAGTTTCGAGCCGGGTAACGACAAAGTCACCATCCTCCAGGTCGTGCGCAACCCGAGCTGGCTGCTCCCCTACATCGCCTGCACGCTCATGACGCTGGGGTTGCTGGTGCAATTCGGCATCCATCTCAAGGGCTTCGTCGGCAAACGCCGCGCCCCGAATCTCTCCGCGCCCTCCGCGGGCTCCGCATTTCAACCTCCGCCGTCTGGATGAAAAAACTCCTCCCACTCCTCGCCCTGCTTGGGGCCATCGGCTTCGTCATCAAGGCGCTGCTGCCGCCCAGGAACCCCGGCGCGTTCGACGTCGCCGGATTCGGCCGTCTCCCGGTGCTCGCGAACGGACGCATCAAACCGCTCGATACCGTGGCGCGCAGTTCGCTGCTGCAACTCCAGGGCCGCCAGCGCGTCAGCACGCCGGATGTCTCCGAACCCCTCGTCGCCTCGCCCACCGAGTGGCTGCTCGAAGTCTGCTTCCGTCCCGAAAAGGCGGACACGTTTCCGACCTTCGCGATCGACAACCCCGACCTGCTCACCCTTCTCGGCAAAAACGAGGAAAACCTGAAGATCGCCTACACCAGCTCCGCCAAAAAGGTGCTTTCGGTGGTGGGATTTCTCCCGAGCCGGCACCGGCGCTTCTCGCTCCAGGAACTCACGCCCTATGTGAACACCATTCAGGAACAGGCGCGGCTCGCGGACCCCGTCGAGCCGGTGCTGCGCAACGCGTTTCAGCGTGCGGTGCTCCAGTTGTTCGCGAATCTCCTCCATTATCAGCGCCTGCGGCACGCGCTGGTGATGCCGGGCCGGACCGATTTCCTCGGCGACTTGCTGCAGTTGCAGGACAACCTCGCCACCGGCGTGGCCGCCGTCCGCGCCAAGCAGGCCGGCCAGCCGCACGATGAGGCCGCGGTCACCGCCATCACGGAGATTGGACAGCGGTTCGTCGTCATGGCGGAGTCGACCAGCTTCCTCGTCATTCCGCCCGAGTCCACCACCGCCGATCCGACGGCGTGGAAGCCTGCGGGCGCCGCGCTCCTCGAGACTTTCCAGAATGGTCGCGTGAACGCCAGCGCCCTCGCGTACGCGGGCTTCGCCCATGCGTGGCGCAACGACAAGGCCGAACAGTTCAATCATCTCATCGGGCTGTTCCGCACCGGCCTGGCCAAGCGCTTTGCTCCGGAGCTCGCCAAATCCGACGCCGAGGCGCGCTTCAACGCCGCCGAGCCTTTTTACACGAGCATGACGCTCTACGCGATCGCGTTCCTCCTGGCCGTGTTTTCGTGGCTCACCTGGCCCGAGGCGCTCGGCAAATCCGCTTTCTGGCTCGTGGCTGTGGCCTGGCTGCTCTCGACCGTCGGGATCGCCACTCGCATGTGGCTCGAGGGCCGGCCGCCGGTCACGAACCTCTATTCGTCCGCGCTCTTCATCGGCTGGGGCGCCGTGTTGCTGTGTCTTGTGCTGGAGTACATTTACCGGAACGCCGTCGGCAGCGTCGCGGCGGGCGCCATCGGCTTCGCCACGCTGCTCATCGCGCACCATCTTTCGCTCACCGGCGACACGCTGGAGATGATGCGGGCCGTGCTCGACTCGAATTTCTGGCTCGGCACCCACGTCGTCGTGGTGACCACCGGCTATGCCGCGACCTTTCTCGCCGGGTTTCTCGCGCTCATCTATATTCTGCGCGGTTTGTTCACCACCTCGCTCGACAAGGCCACTGCCGATGCGCTGACCCGCATGGTTTACGGTATTGTGTGCTTCGCGACCCTCTTCAGTTTCACCGGCACGGTGCTTGGCGGCATCTGGGCCGACCAATCCTGGGGCCGGTTCTGGGGCTGGGATCCAAAGGAGAATGGCGCGCTCCTGATTGTGATCTGGAACGCGATTATTCTGCATTCCCGCTGGGGCGGCCTGATCAAGCAGCGCGGACTGATGGGCCTCGCGGTCGGCGGCAACATCGTCACGAGCTGGAGCTGGTTTGGCACCAACATGCTCGGCGTCGGCCTGCACAGCTACGGCTTCACCGACGCGGCGTTCTGGGCGCTGATTATCTTTGTCGCCAGCCAGCTCGCGATCATCGGCCTGGCGGCCGTACCGCTCGCGAGGTGGCGGAGCTTTCGCGCCTCAGGGATCGGTCGCACGGCGGAGCCGGCGATGGCCAGGTAGATCGCTCCCCCCGACCGAACGGGCCAAGGTGTTCGCCTACGTCGGCCGTGCCATGGAAACGGATGATTCGTGGATTCCCGACTCGTTCAAGCAGGGCATGCTTGATGCTGCCGCTGGCAAGCTCGTGGACATGGAAACGGTGTTGAGCGGAGCCAAGCCTCCGCCGCACCGGCTGTGAACTACCGATTCAAGGCGACCGAACGTTCAATCTCGGAAAATCTCTCACGCGGAGCGCGCGGAGACGCGGAGGCCTGCCCGCCTTTGGTGGGAACCAGCGTTGCTCTCCGCGGCTCCGCGCGCTCCGCGTGAGAATCCGTCACAAGCATTGCGCCAAACCTGTTGATCGCCGCGCTCGA
>JACQWL010000086.1 GCA_016209255.1 Verrucomicrobiota bacterium
GCCCACGGGCCTCCCGGAGCTCGAACAGCGGGATCCAATACACCCCGGCCGCCTCCATCGCCACCGTGCGAACGCCGCACTTCTGTAACCAGTCAGCCAATACGATCAGTTGATCGGTCGTGGTGCCAAAGTTGCGCACCGGCTGCGGATCGCGGTCCGCGGGCACGGCGACGCAATGCACTTCGGAGGCTAAATCGATGCCGGCGGCATCGGGATGAATCACGGTCTGCGTGATCATCGGCTTCTTGGGCGGACGGCGGGAGGACTTTTTTGACATGGGCGTTGGTGGCGCTCGCCGCGGCGGCCCGAAGGGTGAAAAGGGATGCGGTAAACTCCTAACCGGGGTCGGAACCGCTTGCGCGGACGCGCCACCAATGACACCACACACGGCCTTCGGCATCAGACTGATAGACGGGCTTAAAAAAGCACCAGTGTATTGACGATGTATAGCTTGCCTCGCGGAAAGAACCGCTCTCCTGCATGCACGATCTCCGCCCCGCTGCACGCTGTTTCTTTCTGTCACGGCCAAAATCCGATTTTGGGGCGGGGGCTGCTAGGAAACTGGATTTTCACGGGGTTGGGGCTGGGAGGAGTTTCAGGGGAGGGGTGGGAGAAGAAACCAAAGCACCCCCGTAGTCCCCCAGCGTCAAAGTGGGTCTCCACACCGGCTGGCGGAGCGTGGCGCCCGATTTTCAACGTTTCCCGCGCCCACGGTGGTAGCATCAAGCGGTGCCGGCGCTTCGCGGGGCGGCGTTTGGTCTTTGGCCGGCCTTCTCACGGCACGTGATGCCAGACCTCCGGCCGGTCGCAGTCAAGCAGCGAGTCTTCAATTGGATTCCGCCGCGTCCGGCTGTGCGGTGCACCTGCCTGTGCGTTGCACGCAGACAGGCGCAGACAGGTCCGGTTGGGCATAATCGTCGGCGAACAATCCTCCCTGGCCAATGGCCCCCGGGCGCGACGTGCGGCGCAGGCGGCAACTCGAAGCCGGTCTGGTCGAAGTCCTCCCCGGCGCCATGACTTCGGCGCGGAACCGGATCGGTTCGGCGCGTGTTTTGGGATACTTGCCCGCCGGCAGGCATGGTGACAGGCCGGGCGGCCAGGCGGGCGAATCGAGCGAGTGCGCCGCACCCGAGGCGGCATCGATCAGGACGTCCGACTCTGACTGGGGCGGACCGAGCGCGAAGAGCCTCGCATGGGGCCGGTCACGGCCCAGCGGGGCGAGGGTTGCGAGGATTTCGGCCTTGGTTTCGACGACGGCGATCCTGCGGAGCAGCCCGGCGCAGAGCGGGCAGCGCAACGGGTCGGCGCCCCAGACCTGTTGGATCGATTCGCTCGAGGCGGCGCGGCGGCGTCGGCGGCGAGGGAAAAGCCGCTGTGGCGCCAGTCTTGCAGCTTGGCGATTTGCTAGTCGGCGAGCGCGTCGGCGTTGCGCATCGCACCGGCGTGGGCGGTGCTCGCCGGAAACAGAAGCGCCGCCCGGCGGGAGAAATAGCGCCAGGGAACGCCAACGTCAGGTCAAGGGTTATCCGCTCGGCTGGTTTCGGCTGAGACCAACGTTGCGATCGCGGCCAATCCTGATTTCAACCCATCCTCACCATGAGAACAAATCTCCCCCTCATTGCCCCTAGCGCGGCGCATGCCGCAACCGAACTCGCCCGAACGGAGTGGCCACAAAAAGGCGCAGAGAATCAGAGGGCGATTGCAGCTCCGGAGGCGCCTATGGGCGCGCGGAAGACGTTCGTTTGCCGGACGAATCTTTTTTGTGCCTTTTTGTGGCCCCAAATTTTTCGCGGCTTGCGTGCATCTTCAGGGATAGTGATCGGTTGCGTAACCCTCCTCCCGATCGCGGCGCCGGCCGCCACGCCTGCGGCGCGCCCCAACATCGTTTTCGTGCTCACCGACGACCAGGGCTACGGCGACCTCTCGGCGCATGGCAACCCGGTGCTGAAGACCCCGAATCTCGACGCGCTGCGGGCGCAGAGCGTGCGCTTCACGGATTTTCACGTCAGCCCGACCTGCGCCCCCACGCGCAGCGCGCTCTACACCGGGCGGCACGAATTCAAGAACGGCGTGACGCACACCATCCTGGAGCGCGAGCGGCTCACGCTGGGGGCGACGACGCTGGCCGAGGTGCTGAAGGGCGCGGGTTACACGACGGGGATTTACGGCAAGTGGCACCTGGGCGACGAGGCCGCCTATCAGCCGGGGAAGCGGGGGTTCGACGAAGTGTACATTCACGGCGGCGGCGGCATCGGGCAGACGTATCCCGGCTCGTGCGGCGACGCGCCGGGCAACACCTATTTCGATCCGGCCCTCCTGCACAACGGCACGTTCGAGAAAACCAAGGGCTACTGCACCGATCTTTTCTTCGCCCAGGCCCTGCGCTGGATCGAGGGCGTGAAGGCGCGGGGCGGGCCGTTCTTCGCCTACATCCCGACCAACGCGCCGCATGGACCCTACAACGCCCGCCCGGAGGATGCCGCGCTCTACCGGGGAAAAACGCCCGATGAGCAGACCGCCAATTTCTTCGGCATGCTCCACAACATCGATGAGAACGTGGGCCGGCTGCTGGCGCGGCTCGAGGCGTGGGGGCTCGCGCGCGACACGCTGGTCGTGTTCATGAACGACAACGGCGGCACGGCCGGCACGAAGGTGTTCAACGCCGGGATGCGGGCGCAGAAAGGCACGCCCTGGCTGGGCGGCACGCGGGCGTCGTCGTTCTGGCGCTGGCCCGCGCGACTGCAACCCGCGGACGTGGGCGCGCTCACGGCGCACATCGATTTTTTCCCGACCCTGGCCGAACTCGCGGGCGTCACGCTCACGCCCGCCGTGCGCGCGCAGGTGGAGGGGCGGAGCCTCGTGCCGCTGTTGACCCGCCCCGACGCGCCGTGGGCGGAGCGCACGCTGTTCACGCACGTGGGGCGCTGGCCGAAAGGCACCGCGCCCGGCCTCGCGAAATTCAAGAGCTGTTCCGTGCGCGAAACGCGCTGGCACCTGGTCTCAATCGACGGCGGAGTGGAACCGGCCTGGCAGCTTTTTGATCTGGCGAACGACCGCGGGGAGCAGCGCGACGTCGCGAAAGAACATCCCGAGGTCGTGCGGCGACTGGCGGCGTCCTACGACGCGTGGTGGGATTCGGTGCAGCCGATGCTGGTGAATGAAAAAGTGCTGGGGCCGAGGCTGAATCCATTCGCGGAGCTTTATTGGAAGCAATTCGGCGGCGGGCCGACGCCGGAGCAGTTGCGCACGATGGATCCGACGCGCGACCCGCTGGCAGGATCCGCGGGCAAGGCGGGGAAGGCGGGCAAGAAGAGGAACTGAGCCGCATGATCGACTGGCTGCCCTTGTTAGCGCCTTTCGCCCTGGTTGCGATGCTGTATGGCAGCGTCGGCCATGGCGGTGCGTCCGGCTACTTGGCGGTGATGGCGCTGGCGGGTGTGGTGCCGGTCGCGATGAAACCGACTGCGCTCGTCCTCAATCTCGCGGTGTCGCTGCTCGGCACCTTGGCGTTTTTCCGGGCGGGGTATTTCACGTGGCGGCTCTTCTGGCCGTTCGCGGTCGTCTCGATTCCCTTCGCCTTCCTGGGCGGGCGGATGGAACTGCCGGCGCACATTTTCCGGCTCCTGATTGCGGCGGCGCTGGCGTTTGCCGCCGTGCGGCTGTTGTGGCCGGCCAAGGCGCAGACGGCAACGCGACCGCCGCCCGCCTGGGCCGTGGTGGGGGCGGGAGCGGCCATCGGCTTCGCGTCGGGGCTGATCGGCGTGGGAGGCGGCATTTTCCTGACTCCCCTGCTGCTGTTCTGCCGGTGGGCCGACGTGAAGACGGCGGCGGCGGTTTCCGCGCCGTTCATTTTCGTCAACTCCGCCGCGGGCCTGGCCGGCAATGCGGATTCGCTCGGGCATCTGCCCGGCGGCTGGATCTGGCTGGCGGTTGCGGCGGCGGCGGGCGGATGGGTGGGGGCGCGCTGGGGCAGTCGCTTCGCGCAGCCCGCCCGCTTGCGCCCGGCCCTCGCCTTGGTGCTCGCGATCGCCGTGGTCAAACTTGTGGTCACCTAATCGACGGTGGCGATGATCGCGGCCTGGATGCCCGGGGCGCGGGCGGCGAGCGGGGCGAGCAGCGCGGTGAGGCGGTGCCCATGCGCGGCGTTCAACGCCACCGGCGCGTAGGGAAAGAGCCCGGCGAAATTCGCGACCGTGAGCAGGCGCTCGGCCGAGAGCCAGCGGCCGAACTCCACGAGTTCCTCGTGCGGAAACGCAGTGGCATCCCAAGCGATCATGAAGCGATCCGCGATCGCGACCGCCGCGCCGAGGGCGCGCGCTTCGGACATCGGCACGAGCACGGTGATCGCGGTGAGCCGTTCATCGGGCTGCTGCAGCAGCGGGAGAGCGGCGCGGAGCGCGGTCGCCGAGACCGGCGTGCCGGCGGCGAGAAGGATCGGCACCGGCAGACGCTCCGTGGGATGGGCCAGCGTTCCGATATCGGCGCCGCCGAGCAGCCCGGTGACGCCCGGGTAGTTCGCCGGGGTCTCGAGACTGAGCACGAAACCGAGGGCCGGGTGCAGCGCGCACTCGATCAGCAGATCGCCGGCGAACGCCCGACCGGTATCCGTGTTCAGAAACGCCGTAATCGTCGTCGAGTCGTGAAACAGGCAGGTGATGCGGGGCGGCGGCATGGCGGGGGCTCAGGCGCGAAGCCGCTGCAGGATCGCCTCCGCGGATTCGTAGCCGACGAACGAGACGATCGTCCCGAGCCGCTCCGGTGAAGTGATGACAAAAATGCAGTGCGGCGCGCCGCGCCGGGCGCAGGCGATTTCCTCGCAACCGAGCGTCTGGCCGCTGATGTGCTCGAAAAAGCCCTGGAGGACTCCGGCGAGGAGCGGGTCGGCGAAGGCGGCGGGATCCTGCAGCGCGGCGGCAAAAAAACTCTGCTCCAGCCGCGCAATCACGACGCCGTGTTCGGCCGCATCCGCGAGATCCACCTTGAGCCGGCCCCAGCCGTGCACGGCGAAATAGTGCTCGACGAAGACCAGGCACGCCTCGATCGGCAGGGCGGCGAGCGCCGGCTTCCCGAGTGCCGCGAGTTCCGCATCGAGGCCGGTCGCGATCTTCTTGCCGCAGGCGAACCCGGCGGTTTTCAGGGTCGCGGTCCACGTGCCCGCGCGCTCCTTCTCGAACACGAGGTGCAGACTGCGCAGCACCTCGGGCCCGGCACAAACGACGCGGGCGCCGGCGGGATTAGCCACGACGCCGCCCGCCGCATCCTGGGTGAAACGGCCGGCGGCGATCAGCCGATCGAGTCCGAGTGACGTGAGGATCTCTTCAGAGGAGGGCATCAGCGCGGCGGGCTATTTCTTCCAGGGAATTTTGTTGAACACGGCCGCGGCGGTCGGACCCGCCGCGACCGCCGCGGCCGGGACGGCCGTGCCCGCGGGAGCCACGGGAGCTTGGGCGGGCGACGCGAGCGCGGGTGAGGCGGTGCGAAACAGGGCGCCCGCCAGCGCCTTGCCGGGTGCGGGGGCTGGGGCCGGGGCCGCCGTGCTGGCCACGAGCGCGTCAGCGACCAGGCGGACAAATTCCTGGGCGCGGGCGTAGTGGAGTTCGTTCCAGGAAGACATGGCGGCGGGTTCAGCCCAAACGGCGGATGATTTCGGCGGCGCTTGCACCCTGCTGGCGCCGCGATTCGGCGTTGTCGACTTCGGCGCCGGGTCCGATGACGAACTTGCACGATTCCTGGCCCAGCGCCTGGCATTGGATCTCGACCGCGTGGCGCTCGGTGCGCTCGAAGAAGCTGAGGGCGCCCGCAAACAGCCCGGCATAGATGTGGCACACCGGGTGATCGGCGCCATCAAGCGCCTGGGCGACGATGCTGTTTTTCAACTCCACGCACACCACCCCGCGCGAGAGGCGGGAAAAATCGAACTGGCATGCGCCCCAGCCCGCTTCGGCGAGGGTCGTCCACCACGATTCAAGCACGAACTTCGCATCCATCTGCCACAGATCGAAATTGCCGCCGCCAATCTCGTCGTGGAGCTGCCGGTTCAGCCGGATCATGTCCTGCAAGCCCCATTCGTAGCCGCCGCGGTAGAGGATGTCCTGGGCGGCGTCGCCGCAATGTTCCACCAGGGCGAAGTGGAGGGTGTGGATAAAATCCACGGAAAGAGCGGCAACGCGCGTTCCGTCGATGCGCAGCAGCGAACCCGCCTCCAATTCCTGGTGAAAGAAATCGTCGGGCAAATACGGGCGATCCTCGCTGAGTGGACTGGATGACATGGCGCGTCGAGGGCTTGAGAAAAGGCACCCTCCATATCAGAGACGGAACGCGCGCGAGACAAGGGGATTGCAGCCTCGCATCTTACGTTGGGCGCATCCCGCTTTTTTCGACAAGCACCGCGCTCGGGCATGCTCGACCTGTTCATGGCTCCGGCTTCAGCTGGTCTCGGGGTGTTCTCTTGCCGAAGGCGGAACTACGAACACGGCTGAGGGAGCCCGCGGGGCGGGCGGGGCGGGTTCAGGATGCGGATGCGCCACACGCGATGGCGAGCGATTCGGCGAGACGCTGGCTGAAACTGTAAGAGCGGGCCGCCGGGCGGAAAAGGCTTTGGACGGTGAAGGAGGGCGCGGGTGCGGTGGAGGGGGCGGCGGGCACCCCCTTCGGAACGGGGGACTTGGCGGCGCCCACCGTGGCTTCGGCGGCCAGGTCGCTGGCGAGCGGGAACGGCGGGCGTGTCTCGCCAATCTCGTGTTCCCCGGTCGCGGAAAGTTCCAACGGCACCGGGACTCGGGGGCTCCCGGCGACGAAATCATCCTCGTGATGCAGGCCGCCCTCGAGCGCCGCGACGGTGAGCTCGGGCCCGTCCGCGTAACCCACCGCCATTTGCACGGTGCGCGCGAGTTGCTCGTAGTTGCCCGGCCAGTCCTGGGCCTCGATCCACTCGGCGGCCTCGGGCGTAAACGTGGCGGGCGCCGCGTCGTTTCCGGCTTCGCCCAGCTCCGCGAGGATACGGGTGGCATTGACCGTGAGATCGCCGCGCATTTCCCGCAGGCTTGGCACCGTGAGGGAGAGCGAACTGATCTTGTAGAACAGGGTTTCGCCGAAGCTGCCGTCATCGACGCGTTCGGAAAGTTTGCCCGTCGCGGCGAGGACCAGCCGGAAGCGGCGTGCGAACGGCAGGAACACATCGCGGCCCGTGATCAGGTTCTGGAGGGTCTTCTGCTGCTCGGCGGTGAACGTCTCCACGCCGGTGACGACCAGGGTGCCGGCATCATGGGAGAGCAGCGACGGCGCCAGCACCTCGAGCAGACGGAGCGGTTCGAATTTCGCGGCGTCGCACACCATGATCGGCCCGTCGCGAAAAATCGAAATTTCCGCCAGATCGCGGGCGAACAGCTCGAAGGCGCTGCCCGGCTCGCCCTGGAGCAGCAGCACGGCGCGAAAATCCCGCACTTTCCAGAGGCGGTGCGTGAACTCGCGAAACGCCTCCGAGTTGCCCAGCAAGAATCGCGGCTGGTAGGCCAGCTGGCCGGCGACCGGCGTGGCGCTCGGCGTGGCGGTGCTGAAGGGTGAACTGGACAGCCCGCGGCGCGCCGCCAGCGGCGAACCCGAGCCCACCCGCGCGGCGGTGTCGCGCACGGCGTTCCGGGCGAGCGTCTCGTTGATTTTTTCGAGCAGCGTCTTCGGGTTGGCCGGCTTGTTGAAAATGCCGGCGACGCCCTGGCTGCTCAGCTGGACGGCGAGTTCCAGCGTCAGCGATCCGGATACGAAAATCACGGCGATGTCCGGCTGGATCTGCCGCAGCGCATGCATGAACTGCTGCCCGTTCATCTCCGGCAGTTCGTAGTCGATCACCACGAGCTCGAACGTCTGCTTGGCGGCGACCTCGAGCGCCGCCTGCGGGAATTCGTGCGCGGAAACCGAGAATCCGGCCTGCCCGAGCAGCAAAGCCTGCATCTCGCGAAAGACGGACGAATCCTCCACGAAGAGGATGTGCGCCCGCGGGGCAGATTTTTCCGGCTCGCTCATCGGGGGGGCAGATGCGAAACCCCGCGCCGCGGTACGCGCGGCGCCGGCCGCAGCGGGAATAGCTGCAATGAAGGCTTGAGTTTCGGCATCGGGATTGTCAGACGGGTCATGTTAGCATTAACAGATAAGGTCATGCATCAGTAATTGTGCGAGCCGCCACCAGCAATAACGCTTATTCCAGCTTTCGACTGCACTCCGCATGCGTAAACTACGCGCCGTTCTAATCGAAGACGAAACCATGTTTCGACAGTTGATTCTGTTGACGCTTGGCAAGGTCAAGGATCTCCAGGTCATCGGCGAGTTCGGACTCGGCAAGCCCGGGCTGGAGTTTTGCCTCCGGGAAAAGCCGGACCTCCTTGTGGTTGACCTGATGCTGCCCGACATCAATGGCATGGAGATCGCGCGGGCCGTCCGTCGGGCGGTGCCGGAGATGAAGATCCTCGTGATCACCGCCCACCCGAGCGAGCGGCTCCCGGCCGACTTGATGGCGCTCGGCGTGAACGGCTACGTCGACAAGACCGAGCCGATCGAGTACGTCTTGAGCGCGGTCGATACCGTGCGCGCCGGGGGGATGTTTTTCGCCAGCCACGTGCGGGGAAAGGGCGGCGCGGTCTCGGTTTTCGCCGGCACGCCTCCGCCGCTGAAGGTGCCGCTGACCGAACGCGAGAAGGAGATTGCGCGGCTGGTCGCCGCGGGCCAGATGTCGAAGGAGATCGCCTCGACCCTGAACTTGAGCGTGCGCACGGTGGAAAAGCACCGGGCCAACATCATGGAAAAAGTCGGCGTGCGCGAAGTCGCGAGCCTGACACGCTGGTGCATCCAGGCGGGGCTGGTCGACAACTAGGAGTTTGTCGGGCTTCCAGCGAGCGTTGGCGGCGCACCAGCGCGGCGACGAATCCGGATGGGGCCGCCGGGCCCATCCGCCGGCCTTTCGGCTTCCGTCTCACTGCCCGACGAAGGCGCGCAGCGGGCCGGCGATGGTCTCGAACTCGGCGGAGATTTTCACCAGATCCTGGGCCGTGATGTCGGCGCCGGTTTCCGGCTCGAGCCGGGCCTCGAGGTCGGCCATGCGTTGCGACAATTCGAATGCGCCCATGAGTCTCGAGTTGCTTTTCAAGCTGTGCGCGATGCGGTGCCGGTTCTTGCGATCGCCGCGGCTCAGTTCGTTGACGGACGCCGGAAAGTCGCGCAGAAATGTGCTCACCAGCGTGCGAACGTTGTCTTCTCCCAGCACGTCCGCGAGCTCGGCCAGAGCTGGGTTGGGAGGAGGCGAAGTCGGCATGGGCGACCAAAGGCAGCTATTCCGCGGTGTGGCGCAAAACAAAAATGAAGCGGAAAATGCGGGCGTGCAGTGGCAAACTTCCGGGCCTGGCAGAACAGCGTGTCTTTTGGAGATGGAAAATTCGCTTTGTCGCGATCGCCGGCTCGTTCCAATCGAGGCGGCTATCTCCGATTAACTCCTGACTCAATGCGTATTGACCGTGGCCGGCGCGCCCAACGGATTCTCGACAAGTTGCACTTCGGCCGGCTTTATCCGCAGACTGTAGCGTGAACATTCCGTCCCACCACCTGATGTTGACTCGGCCGGAGGTTGCGCTTTCCGGAATCCCGCCCGTGTCGCCTGCCGTGCTGGCGACGCTGGGAGCGTTCGTGGCGGCGATCGCGGTTGCCGCCTGGATGAGGATCGTTTTCGCCCGCCAGACGGGTGCGCTGCGCGCCAGCGAGGAGCGGTTTCGCGCCTTGTTCGAGAACGCGATCGAAGGCGTTTACGAAAGCCGGCCCGAAGGCGGTTTCCTCCGCGTCAACCCCGCGATGGCCCGCATCCTCGGGTATGCGGGGCCGGAGGCGTTGATGAGCTTCCCGCCGGCCCAGTCCGCCAGCCTCTATGTCTCCCGCGGGCGCCGGGACGAGTTTTTCGCGCTGCTGGGCTCGGGCGATCAGTTGGCGAACTTCGAGTCGGAGATTCGCCGGCCCGATGGCACCACCGCCTGGATTAAGGAAAATGTGCGCGCCGTGCGCGACGCGCGGGGCCGGCTGCTCCACCTGCAGGGTTTCGTCACCGACATCACGGCGCGCAAACAGGCGGAGCTGGCGTTGCGCGCGAGCGAGGAACGCTACCGCATCCTCTTCGAGAACTCGCCCGTGGGCATCGTCGAGTACAACTATTGCCTGACCATTGCCTGGATGGACCGATTGCGCGCGGCCGGCGTGACGGACTTCGGTGCGTGGTGCCAATCCCATCCGGACGAACTGAAGGCGGAAATGCTCCGCGTGGACTTTGTCGGCGCCAACCGCACCGCGCTCGCCCTGGCCGGCGCACTGAACCTGGAGGAATTGCGCTCCAACCTGCCGCGCATCTTCACGCCGGAGACCTTTGCCGCCCGGCGGCTGGCGTTTCTAGCCGTATGGGATGGCCGCAACGATTCCGAAGGCGATCTCACCCTGCGGTCGCTCGACGGCACGCTGCGCCGGCTCTATTATCATTGGTGGGTGCCGATCATCGGCGGCCGGCCGTATTTCGCGCGGACCCAGTTGATGCTCCTGGACCTCACGGACATCAGGTCCGCGGAATCCGCGCTCGCCGCCGAACGCGAGCGGCTCGGCGTGACGCTGCGGGCGATGACGGAAAGCGTGGTGACGACCGATCGCGCGGGCATCGTGGAGTTCATGAACGAGGCGGCGGGCAGGCTGACGGGCTGGGTGCCGGCGGCGGCGGTCGGCCGGCCGCTGGCGGAGGTTTTCGTCTTCGGCGCGCAGCAGGCCGGCGCGTCGATCGCGGGGCCGGTGGCGGCCGTGCTGGCGGCGGATCGGGCGATCGATCTCCCCCGGCAGACCGTGCTGCAACCGCGCGGGGGCCCGCCGCGCCGCGTGGAGGGCCGGTGTGCGCCGATGCACGATCTCGGGGGCCGGGCCATCGGCGTGGTGCTCGTGCTGCGCGATGTGACGGAACGCGCGCGGTTCGAGGCGGAGCTGCTGCGCGCTTCGAAGCTCGAATCGATCGGCGTGCTCGCCGGCGGCATCGCGCACGATTTCAACAACCTCCTCACGATCGTCATGGGCAACCTGACGCTCGCGCTGCTCGACGAGAAAACGCAGGCTGCGGGCGGGCGATGGCTGCGCGAAGCGGAGCGCGGCACACGGCGGGCCACGGCGCTCACGCAGCAGCTGCTGACGTTCGCCCGGGGCGGCGAACCGGTGCGGTCGGCGGTGCCGCTGGCCGAGGTGGTGCGCGAAGCCGCGGAGTTTGCGCTGCACGGGGCGGCGGCGCGGTGCGAGTTCGACCTCGCGCCCGATCTGTGGCCCGCGGACGCCGACCAGGGCCAGATTGGGCAGGTCGTGCAGAACCTCGTGATCAACGCGGTGCAGGCGATGCCGGACGGCGGGGTGATCCGGCTGACCCTGGCCAACGCCACCCTCGCGGCGCACCAGGTGCCGACACTGGCGCCGGGCAACTACGTGCGGCTCGAGATTGCGGATACGGGCGATGGCATCGCGCCCGAGCATCTCGAGCTGATCTTCGAGCCGTTCTTCACCACGAAGGAATTCGGGACGGGCCTTGGACTGGCGACGGTCTACTCGGTGATCCAGAAACATGGCGGCTACGTTGCCGTGGAGTCCGCGGTCGGGCGCGGCACGACGTTTCGGCTGTGGCTGCCGGCGGCGCAAGTCGAGCCGCCGCCGCCGGCGGCCCCGGCGAGTCCGTTCGAACCGTTGCGCGGGCGCGTCCTGTTCATGGACGACGAGGAGCCGATTCGCGTGATGACGCGCGCGCTGCTCGAGCGGATCGGACTGGAGCCGACGGTGACGAGCGACGGGGCCGAGGCGGTGCGGGCCTATGCCCTGGCCCGGGCGGGTGGCCAGCCGTTTGCGCTGGTGATCATGGATCTCACCGTCCCGGGTGAGATGGGCGGGGCCGCGGCGATGCGCGAGATCCTTAAAATCGATCCCGCGGCGCGTGGCATCGTTTCGAGCGGTTACTCGAGCGATCCCGTGATGGCCAACTACCGCGAGCAAGGTTTTCGCGGCA
>JACQWL010000080.1 GCA_016209255.1 Verrucomicrobiota bacterium
ATTGAATGTACGGGCACCATTTGGTGTAGGGCTGGCGCTTGGTTTCCCCCGCCATAGCCTTGGCGACGGCTGGGTCGCCAAGCCGAATGTTTCAGTCGAAAAGCGGCCCGTCGGCGAGCGACGGCCCTACACTCTATTGCATCGTTACGGCTAACGCCGGCTGCATGGCTGAAAATCGCCTGCAAGCAGGCTCCTACCTCTGATCGCGACCGCTCCATGCCCCGTCATTTTCTCAGCGTCAGGTTGATCTGCCGCACGTCCATGACACTCTGGCCGGCGATCTGCGGCGCGCGCAGCGTCATCAGCCCGCGGCCTTTTTCCAGACGCATCGGTCCGAGATTCAGCGGGCGAAACTCCTTCATCTGCGATTCGCCGGCCGGACGCGGAAGGGTGTCCTGATTCGTGTAGAGCGGCGGGTTCCAGCCGGGCTCGACTTTGCCGGTGAGTTTGGCGTCGCGAAAGCTGAGCTCGATCGTCGAGCCCGCGTCCGGCACGGGGCAGGTGTAGTAAACGGTCACGTCGTATTGGCCGGTTGTGTTCACCTCGATGTTCCAGGTCATCTTGTCCTCGGCCTTCGTCCAGTTCACGAAGTAGGAGCTGTTCGGCGCGCCGGCACTGCGCCGCACACTCCCATGCGGCACGCCGTCGCGGGCCGGCAGCGGCGTCATGGGGAACTCCGCATAGCCGACCGGATACGGGCGATCGTCCGCGGCGATCGCCTGCGCCTTGGCCTTGCCCTTGCCTTTGCCGGCCTCACCCGCCGGCGCAGCGGCGCCGCGCAACACGTCATTCCGGTAGGCCGCGACCGCCGCGGTCAGCTTGGCGGCGACCGCGGGTTTCTCCGCCGTGATGTCGCGCTGCTGGCCGGGATCGGCAACCAGATCGTAGAGCACGCCGCGGCTGTCGAGGCGGTATTGTTGCGAGCGGGCGCTGACCTGGCCGTTCTGGTGGGAGAGAATCATCCGGTCGGGCCAGTCGCGCGCCGTGCCGAGCAGCAGCGGGGAAAGATCCTTGCCGTCGAGCGGCTTCGTGCCGATCCGGGGGATGCCGGCGAGGCTCGTCAGCGTGGGCAGCAGATCGATCGCGCCGGCGATGTCGCGCACCTGCGTGCCGGGCTTGATCTTCCCCGGCCAGCGGATGAGGAAGGGCACGCGCACGCCGCCCTCGTCCGTCGAGCCCTTGCGACCCTTCATACCGCCGTTCCAGCGAAAGCTGTTCGGGCCGTTGTCGGAGAAATAGATGACGATGGTGTTGTCGGCGAGTCTGAGTTCCTCCAGCCGGCGCAGGATGCGGCCGACATTCTGGTCGATGTTCTCGCACATCGCCAGGGCGCAGCGGGTGACGTCGAGGGTCTCGTTGTCGCCGTCGGCGCCGCGTTGCGTGATCGGCTTGTCCTTGAACCGCTGCCAGTCCTGGTCGGGCACGGCGAAAGGCGAGTGGGGGATGTTGAGCGGCAGGTAGCAGAGAAACGGGCGCTGCCGGTTTTTCTCGATGAACTCGATCGCGTGGCGCGTGAGGTCCTCGGCGATATAACCCTGGCCGCGCACCATCTTCCCATTGTGTTCGAGCGGGGGGTTGAAGTATTCGCCCCAGTGGCCGGAGGTGAAGCCGTAGTATTCGTCGAAGCCGCGCGCGTTCGGGTGATAGGGCCACTGGCTGCCGTTGTGCCATTTGCCAAACGCGCCGGTGGCATAGCCGGCCGCCTTGAACGCATCGGCGAGGGTCTTCTCGTCGACGTTCAGCCGCTCCAGCCCGGTCGAGACCCCGCGCACGCCGCCGCGCGGATGGTAGCGGCCGGTCAGGAATTCCGCGCGAGTCGGCGCGCAGACCGAGCAGACGAAGAAACGGTCGAACAGCGCGCCGTCGCGCGCGAGCGAATCGATGGCCGGCGTGCGCAACTGGGTGTTGCCGTGCACGCTCAAATCGCCCCAACCCTGATCGTCGGCGAGGATGATGACGAGGTTCGGCCCGCGGGCCGGGGCGGCGAAGGCCGGGCTGCACAGCGCGCCCAGCAAGACAGCGAGGAAGGCGAGGGCGGGGAGACGGGAGATTTTCATGGCGGGAGGATGCTCGGGAAGATCGCGTGACGGCGGCACCGGCCCGGCCACCGGTTCCACTTGGATGATGTTTTCAAGCCGGTTTGTCATTCTGAGCGAAGCGAAGAATCCAGCGGGAGTGGCGAGGTCTCTGCGAGCTGCGGATATCCAAATGGATTCTTCGCTGCGCTCAGAATGACAGAGGAAAACCCGATTTGAATACACGGCATGGTTGACGGCATCATGGTGCTGCGGGGAATCCTGCGGGTCACGGAAAATTTTCCATGCCGCCGCGTGGTCAGGCTCAGGCAGTTTTACAGGCGGACATGCCACTGCGCCTGAAGCGCCGGGTTGACGGCATGGGGAAAGTTTGGGACACCATTGGACGGATCCCCGTCCAACCCACATCACGTTCCCACCCCGCCGCACCGGCATGATCTTTAATTCCGCAGTTCCCCCGGATGCGCCACTCGCCGGCGCTCGTCGCCACAAGTACCAGCGAGTGGCACCGGCGGAATTTTGGATGATCAGAAAAGCCAAGGCGCTTTGGCGGCTGGGTTTCGGTGCAATTCTCGTCGCGTTGCCGCTGCGCGGTGCATCGGTGCCCAAGGCCGTGGATGCGCTGATCGAGAAAAGATGCGCGGATTGTCACGACGAGCTGGAGAAGAAGAGCGGGTTGGATCTGACCGCGTTGACGTTCGAGCCGGCCGACCCGGGAAATTTCGCCACCTGGGTGAAGGTGTTTGACCGGGTGAGCGCCGGGGAGATGCCGCCGAAGAAAAAAGCGCAGCCGGAGCCGGCGGAGGTGGCGGCGTTCACGTCGGCGCTGTCCGCCGCGCTGACGGCGGCGGAAAAGAAACGGGTCGCGCAGGAGGGCCGCGCCACGCGGCGGCGGCTCAACCGTTACGAATACGAAAACGCCCTGCGCGATCTGTTGCACGCCCCCTGGTTGCAGGTGAAGGACTCGCTGCCCGAGGACGGTGAGGCGCACCGGTTCAACAAGAGCGGTGACGCGCTCGACGTGTCGCACGTGCAGATGGCGCGGTATCTCCACGCGGCGGATTACGCGCTGCGGCAGGTCGCGGCGACGTCGGTGGAGCGCCCGGCGACGAAGACAGTGCGTTACTACGCGCGCGAGCAGCGGAGTTTCGTCGGGCCGATGAAATTCACGGTGTTCAACACCGCGCCGGAGCGGGCGACCTTTCCCCTGCTGGGGTCGAGGGCGCAGCCCGACGTGCGCCGGGGAGACGCGCCGGCGACGGTCGGCGCCGCGAACCCGTCGCTGCGCGACGAGGAAGCGGTCGGCGTCGTGGCGAGCACCTACGAGCCGCTGGA
Source organism: Verrucomicrobiota bacterium (assembly GCA_016209255.1). Taxonomy (GTDB): domain Bacteria; phylum Verrucomicrobiota; class Verrucomicrobiia; order Opitutales; family Opitutaceae; genus ER46. Next base: position 3,372 of record JACQWL010000080.1, read on the forward strand.
GCCGAAGTTCAGCCAGTTCAAGGCGCCGGTGGCCGGGCGCTACCGGCTGCGCATCTGCGCGTTTTCGGTCTGGGTCGGGCCGGGCAAGTCCGTGCCGGGGAAACCCGACCGGTGGTGGATCCCGGACCTCGACGACGTCTCGCCGGGACGCCGCTCCGAACCGATCCTGGTATATGCGGAGACCCCGCCGCGGCTGTTGCGGTGGCTCGGCAAGTTCGATGTGTCGCCCGAACCGTCGGTGAACGAGCTCGACGTGTGGCTGCTGGAGGGCGAGACGGTGCGCCCGGACGCCGCGCGGTTCTTTCGCTCCCGGCCCGGGGCGGGGCGCTGGCAGAATCCGCTGGCGGAGAAAGACGGCCAACCCGGTGTCGCCTTCCGCTGGCTGGAGGTCGAGGGTCCGATTTACGAGCAGTGGCCGACCGCGGGGCACCGGCTGCTCTTCGGCGAATTGCCGCTGGGAAAACCGGAGCGGGCCGGCGCGCCGGTCGAGGTGGTGTCCGCGCATCCGGGCCAGGATGCGGCGCGACTCCTGCGCGCGTTTGTGGAGCGGGCATATCGGCGGCCGGTGGCCGCGCGGGAAGCCACGCGCTTCCTGCCGGTGATCGAGGGCGTGCGGAAGACGGGCGGCAGTTTTGCCGAGGCGATGTTCACCGGCTACACGGCGGTGCTGTGCTCGCCGGAGTTTCTCTGCCTGGAGGAAAAGCCGGGACGGCTGGACGACCATGCGCTGGCATCGCGGCTGAGTTTTTTCCTGTGGAATTCCGCGCCGGACGACGAGCTGCGCACCCTCGCCGCGCGCGGCCGGCTGCACCGGCCCGAGGTGCTGCGCGCGCAGACCGAGCGGCTGCTCGGCGACCCGAAGTCGCGCCGGTTCGTCGACGCGTTTCTCGATTACTGGCTCGATCTGCGGAAAATCGTGGCGACCGCGCCGGACTCCTCGCTCTACCCCGACTACTACCTCGACGATCTGCTCGCCGAATCGGCCCTGGAGGAGACGCAACTCTTCATCGCCGAACTCGTGCGCGGCGACTTGCCGGCGCGAAATATCGTGGCGGCGGATTTCGCGCTGGTGAACGAGCGGCTGGCGGCGCACTACGATCTGCCCGCGGTGGAGGGCGTGGCGCTGCGCCGGGTGGCGTTGCCCCCGGACAGCCCGCGCGGGGGCCTGTTGACGCAGGCCAGCGTGCTCAAGGTCACGGCCAACGGCACGACGACCTCGCCCGTCTTGCGCGGCGCCTGGATCATGGAGCGCATCCTCGGCCAGCCGGTCCCGCCGCCGCCGCCGAACCTGCCGGTGGTCGACCCCGATATCCGCGGGGCGACGACCATTCGCCAGCAGCTCGAGAAGCACCGCACGGAGGAAAGCTGCGCCGTGTGCCATTCGAAAATGGATCCGGCGGGTTTCTCGTTGGAAAGCTTCGATGTGATGGGCGGCTGGCGCGACCGCTACCGGGCGGTCGCCGACGGCGTGCCGGCGGAAAAGGGCATCGGCCACGGCGGGCAGAAATTTCCGTTTCATCTCGCGCTGCCGGTGGATGCCAGCGGCGGGCTGCCCGACGGCCGCACGTTTGGCGACATCCGCGAATTCAAGCGGCTGCTCCTGGCCGACGAGCAGCAGGTGGCGCGCAACCTCGCGCGCCAGCTGATCACCTATGCGACCGGGGCGCCGGTGCGGTTCGGCGACCGCGCCGCCGTGGAACAGATTCTCCAGCGCGCCAGCGCCAGCGGCTACGGCGTGCGGACTCTGCTGCATGAAGTGGTGCAGAGTGAGTTGTTTCGGAGCAAGTAGTCGGTGATCAATAACCGGTGAACCCTGAACCCTTGAACCGTTGAACCGTTGAACCGTTGAACCGTTGAACGTTGAACCCCTGAACCCGACGAGTGTTCCACCCTCTCCCCATGAAAACCCACTCCGCCCGCACCCCGCTTTTTCGATTCAGCCCGTTCGTCTCGACCCGCCGCGCTCTCTCCCGGCGCCAGTTCCTGCGGGGCGCGGGCATCGTGTTGTCGCTGCCGCTGCTCGACTCGATGCTGCCGGCGTTTGCCGCGACGATGAACAAGACCGCATCGCCGACCGGCCCCGGCGCCAAGCCGCGCCGGATGCTTGCGATCTGCAACAACCTCGGCCTCCTGCCGGACCAGTTTTTCCCGAAGCAGACCGGGCGGGGCTACGCTCTCTCGCCCTACCTCGAGCAGCTCGCGACGCACCGCGACGGTTTCACGGTGTTCAGCGGCGTGTCGCATCCGGACGTGGACGGCGGGCACCCGGCGGACAATTGCTTTCTCACCGCGGCGCCGCACCCGGGCAGCGGCGGGTTTCGCAACACGATCTCCCTCGACCAGTACATCGCGGAGCGCATCGGGCACCTGACGCGGTTTCAGTCGCTCACGCTCGGGGTCAACGTGCAGCAGGGGCAGCGCAGCCTGTCGTGGACCGGCTCAGGCGTGATGATTCCGTGCGAAGAAAAGGGCTCGGACGTGTTCAAGCGGCTTTTCCTGCAGGGCACGCCCGCCGAGGTGGAAGCGCAGGTGCGCAAGCTGGAGCGGGGCCAGAGCATTCTCGATGCCGTGGCCGGCCAGGCGAAGGATCTCCAGCGGGGCGTCACGGCGCGCGATCGCGACCGGCTCGATCAATACTTCACCAGTGTGCGCGACCTCGAACAGCGGATGCAGATGTCGCGCGACTGGGAGCGGAGGCCGAAGCCGGTGGTCAGCGTCCCCGTGCCGCTCGATCCCGCCAGCCCGCGCGAATACATGGACAAGGTGAAGCTGATGTACGACATGGCGCGGCTCGCGTTCGAGACCGACTCCACCCGCTCCATCTCGCTGCTGCTCGACAGCGTGAGTTCGCCCGCGATCGAGTTTGGCGACGTGAAGACGACCGACGGTTATCACAACCTCTCCCACCACGGGAAATCCGAGGCCAAGATTGCGCAACTGAAGGCGATCGACGAGTGGCACATGAAGCTGCTCGCGGACCTGTTCGCCGGGTTGAAGGCGGTGCGCGAAGACGGCGAGTCGCTGTTCGATCGCACGATGGTGCTGTACGGCTCGAATCTCGGCAACGCGAACACCCACGTGACCACGAATTTGCCGACGATCTTTGCCGGCGGGGGCTTCCGTCACGGCCAGCACCTGGCGTTCAACACCGAGCACAACTATCCGCTGCCGAATCTCTTCGTCTCGATGCTGCAGCGGATGGGATTGGAGACGGACAAGTTCGCTTCTGCGACCGGCACGATGCGGGGGCTGGAGATGGTGTAGCTCGGATCGAAGGGCCACGCTTTCGCTGTCCCCAACCGCGGCTACGGAACTTCCGCGCCGGTCCGTTGGCCTTCGCGTATCCCGGCGGGCTGGGGCCTGGGCCGGTCCGTTGCTTAAGGAAATAAGCAAACGATTTCTTGCCGGAAGTTTCTTTTCGGAGATACTCGCGTCGAGGCGGTCGCTTCGTCCGGGCAACTGGGCGCAGGCGACCGGCCCCAAAATCTGTTCCCGGTTCTTTCCCCGCACCCGCGCGATGCTGCGTCGCTCGGGTAGCGCATTTCCATCAGTCCCAACCATGAGTACACCCAACCAAACCCCTGTCGCGCACGGGCTGAGGCTCCTTGCGCTTTTCTGCAGTTGGCTCTCCGCCGCGATCCTCGCCCACGCCCAGACCGCCGCCACCGGCACCATCCAAGGCCGCGTCTACAATCCGGTCTCCAAGGAGTACGTCAATAACGCCGAGGTTCGGCTCGATGGCACCAATCAGGTGACCTTCACCGAGCAGGATGGCTCGTTCCAGATTCACGGTGTCGCCGCCGGCCAGGCAACGATCACCGTCAACTACTCCGGTTACAATCCGGAAAAGGAATCGTTCAACGTTTCCGCCGGCCAAACCGCGGTGCGCGAAATCAATCTCACCAGCACCGCGGCCGGCCCCGCGGTGGGCAAGGATGGCGTGATAAAACTTGAGGCGTTCAACGTTTCGTCCGCCCGCGAAGGAAACTCCAAGGCCGTCGCCGCCCAGCGGAAGGACATGAACATCATCACGTCGGTCTCCTCGGACATTTTCGGCGAGGTGATGGACGGCAATGTCGGCGAATTCCTGAAATACCTCCCCGGTGTCGACCTCGAATACGTCGAGTCCGAGCCGCGCGGCCCGCGCCTTGGCGGCATGGACGTGCAATACACCGGCGTGGCCATGGACGGCATGCGCACCGCCAGCGCCGACGCGAATCGCGGCGGCGGTGCCGCGTCCCGCGCCACGAGTTTCGAGGGCTTTTCAATCACCAGCGTGGAGTCGGTTGAAATCAACCGCACCTCCAGTCCCGAGAATGACGCCGACCAGCCGGCCGGTTCAATCAACATGCGCACGAAACGCGCGTTCGACCGGAAGGGCCGCGTGTTCAGCTACAACTATTCGGCGAACTTCAACGGTGAGGAATTCTCGCTGCGCAAGCAGCCGGGCATTCAGGACGGTCGCGAGAATTGGAAGTCCGAAAAATGGCTGCCGAACTGGAATCTCAGTTACTCCGAGTCCTTCTTCGACCAAAAGTTCGGCCTCCTCCTGAGCGCCGGTCACGGCGCTTCCTACACGGAGCAACTCTCGGAAACCGTCGACTACAACCGCGCACCGCAGGCCAACGACGCCCGTCCGCTCGTCGTCCGCTCGGTCAGTTTTGGCGACGGCCCGAAGTTCATCATCAAGGACGCGCTCCTGCTCACCGCCGACTGGAAGGCAACCCGCAACCTGGTCCTCTCGCTCAATCTGAGCTACAGTTATTTCGAGGGCCACTTTTGGAACCGCAGCTTCGGCTTCACCGCGGCCAACAGCAATGCGAACGTGAACAACGGCCGCTCCACCGTCGGCGGGGATGG
>JACQWL010000081.1 GCA_016209255.1 Verrucomicrobiota bacterium
CCTCGTCGCTCCTGACGGGGTGCAGGCGCAGCGCGCCGAGTTGATCCACCCGGCAGGACAAAAGCGGCGGCCGCGGCGCGGCGGGCGGGGCGGAGCCCAAGCGGCGGTTCTCGTTGTTGCGCCGGCTTCGAGGCGGGGGCAGCGTGATGAGCCCGAGCCGGTGCAGACGCAACAACGCCACCCGCGCACTCATCCCCGCATACGCCCCGCCCGGCGAGCGCCACTGCAGGGCGACGCAGAGCCGCCGTGCCACCTCGGCGCGACTCGCCGGCTGGGCCAGGCGCACCTGTTCGCACACGACCGCGAGCTGTTCGGCGCCGAACGCTCGCCCGAGCAATCGTGTGGGAACGGGAGCGACTGTCTGCGCTAGTTCCGAAATCACTCCTCACGTCTTAAAGCTGTCCGCCAATGTGTCCAGCGCAAAATGACGAAAGTTGTGTAGAAAGGTATGGGCGGCGCCAAAGGCGACCAGGGTTTACCCGCCTCCGGCGGCGGCAAAGGCGACCAGGGCCCCTCCCACATCGGCCTGCTGTCTCCAACAGACAGGCGATGGAGGGCCGAGCTCCGTCGAGGCCGCCTTGCTGAGCCGTATCCATGCACTTTTGTGCGCCTTTGGAGCATTAGCGTTTAAGACCGCCTTGGTTCATTCGGTTGCGGCTTCGCCGCACCAGGCCTGGGTGGTTCAATCCTTTTGGAACCTTGGCTCCGGCTTCGCCGGGTTGGGGCGGAGTCCGGCATCTCGACGTTGGCGGGGCCACCCTTCCGGTGGTTGCGCAGAAACCCGGGACGCTGTACGGATCGCGTATCAGCATTCCTTTTTTTATGAAGCAACTCCTCCTGCCCGTCTTGTTCCTCGCCGCGTTGCCTCTTCGTGCGGCGGAAGCGCCCGCCCGCGGTGAGCCCGGGCGAGCCGCTCGCGGTGAGCCCGGTCGAACCGCCGCCGTCGTCGGCTTCACCTTCGTCAAGGATGCCGGCGGCATCGCCGAATATCGGCTCACGGCCAACGATCTCACCGTGCTGCTGCTCGAGGACCACTCGGCCCCGGTGCTCACGTTCATGGTCACCTACCGCGTCGGCTCGCGCAACGAGGTCACTGGCACGACCGGCGCCACGCACCTGCTCGAGCACCTGATGTTCAAGGGCAGCCGGAATTTTCACCCCGGGATCGGCAAGGGCTTCGACACACTCATGGACCGCATCGGCGGCATCAACAACGCCACCACCTCGCTCGACCGCACCAACTATTACGAGAGCCTCCCGAGCGATCACCTCGAGCTCGCCATCCAGCTCGAAGCCGACCGCATGCGCGGCCTCCTGCTGCGCGAGGAGGATCGGCAGCCCGAGATGACCGTGGTGCGCAACGAATTCGAGCGCGACGAAAACGACCCCGCCTCCGCCCTCGACAAGGAAATCGGGGCCACGGCCTTCCTCGCGCACCCTTATCACCATCCGATCATTGGCTGGCGTTCCGACATCGAAAAGGTCTCGATCCAGAAACTCCGCGAGTTTTACGACACGTTCTACTGGCCGAATAACGCGACCGTCACCGTCATCGGCGATTTCCAGCCGCCGGTCGCGCTCCGGTTGATCCAGCAATCCTTCGGCGCCATCGCCCGCTCCCCGCAGCCTATACCCGCCATCTACACCGAGGAACCCGCGCAGAGCGGGGCCCGCCGCGTCATCGTGAAACGCCCCGGCGAAGTCGGCGTGGTCCAGGTCGCCTACAAGGTGCCCGCAGCCCTCCACCCGGACCATGCGCCGCTCGAGGTGCTCGCCGCGATCCTCAGCGAAGGAAAGACGAGCCGGCTTTATCGCGCCCTCATCGATCCGAACCTCGCCATCAGCGCCGACGCCTCCAAGGGCTTTTTTCACGACAACACCCTTTTCACCGTCACCGCCCTGCTCACGCCCGGTACCGCGCACGAGCAGGCCGAGAAAACGCTGCTCGCCGAAACCGTCAAGGTGAAGAACGACGGCGTCACCGCCGCCGAGGTCGGGCGCGCGATCAACAAGCTGCTCGCCGGCATCGCCTACGGGCGCGACGGCTCTTTCGCCATCGCCGGCCAGATCAACGAGTCGATCGCCGTCGGCGACTGGACCCATTTTGCCAGCGGGCCCGAGCACCTGAAGAGCGTGACCGCCGCCGACGTCCAGCGCGTCGCCCGAGCCTACTTTAACGAAGACCAAAGCACCACAGGCTGGTTCATTCCGCAGCCGGAGGCCGCACGGGCCGAAAGCGGCGCGAAGACGCGAAGCGTGAAAAGCGAATCGGTTGAAGCGAGGAGGGTGAAATTCGCTGCGCGCGGGCCGCATTACTATCGCGATCCGGAGGGTAGGAGCCTGCTCTTGTCGCGCCGAAGCCCGGCGAAGGCGGAGGCAGGCGATTCTGCCCAAACATCGCGAGCAAGTTTACCCGCCTTTGGCGGCGCACGAGGCGACCAGGGCTCGCTCTTACCCCTATCCGCCCCCGCCGCCGCCGGCGCGCTCATCGCCCCCAACGTCCGCCGCCGTCAGCTTGCCGGGCTCGACGTGCTCACCCTCAAGACGTCAATCAAGGACGTCGTGACGATCGGCGGCGTCGTCGCTGCCGGAGACGTGTTCAACCCGCCGGGAAATTCCGCCATCGCCGACCTCACGGCCGGCATGCTCGATCAGGGCACGGTCAAGCGGGACAAGTTCGCCCTCTCCGAACTCCTCGAGCAGGTCGGCGCCACGCTGCATTTCGGCACCGATGCGCACGTCTTGAAATTCGCCGGCAAATGCCTGCGCCAGGATCTGCCGCTGGTGCTCAATCTCCTCGCCGAGCAGCTGCGCACGCCACGTTTCGATCCCGGCGAATTCGCAAAACTCAAGCAGCAGCTCGCCGGCCGCCACAAACGCAACATGGAGGAGACCGATTTCCGGGCCAACCGCGCCTTCGCCCGGGCAATTTTCCCCGAAGGCCATCCGAATCGCCCGCCAGCCGACGACCAATATCTCGCCGACATCGAGGCCGCCACGCTGGAGCAGCTGAAGGCGTTTCACGCGACCCACTATGGCCCGCCGGCGGCCCGACTCGTGGCCGTCGGCGATGTCGACGACGCCGCGATCGACCGTGCGATCGCCGCGGCCTTCGCCGGGTGGCAGGGCGGCCGCGCCATCCCGCCGTCGCCGAAAGCGCCCGCCGTCGCGGCGGCCCGCACCGAGAACGTCGCGATGCCCGGCAAGACCAGCGTGTCGGTCGTCGTCGGGCAGCCGTCCGGATTGCGCTACGCCGATGCCGGCTACCAATCGCTCAACCTGGCGACCGCCATCTTCGGCAGCGGCTTCTTTTCCGCGCGGCTCCTCGACATCATCCGCAATCGCGAGGGCCTCACCTACGGCATCGTCGCGTCACTCAGCTCCGATACCTACGCGGACGGTGCGTGGTTCATCCGGGGCACTTTCGCGCCCGAGTTGCTGGAGCAGGGCACGGCGTCGACGCTGCGGGAGCTGCGCCGTTTCCACGACGAGGGCGTGACGGCCGAAGAGCTCGCCACGTTCAAGGTCACGCTCACCGGCTCCTACCAGGTCGCCCTTGCCACGACCGAGGGCCTAGCAGGGGCGCTGCTGAATGCCGTGCAGCGCGGCTACGGCCCGGAGTGGCTCGACGAATTTCCGCACCGCCTCCGGGCGGTCACCCTCGCGGAGGCAAACGACGCGATTAAAAAATATATAAATCCCGAAAAAATGGTCCTGGTGCTGGCTGGCACGCTGCCTCCCGCGGGGGCGAAATGAGCCCTTGACGGCGGCCGAATATCTTTTGACCCAATCCGCAGGTCTCCTCCAAACTGTACGCGCATCGTGTTGGACCTCGATTTAGCTCCTCTCTGGAAAGCCCTGGCGCCGCTGGCCAAGCCCCTCAAGGCGCTGTGGGCGGAGCACCATCTGCTGACCATCGTGTGTGGGTTCTTCGCCGTGATGATGACGATCAGTTTTTATCGGTTTCTCCGGAGCATCAACCCGGCGCTGGTTGGCTTTGTTCTTCTCCTGCTGTTGATGATTCTGATGCTGCACTGGACCATCACCCGCACGGAGCCGGAGTTTCTGAAACCGGCGATCGACTTTATCGCGCCCTTTTTCCCGGTATCGCCTTACGCGACGCCCCCGACGCCGAAGCCCTGAGCCCAGGTTTATTCGCCGCCGCCGCCCGTGCCCGAGAGCTCTTTTTCGAGGTGGCGATCGAGATACAGGAGGGCGCCGGCACAGGCGGCACGCTTGGTCTTGGCCACCAGCTTGTCCGACCACGCTTCCTCCTCAACCTGTTCGGAAATGAACCAGTGCAGCAACACCTGGGCCGGAAAGTCGCCGTGCTTGAGCGCCACGGCGTAGGCTTCGTGGATTCCGCGCGTGTTGTTCCGTTCGAGATCGTAGGCGGCTTGCGCGCACTGCTCGAGGTCCTCGTAGTCTTTCTTGGGCGCGGCCAGCGCCCCGATCTGCGGGACGACGTCGCGATCGGCCAGATGCTGGAGGATGCGCGCGGCATGAGTCCGTTCCTCCGCCGCCTGCTTGTGGAAAAACTGCGAGTACCCGCTCCAGTGCTGAACATCGCACCAATAGCCTAACGCGGTGTAGGCCTGGGCGGCGTGGAATTCATGGGTCAGCTGCTTCTCGAGCAGTGAAACAACTTCAGGATGGGGAACGCTCATGCGGGGAAAGTAGACGGCCATTTTGTCCGACGGCAAGAGAAGTCCGCGCCCGTCGCCAAAGTGGGGCGTTGAACCCAGATTACCTCGATCGGCGCAGCCGAGATCAAACGACCAACCAAGGCATTTTACCGCAGATGCGCCGGAGGCGCACAAGTATCGCAGCTTTGCCCGCCTCTGGCGGGATGGCGCAGATAAAACCATCGGTGAAATCCACGGGCAAAATGCCTTCGCGGCCCTGGCGAAACCTCCCGCTTAACGCCACTCGGTCGAGTATGACCCACAATCCGTGAAAAGATTCATGGGCAGAGTAACCCAATAGGTTACTCTGGAATCCAGCGGTCTTGGCGGAAGCAGGTAACAGAGTAGCGTTAGTTTCTGCGGCCGTCCGGTGATTCGCCCGGTTGCGGGAGCACATGCACTTCGACGCCCGAGGGCTGGGTTTTCGAGCGATGCACGTGCTGCGTCGCCGCCCGGAAATCCCCGGCCTTGGCCGTCGGGATGTTGACGAAAGTCTGGGGATTGCGGTCGAAGAGCGGAAACCACGAGCTCTGCACCTGGATCATGATGCGGTGGCCGCGCCGGAAGGTGTGGTTGACGTCCGGCATCGTGAAATTCACCGCCTCAACCTGGCCGGGCACCATGGCCACGGGCTGCTCGAAGCTCTTGCGGAATTTCCCGCGCAGCGGTTCGCCGCGCACGAGTTGCTGGTAACCGGCCAGCTCGATGCCGGGGGGCGGGACGTCCTTCAGCGGCCTTTCCGTCCTGGGCGCCGGCGGGTTGCTGCGGTCGGGTGGGTAGACGTCGATCAGTTTCACGACCCAATCGGAGTCCGTGCCGGTGGTGGCGACGAAGAGGCGGGGCGAGACGGGGCCGGCGAGCGTCACGTCCTCCTCGAGCGGCGCGGTGGCGTACACGAGGACATCGGGCCGGCGGGCGGCGAAGCGCTGATCGGCGACCATGTATTCCTGCGGCATGCCAAGCGCGGTGTAGCCGATGAAGGGCACGGGCCGCGCCGGATCGCTCACGTAACTGTCGCTGGCGCCCGTCGCGGCGTCCGGCGCGTCGAACGCCAGCCCGCCCTGCCCGTGGAAATAGAGGGTGCGCGGCCGGGCCCCGGGCGCGGGCCACGCGGAATATTGCCGCCAGACATTCGTGCCGGTCTCGAACACGTAGGCGACCGGCAGCTTGGCGTCGGATTTGTCTTTCAGGTGCTGCTCGAAAAACGGAAACAGGATTTTCTCGCGGTAGAACTCCGCGGTGTTCGCGGCGAAGTCCACGCTGCCCAGCCGGCGGCCGTCGTTGCCCGACCACCCGCCATGAACCCACGGACCCATGACGAGGCCGTTGTAGATGCCCGGATTGTTCTGCCCGATCGTGCGGTGGGTGAGCAGCGGGCCCATGAGATCCTCGGCGTCGAACCAGCCGCCGACCGTGAGGACGGCGCAGCGGATGTTTTTCAGGTGACGCCAGATCGCGCGGGATTTCCAGTACTCGTCGTAGGTCGGGTGCGCGAGGTGGGCGTCCCAATACTCGCTCTTGCCCTCGAAGTGACGCGCGGCGTTGGCGAGCGGGCCCATCTGCAGGAAGAACTCGTAGCCGTCCTGCGTGCCGTAGTCGAAGGGCACCGGGGTTTTCGGCGGGCGCGTGGGGGCGGGGTGGGGCTTGAACCGGATCAGGAACCCGAAGTTGTGCGCGAGCATGAAGGCGCCGCCGTGATACCAGTCGTCGTTGAGATAAAAGTCGGTGACGGGCGCCTGCGGCGAGGCGGCCTTGATCGCCGGGTGGGTGTCGATGATGCCGGCCGCGGTGTAGAAACCGGGATAGGAGACGCCCCAGATGCCCACGCGCCCGTTGTGGTTCGGCACGTGCTTCAGCAGCCACTCGACCGTGTCGTAGGTGTCGGTGCTTTCATCGACGTCGGCCTTGGTGCGTTTGTCCGGGCGGTGCGGCGTGGCCTCGATGAACGTGCTCTCGGAAAGGTGGCGCCCGCGCACATCCTGCACGACGAAGATGTAGCCGGCCTTCAGGAAATTTTCGCCGGGGCCGACGCGCCCGGGGTATTCATCCGCGCCGTACGGCGACACGCTGTAGGGCGTGCGGACCATGAGGAAGGGATGCGGGGTCGCGGCGTCCTTCGGCACGTAGACGGCGGTGTAGAGCCGCGCGCCGTCGCGCATCGGGATGCGGTGTTCGTATTTCGTGTAGTGTTCCTTGACGTCGAAGGGCGCGGGTGTGGCGGCCTCGGCGGCCCGGAGCCGGGCGGGTGCGCCGCTCGCGGCCACGGCCACGGCAAGAACGAAGGCGGAAACGAGTGAGCGGATGAGTTTCATGGGGAAAACTCTTGCAA
>JACQWL010000095.1 GCA_016209255.1 Verrucomicrobiota bacterium
AACGGCGCCCGGCCGCCTTCGCCAAGGCTCCGGCGCGCCGCTTGACCACAGCCACGTCGTAGCCCGAAGGGCGAAGACGGGAGGTCGCCGTCCACCTTTTAGTGGTCGTCGCCTCACCCTCAAAGTGGACTTCGACTGAATGGACACGGCTTAGGGCGCGCGCCGCGTCACATTCGACCGAGGTGCCCCGATCCATGCTCGCGTGTCCGGCGAGGTTCTCTTTCTTTGCAAGCTCCCATGAACTGGCTCCGCTTCAAAAACCATTATTACCCGAACGCCGGCCTCGGCGTGGCGCTCGACATCAGCCGGATCCCATTCCCGGACGATTTCTTTTCGATGATGGAACCGCAGATGCAGGAGGCATTCGTGGCGATGGCGCGCCTCGAAAGCGGCGCGATCGCGAATCCCGACGAGCGGCGGATGGTCGGCCACTACTGGCTGCGCGCGCCCCACCTCGCGCCCACGCCCGAAATCGCAAACGAAATCACTTCCACGCTCGCCGGGATCCAGGCGTTCGCCGCCCAGGTTCACTCCGGCGCCATCGCGGGGCCCAAGGGCAGGTTCAAGCACCTCCTCGTCATCGGCATCGGCGGATCGGCGCTCGGCCCCCAACTGGTCCAGCACGCGCTCGGCCGCCCACGCAAGGACAAGCTCGCGGTCGCGTTTTTCGACAACACCGATCCCGACGGGATCGACTACGTGCTCGCCGGCCTGCACGGGCAGCTCGCGAAAACCCTGGTCGTCGTCATTTCAAAATCCGGCGGCACCGCCGAAACGCGCAACGGCATGCTCGAGGCGACGGCCGCATTCAAGGCCGCCGGGCTCGATCCGGCGAAGCAGTTCGTCGCCGTCACCGGCGCCGGGTCGAAGCTCGACCAGCTCGCACAGGCTGAAGGCTGGCTCGACCGCTTCGCGATGTGGGACTGGGTGGGCGGCCGCACAAGCGAACTCAGTGCCGTCGGCCTCCTGCCCGCCGCCCTGCAAGGCATCGACATCCAGGCGCTGCTCAACGGGGCCGCGGCGATGGACGAGGTCACGCGTTATCCCGTGACGGCCCAGAACCCCGCCGCCCTGCTCGCATTGATGTGGCACTTTGCCAGCGACGGGCGCGGCGCCAAGGACATGGTCGTGCTGCCCTACAAGGACCGGCTGCTGCTCTTTTCCCGCTATCTCCAACAGCTCGTGATGGAGTCGCTGGGCAAGGAGTTCGACCTCGAGGGCCACGTGGTCAACCAGGGGATAGCCGTTTACGGCAACAAGGGCTCGACCGATCAGCACGCCTACGTACAGCAGCTCCGCGAGGGGGTGAATAATTTCTTCGTCACGTTCATCGAGGTGCTCAAAGACCGCGAGGGGAAGAAGGCGATCGAGGTCGAGCCCGGCGTGACCAGCGGCGATTACCTGCAGGGTTTCCTGCTCGGCACGCGCGATGCGCTGAGTGAGAAGGGGCGCCATTCGATTACGATCACGGTGCCCGACGTCTCGCCGCGCACGCTGGGCATGCTCATCGCGCTTTACGAACGGGCAGTGGGTTTCTATGCTTCGCTCATCGGCGTCAACGCGTATCATCAACCCGGGGTCGAAGCCGGGAAGAAGGCCGCCGGAGGCGTGATTGAGCTGCAGTTGAAACTCGTGGCGGCGCTGAAGGCCTCCGCCGGTGAATCGTTTACCGCCGAAAAACTCGCGAAGAAGGTCGCGGCGCCGGAGAAAACCGAACTCGTCTGCAAAGTCCTCGAACACCTCGCCGCCAACAAGACCAGCGGGGTGAAGAAACGCGTCCGGCAGCCATGGTTTGAGTCGAAGTATCGGATCACCACCTGACCGGAGGGCGCCGGCCTGGCCCGGCCCCTTGCGAGCAGCCCTGGAAAAGTCCTCCCATGCACCGTCTGCCTCTCATCCTCTGCGCGATCGCCCTACTCGGTTCGACGCTCTCGGCGGTGCTCTATTTTGAAATCGGCAATTCGAAGAAAATTCTCGAGTTGCGGCTCGCCGATGCCGGTGTGCACGCGACAAAACTCGAAGCGGGGCTCGCCACCGCGAACGAACAGAACGGCTCCCTTAAGGCCAGGGTCGGCGCGCTCGGCGCCGAGCTCGAGGGGGCGAAAGCCAGGGCGGTCGCGAGCGAATCCCGCGCCGGCGAACTCGAGCGCGATCTCGCGCAAGCCAAGACGGTTCTCTCCGTCTATGAGCTCACCGCCCGCGCCTTGGCGGATGAGGTTGCCGCCCTGCGCGACGATCTCGCCGACAGCCGGGCGTCCAACGCCTCGCCGGAAGCGGTCCTTGCCTACAAGAACACGATCGCCGAACTGGAACGCCAGCTCGCCACGGCCCGCAATGGCGCCGCGGCGCCCGGCGCGGCGGGCGCCTCCACCGCCGTGTTCACCACGCGCACCGGACGCGCAACCGTGCTCACGGTCGGGCCGGAAAGTTCATTCGTCGTGCTCAATTTCGGGTCGGCCCGCGGCGCGCAACTCGGTCAGAAGCTGAGTGTCAGCCAGGGCCCGGGCATTGTCGCCACGGTTCAGATTAGCGACGTGCGCGCTAACTTCTCGGTGGCCCAAGTGTTGCCCGACACGTTGCGAGCGGTCTTGCAGAAAGGCGATTCCGCGGTATTGATTCGCTGAATCATGAACACGCTCAAGAAACCCATACTCCTTGTCTTGCTTGCGTCGCTCGGCGCACTCCTTGGCGCGTGCTCGACGAACAGCCCGAAGAAATCGTCCATCCCGTGGAGCCAGCCCGCCGGCTGGGAAGGCCAGATCCCGGGCATGGCTCCGTCCACGGGCCGTTAGAATCAGGTGCCGTCTCGGGTTGGTTGAATCTTGGGTTTTTGCCTGGCAAAAACCCGCCGATGGAAAACAACTCGCTCACGCCGCGGCCCGGTCACCTCTATGTGGTGGCAACGCCCATCGGCAACCTCGCGGACCTGACTGCGCGCGCCCGCGCCATCCTCGGTTCGGTCGATCTCATTGCCTGCGAAGACACCCGCACCACCGGCGCCCTGCTCACGCGCATCGGAGTGCGCAAGGGCCTCGTTGCCTACCACGAGCACAACGAGACCGAGGCTGCCGAACGGCTCGCGGCCGAAATCGCCGCCGGCAAATCGATCGCCGTCGTCAGCGACGCGGGCACCCCGGCGCTGAGCGATCCCGGGTTCCGCCTCGTGCGCGCGTGCCGCCGCCGCGGCCTGCCGGTGGTTCCGGTTCCCGGCCCCAGTGCGCTCACGGCCGTGCTCAGCGCCAGCGGGTTGCCCACGAACGGATTTCTCTATGTCGGCTTTCTGCCCCCCAAGAGCGCCGCCCGGATCGCATTTTTCACCCGATATCAGGACTTCGACTACACGCTCGCCCTCTACGAAAGCTGCCATCGCATCGACAAGGCCGTCGCCGAGATCGTCGCCACGCTCGGTGCGAACCGCGTCCTCTGCGTCGCGAAGGAAGTGACGAAACTTTACGAGACCTTCTGGGTCGGGGCCGCCGTGGACGTGCGGTCACGGCTCGCGCAAGCCAGCCTGAAGGGCGAATTCGTGCTGCTCATCGCGCCGAAAGATTTTGAACTCTAACCGGGGATTTCCTGGCGCCGCGAAGCCGCAACCAAGTCAACCAAGATAGTTTTTAACCGCTAATCTTCGCTAATCTCCGCTAATAAAATCTCAGAAACCACCTGCCACTTTCGCGCTTCGTCGATTAGACGAAGCACGCACGCCATCACCCGAGTTTGATTCCGAATATTAGCGAAGATTAGCGGTTCCAAATGGTTTGTGAGAAAATGCACGCCGGAAAACAACACTTTGAGAGATTGTAGTACAGATGGACACACATCGTCCGTTTGTTTTCATCCGGGTTTATCCGTGTTCATCCGTGGTTAAGAATCCCTCCGTCGCCGTCATCGATATCGGCAGCAACTCGATCAAGGTGCTGGTCGCCGGCCGCGCGGCGGATGGAGGTGTCACCACGCTCCAGACCGCCACGATTGAGGCTCGAATCAGCGCCGGAATCAGCCAGGACGATCCGCGGCTGGGAGAGGAGGGAATGGCGCGCGGACTCGATGCGATCCGCCGTCTCATCGCCGACGCCGCACCGTTCTCGCCCGCGCAAACCGTGCTGGTCGCAACGAGCGCCGTTCGTGACGCGCAAAACGGGGAGGAGTTCCGCGCCCGGGTACTGGCCGCCACCGGCCACGCCATTCGCATCCTCAGCGGGAACGAGGAAGCCAGTCTCATCGGCCGCGGTCTGACCTGCGATCCCGCGCTGCGGGGCCTGCGGGATTTTTATGTTTTCGACCTTGGCGGCGGCAGCCTCGAGTGCCTGGCGTTTCGCGACTGCCGGCTCGCGCAGGTGGCAAGCCTTCAGCTCGGTTGCGTGCGGCTCACGGAGAAGTTTGTCGCCGTTGCGACGGCGCCCTTCGCCGCCAGCGCGCAGCTGGCGATTGGCTCCCACACGCGCGACCTTTTCGCCCGCTCCGGCTTCGCCTGCTCGCTGCCGGCGCAGGCGGTGGCCATTGGGACAGGCGGAACCGTGGCGACCGCGCGGGCCGTTCTCGGTGCGCGAGACGGAAAGTCGTTCGAGCAAACTGACGCGGTCATTACGATCGCGCAGCTCAGGGCATTGCTCGCGTGGGTTGGCGCCCTGCCGCTGGCTGCCCGCCGGCAGGTCCCGGGGTTGCCGCCCGCCCGGGCGGATGTTTTTCCCGCGGCGCTCGCCACGCTGATCGCCGTCGCCGAGTGGGGCGGCGTTCCCTCCTACCGGAATTCCCTTTTCAACCTGCGCTACGGCCTGGCGGCGGCAGCGTTGCACGGCTCATTCGCGATATCCACGCTCGCCCGGCCCGTCTTCCCGCCCCGGCCGGGCTGAAACCCGGACCGGCTTTGCCTTCGCGACCTTTCGCAACGATTTCATCATGGCCACAAAGTCCTCCGGCAATGGTGCACGCAGATCGAGTTCCTTGGCTGAGAGCGGATGCGTCAGCACCAGATGCTCGGCATGCAACATCACGCGCTCCGGCTGCCGCGGAAGCCGCGGATCCGGTTTCCAGCCATAGAGCGGATCGCCGAGCACCGGGTGGCCGAGCGATTTCAGGTGCACGCGGATCTGGTGCGTGCGTCCGGTGAAAATCTGACAGCGCACCAGCGCGGCGA
>JACQWL010000096.1 GCA_016209255.1 Verrucomicrobiota bacterium
CGGTTCAACGGTTCAACGGTTCAGCGGTTCAACGGTTCAGCGGTTCAACGGTTCAGCGGTTCAACGGTTTAACGGGACGGTCGGCGCGTCAAGTGTGCCCGTGACACTGCGAGGTTCTACGACGAGCAGATCGCGACTCCGGTCGCGCTCATGTTCTCGAATTCCAAGGCATCCCCTGTCTGTGTGGGGTCACGCCCAGGCAGAAAACCTGTGGCCCACGGAACACACGGAATACACGGAAGAAGCTTGCCCGCGAATCACGCGAATCTTCCCGAATACTGTCGAAGTGGTGCGCCGTGCGCGTCGCGCACCGAATTTCGTCGTCTGAAATCGCCGGGGCGGTCATATGAGCGGCACTCCCATGCGACGAAAGCAATGGACGAACCCATCCGACCGGTGAATGGCGAAGGCCTCAGTGCATCCGCGTTGCGCGCGGAGTTGGAGAAACATCATCGCGCCAGCTACGGCTGGTCGCTGGGCTGCTGCCGGAGCAACCGCACCGAGGCGGAGGACGTGCTGCAATCCGTGTACCTCAAGGTTCTCAGCGGCAAGGCCCGCTACGACGGGCGGGCCGCGTTTAGAACGTGGCTCTTCGCGGTGATTCGCCGGACGGCGATCGATGCGCACCGACGGGCGGTTTTCCGCCGGTGGTGGCTGACAGACTTTCGCCCGGATGACGACGGCGGGCCGGCCGGCGCGGGCAGGGAGGCGCCGGTTGACGAGCCGGCGTTCCGGACGCTTTTCCGCCGCGAGCTCGATGCCCTGGCCGCCCGCCAGCGGGAGGCGTTGCACCTGGTCTTCTACCAGGAGATGAGCGTCCAACAGGCGGCGGAAGTCATGGGTGTTTCGCTCGGCTCGGCCCGCACGCATTACGAGCGCGGCAAGCGCCGCTTGCGTGAACGGCTCACCGCCTCACCGCTTTATCATGAAACTGGATTCCCCAGACCGAATGCTCACGTTGCTCTTTGAGCGGCAGCGCAGCGCCGAGCAACGCACGGCTCCCCCGTTCGCCCAGCTTTGCGACGCGGCGCCGGCGGCGCGAAGGCACCCGCCGCGACCCTCAGTGGCCGTGGCGGCGGTATTGCTCGCGTTGCCGGTGGGAGGAGCCGCGCTTCTCCTCCTTTATACCGGCCCGGCCGCGACGCGCCAGCCGGGGGGCGTCCCGCGTGCATCCGCGGGCCCGCGGGCCGATGTGAGCGAAATCTCCGCATGGAAGGCCCCAACCGACGTCCTGCTGCGGCCCGGCAGCGACGCCACGCTCATGGCGCCCAGCGAGTCGTGGACCGATGCCTTGCTCCCTTCACCGGAAAAACAGGCGACCCTTTGAACCCATGAACACGAAACTCCTCGCTCTCGCAGCGGCGCTGCTGACAACTGGCGCGCCGCTTTCCGCCCAGCAACCGGCCAGTTCGGCCGCGTCCCCTGATCAGCCGCCGGCGGAGCAAAACCGGCGTCCCGGCCCGGGGCAGCCCGGAATGGCGCCCCAAGGGCGCCGCGACATGAATCCGTCGCAACCTGGCATGTCGCCCCAGCCGCGACGCGACATGAATCCACCGCAGCCAGGCGGCTGGGACGCGCCGCAAAACCCGCCGTCCAAGCCGGGGCCATTCGCGCCGCCCAAGCCGGATCCTTTCGGGGAGAGTTTTTTCCCGCCCGAGCTGATCATGCACAATCAGCAGGCCCTCAACGTGACCGAGGAGCAGCGGAAACGGATGATCGACGTGATCCAGAAGGCACACCCGCAATTCACGGGCTTGCAGTGGCAACTCGAGGCGGAGCAATCGTCGATGGCGTCGCTGATCCGGGCCGAACACCCGGACGAAAAACAGGTGCTCGCACAATTGGACAAGGTTCTCCGGCTCGAGAACGACATGAAGCGCGGCCAGTTGACGCTGCTGATCCGGCTGAAAAACGAGCTCACGACGGAGCAGCAGGCGAAGCTCAAGGAGCTGATGCGCCGTCCGTGGCAGGGACGGTAGCGACGGCGCGGCCTGCAGAAACTTCATCCTCCCGCCGGCGGCGTGCCGCCGGAGCAGACGCGCGGCGCTGGCCAATCGCGCGCCCGCCACGAGGCATGCGTCCGTAACAATCCTCGGGGCAAGCTCCAAGGCATTTGATCAAACCCATGCCAGTCGCGATTCTGCTATGGTACGGGAAGCGCACCCAGCCGGCCCCCCGTCACAATTGAACCATCGCAGCACTGACATCAATCAGGCTCGATCTCGAAGTCGTCATCCGGCCGGGCTGAGCCGGTGATACACGTGAAACAGGACAGGCCTGCTTCGGCCGAACCGATGACCCAAATGGGCTCGCCGCATCGGCAGCGCACGCCTCGCCTGGAGCGTCGATCGCATGGCGCAGCCGCCGGACAAGATCGGCGCGCTCGACGCCGCGATTGGCGCGCACGTGCAACTCCACATAGTCCTCCAGCCGGATGGGCTTGAAACCATTCTTCATCGTACTGGCGCCGGTGATGAGGAGAAGCGTTGCCGGCGGCAAGCCCGGTTTGTTTTTCAGCACGAGAACAACCCGTTTTTTCCCGTGAGCGTCGCCGAGATTCAAAAATCGATCGCTTCGGTGGCTGCCAACCAACCCCAAAAAGCTTGAAACGCAGAGCGCGCGGAGGACGCAGAGGACTTAAATGACTTTCTGCACCGCCATCCTGAAACGTCCTCGCATGACCCGGCGATTCTTGGCCCACGAAACACACCAAAAGCACGAAAGCGAGTTTAGTTTTCGCGTATTTCGTGTGTTTCGTGGGCAACACAGGGTTTGGAAAATTGTAGTGACGGCGGTTGCAGACGCCCCTCCATCTCGATTGCATCGTCATGGCGTGCGCTGCCGACGCTGAACCGGATCACGACGCGAAATCGTACGGCGAGCGATATGTCCCGTGCGCGAGGCTCCGGGCTGAAGTCAGCATCGCGGTGTCACCACCGGCTGCCCTGCACGATCCGGCCGTGCTGCCGCGCCGCCGCGACGATCTGGGCGCCTTCCCACACGTTGTGCGACACGGGTTTTTCGACGTACACATCCTTGCCCGCGCGGCAGGCCCACACCGCGAGCAGCGCGTGCCAGTGGTTCGGCGTGGCGATGATGACGGCGTCGACATCCTTCCGCTCCAAAATCCGCCGCGGATCCGTTGCCGTGAACGGCGAGACACCGGCGGACTGCGCAACTTCCACCTGCGCGGCCAACCTCTGCGGATCCACATCGCAGAGGGCGGCCAGCCGCGCGCCGGGCAGCGGGAGCAAACCCTTTACGTGGTTCTTGCCCTTGCCACCGAGGCCGATGATTGCGACGCGAATGTCGCCGTTGGCGCTGCCGGCGGCGAGCGTGCGGCGGACGGCGGGAAACGCCAGCGCGCCAACGAAAGCGGTCTGACGGAGCAAGCGGCGGCGGGACGAGGAATGAATCGGTGTTTTCATGGGGGTGGAAACTAGGTGCGAAGGTGGGAAGGGGCGAAGGACCGGTGCGATTACGAGCACGATTACGAGCAAGAGCACGAGGGATGCTTTGGCTTGAACGCCGGAGGCGGGCTTGCGCGCCTCCGGAGCGTTGCGGCCATACACGAGGTTGCGGCCGAAACCGCCTTCGCAAATCACGCGCCAGGCGCGCTGCGAGGCTTCACTGCGAAAACACGAGACTTCCCAGTTTCCCTGGCGGCCCGTCTTGGGCACATAGTGATACTCCGCCTCGGCGCCGATGACGCCCGCGGAAAGCATCTCGACCTTCAAGCCGGAAAAGTCGTCGTGGAAGACGACGTCGGCCGCACGGGCCGCGAGCGAAAGGCCGGTGCCGGCGAATAAAACCCCAACAATCCGCGCGGGGCGGTGAAACAAGGCATGCATGGAAACGATGGGCGAATTGACGAAGAGGCAGAAATGACGCAGGATCAGCGGGTCATGAGCACTGCTGAATCCAATCGAAGAGCGCCGACCGCGCCAAGCGTCGAACTGCCGCTGGCGGAGCGGCTGGCGCTGGCGCAGGCGGCGTTCGAGGAATTTTATCCCATGTGCTTCTGGAGTTGGCCGCCCGACACGCGTGTGACCGAAGCCATGCTGCCGAACGTGGCCCATGCACTGCGCTCGCAAGGCGGACGGCGTCAGTTTCTGCTCTCCGCCAAGCTATGCCCCTCGACGACCTACAAAGCGCTGTATTTGCCGCGATTCGCGGACGGCGAAATCCCGACAGCCATGTAGCCGGAGCCACCGCGCTGCATCGCGATCCGGGATCGCCGCGTTTTTCAGAAGACGTGGACATTTTTCACGACGTTGAGCGGCTGGTGGCGGAAAATGCGACCGCGGACGGTGTGGCCTTGGTGGCGGCTGGATTCACATTCGAGTTGGAGCGGGAGTTGCCGACGTTTCACCGCGCGTGGGTGGGGCGCGCCGGCCGGCGAATGAAGATCGAGTGGGCGAGCGATTCCGCGTTTCGTTTCTTTCCCGCCGTGCCCGATCCGGTCCTCGGCTACCGTCTGCATGACGCCGATCTCGCGGTGAACAAAGTCCTCGCGGGAGCCGGGCGCGTGAAAATTCGTGACTATTTGGACTTGATTCATCTTGACGGGTCGGGCCTCACGCTCGGTGCGCTCGCCTGGGCCGCGACCGGAAAAGACCCAGGCATGGCACCGCTGTTCGTCCTTAACGAACTTTCGCGCAACGCGCGTTACTACCGTCCGGAAGATCTGAGCGAGGTGCGGCTTGCACGCCCTGTGACGGTGCAGGAATTGAAGGCAAACTGGTTCGGGATGATGCGACGGGCACGGACCCTCGTCGAGTTGCTGCCGGAAAGCGAAGTCGGCTGCCTCTATCTCGACGCGGCGGGGCAGGTCGTCACGCCCGATCCAGGGGCGGCGGGCTTTGGGAAGTTGACGCGGCATTTTGGAAGTTTGCGCGGGAGCTGGCCGCGCGTGGTCGAGGAATAGAGGCTCGGCGCTAGCGGCGGATGACGACGCGCCATTCGCCGGCATGCGCGGGTGCGGCCCGCGTCGCGGTGGCGGCGATAAACCCGACGCTGGCGCCAGCGACAGGATCGACCGCCCGCGGATCGGTGTTGTTGAGGTAGTGTTCGATCTTGGCGGTGTGGGTGGCGTTCTCGGACCAGTTATAGACGACGTTGTTGTAGAGCGTGAGGACCGGCGGCACATCGTCGCCGCCCGTGGTGCGCGGGTTGCGGAGGCGGTTGTGCGCGTAGAGGACGTGGTGGAGCGTCGAGCGGCCGTCGGACGCGGCGCTGCCCCAAAGCCCGCCCTCGGAGTGGCGTGGCGGTGTCTGGTTCGGATTGGCGTAGTCGAGGCCCTCGGCGGCGATGCACCAGGAGATCGTGGAGCGGCCGGCATGGGTGACGGTGAGGTTCTCGTCGCCGCCGCGTCCGCCGCTGGTAAACATGCCAGCGCCCTCGGCACCCGGAAAGGCGGGGAGCGCGGCCGCGACGGGGAGAACGAGAGACAAGGAGAGGAGGAGGGAGAGACGGGGAGACGGAGACACAGGGAGATGGGGGCGGATGGTCATGGTGCTTCAGCCAGCGGAGTGGACCTCACTTTTCGGCGACGTAATCGCGGTAGTGCTCGGCGATGCGGGCGGTCTTCTCGTCGCCCCGGTGGAAGAGGATCCGATAGCGCAACACGAGTTCGCCACCGGCGGGAACCTTGACGTCCCCGGCGTTGGGCTGGTCCTTGAGTTTTTCGAAATCATGTTTGCCGAAAGGATTCGCCGCAAAGAGACCGTAGTCGCGCACGTGCCACCAGGTCGGATGCGAAGGATTTTTTGGATGATCGAAGATCGCGACGCCGATCACGCGGCCGCCGGGAAGCGGACCGGAGTAATCGCACCATGGCGCGCGCTTGCCCCAAGCGGAAATGTCACGGTCGCCGCTGGCATTGACGATGTGCCCTGCGCCGGGCCGCTTGTCCTTGTTCTTGCCGTGCGTGACGCGAATGGCCTCGTTGACGCGGACGGCCATCGCACCCTCCTCGGTGTCGCCGAGCGTGATGGCACCATGGGACGCCTTCACGGCGATCTCGAAATCGAGAAACGTGCCGGCCGCCGTGCGGTGGATGCGGACGCTCGTTTCGTCCGTGCAGATGATCTTGCCGCCGGCGGACTCCCACCGGCTGCGCGCGCGGATGAGACCGGCCGGGCCGTCGCGCTGCTCGAGGATGGCGTCGTGACCTAAGCTGCCGGTTTTTTTCTCCGGAATCTC
>JACQWL010000083.1 GCA_016209255.1 Verrucomicrobiota bacterium
CCGATCCGGAACAGATCGTGCGGCTTGACCTCGGTTCCGGCGGTTTGCGAAGCAGCTGCGACTTTTTCGGCCGCCCGCTGGATTGCCTGCCGGATTTCACCCTTGGAGGCAGAAGCCTGGCGAGCCTGCTTGGGCCGGGCGGGCGGCGGGCTCTCGCGACCGCAGCGACCGAAGAGCGAGACGACGAGCCAGATGGTGAGCACGATCCGCATCCAGCGCGGCAGGCGGGTGAAGAGCACCCACGCCGCGGTCAGGGCCCACCAGCAGACTTCGGCGACGAATTTCAGGCCATGGGCGAACTCGCCTTGCTCGGGCACGGGTGGAAACGGCGGCATCGGCGGCGGCGCGTGAGGATGGGTCGGAGCCGGTCCCGGGGGTGACGCCGGCGCGGAAGGGTGTGGGGTCGTGAACGGCGGCTGGATCGGGGCTGGCAGCGGCGGCATCGTCACCGACAGGGGTGGACGCGTTACCGGGGCCGGCGGTCGCCGCGGCGCGCGATGCTCCCCCGCGAGGATGCGGCGCACGAGCGCTTCCAGTGCCGGGGTCGGCTGGCCGGCGGGCACACGCAGCCATTGCACGTGCAGAAACTTGTCCGGCACCCGCGCCCCCGCCTCGTGGGTGTCGTCGATCGCAACGGGCAGCAGAAACAGGACGTCATCCGCCATGTCCATCGTCCGCTCGGTGGCGAGCCGCCACTCGCGGCGGAAATAGCCTTCCTGGCGCGCCTCGGTCGCCGCGGAAACGAGCGGCATGAAGTAGTCGCAGTCGCGAATCTGCCGGCGGATCTTCTGATCCCACGCATCGCCGCCGCCGATTCCGCTTTCGTCAAACCAGACGTTCAGGCCGGCCGCCACGAGGGCGTCGCGCAGGGCGCGGGCGGCCATGCGGTCTTCGGAGGCGTAGCTGATGAAGACGGACGGCCGCGGCGGAGCGGGCGGGATGCCGGCGCTTGACATGGTGTGCCGCGACGTTCGCCGCGGGCCGAAACCGGGTCAAGCGGTGACTCGGGGCGGCGGTTCGTGGGCGCATCTCCCGGTTGGCGGTGAGTCGAACCCTGTTGGCCTGACCGATTTGGTTTTGGGTCTCCCCCTGCTGAGAACATCCAAGCTCCAACCTCCAAGCTCCAATGAAGCTCCAATCGTCCAATTTTCCGCTGGTAGCCTGCTTGGAGTTTTCCTCTTTTGCAGTTTCAATGGAGATTGGAGTTTGGAATTTGGAGCTTTTGCCCTCCGTCAGCACCGACAACTCGCAGATGCGCCTGGTTTTTTCGTGTCCCGCATGTCTCCGACTACGTGATCGCGAGCACGCGGGCAAAGACCGCCGCGTCGATGTTGCCGCCGGTGAATACGACGCCCACCCGCCGGCCGGCGAGGGTTTCGCGTTCGCGCAAAACGGCGGCCAGACCGGCGCCGGCCGCGCCTTCGGCGACGTTGTGCGTGTCGGAAAAATAAGCACGGATGCCGGCCTCGATCTCGTCATCCGAGACGCATACGACCCGCTCGGCGCCGCGGAGAATATGTTCGAGCGCCTCCGCGTTCGGCGTCGAACACGCCATGCCGTCGGCGATGCGCGTTGCGGCCGGATGCGCGACCAGCCGGCGCGCCGCGAACGAGAGCGCCACGGCCGGCGCGCGCGCCGAGGCCACGCCGATGATCTTCGTCGCCAGTCCGAGCGCGTCGCGGGCGGCCATCATCGCACAGATGCCCGAGCCGAGCCCGATCGGCACGTACACGCGGTCGAGCGGCGGCGCGTGGCGCAGGAAGTCGAGCGCCGACGCCGTGTTCCCCAAGGCCAGGTCGGGATGAAAGGACGGCACCCAGTGCAGCCGGCGCTCCGCGGCGAGCTTTTCGGAGTGCACGAGCGCCGCCTGAAAATCATCGCCGTGCTCAATCAGCTCGGCGCCGAGGGCGTGCATCGCGCGGTTTTTTTCGACGCTGTTGCCGTGCGGCACGACAATGGTCGCCGGCAGTCCCTGGCGGCGCGCGGCGAACGCCACGGCCTGGCCGAAATTGCCCCGGGTGGCGGCGACGACCCCGCGGAGCCCCGGCTCGCGGGCAAGCAGCCGGGCCAGGTAGCTGACGGCGCCGCGAATCTTGAACGAGCCGATCGCGGTGTGGTTTTCGTGTTTCACCCAGAGCTCGCAACCGGCGCGTTCGTTGAGCAGCGGCCAGGTGAACTGGGGCGTTGGCGGAACGACGGCGTCGACGGTCACGGCGATCGCTTCGATTTCGGCCAGCGTTGGCAGCAGCGTCATGGCGGTGGAGTGTGGCGGCAAAAATCCCGTGGGCTCGAGGTGGAACGCGATCCGCCAAAGGCGGACAAGCCCCTGTGCGTCCTCCGGCGCATCCGGGCGCGTTTCTCTTGCGGCCGCGGCCAGACGGCGCCCGGAGGTCGCCGTCCACCTTTACGTTCCCGTCGGTTCACGCTCAATGTGGAAGTTGACTGAATGGATACGGGTTAGATTTCCTGGCGGCGAGTAGGGGTGCGGACGGCGCGGTCAAGTGCCGAGCAGGACCACGCGGCGTTCCGCGGGGGCCGGATTCTGCCGGTAGAACAACGCGGTATGGCCGATTGCGCCGACGCACACGCAGCGACCCTCGTCGGCGATTTGCGCGCACAACGCGGCGCGTTCCTCGCGGTCGGCGCCGAGGAAACGCAGCTTCACCAGTTCGTGCGCGCGCAGCAGCCGCTGCAACTCGTTGAAAAACGCCGGGGTCGGCCCGCTGCGCCCAATCTTGAGGCCGTCCTCGAGCTTCTGGGCCAAGCCGCGGAGATAGGATTTCTGCGCGCCGGTGAGGGGAAAGTCGTACATAGGCCCGCAAATCACGCGAATTTTCGGGAAGTCGCCAGCCCGTAATCGCGGTCGGTCGCTTTGGGTCCGATGCCTCCGAGTTCGCTTCGAGTTGGTTGGGTGAGCGGGTGGACGACTGGAGACGCTGGAAGGTTTTTGGTAGGAGCCTGCTTGCAGGCGATTCGAGACTTAGTCCGTCGGCGTGCGCTGCGAAGCGCCTGCCCCACGACAAGCTCTGGGCCCTGAGCCTGTCGAACGGGCAAGCAGGCTCCTGCATTTGCTATCGCGTCGGCTCGGATCCCGCTTCGAAGAAAACGGGTTGCAATCGCCCTCTAATCCGGGGGCCGTCACCCAAACAAATCCAGCGGCAGTTCCCGCCATTGTCCGGCGGGCAAGTCACCGAGGTCGAGTTCCCCGAAGCGCGTGCGATGCAGTGCGAGCACGCTGGCCCCGCCGGCGGAAAACATCCGCCGCACTTGATGAAAGCGGCCTTCCGTGAGCGTGAGCTCGGCTTCGCGGGCCGATAACAGCGTGAGCGTGGCGGGCGCACAGGGCACGGTCTCGCCGGCGAGCAGGAGCGCGCCGCTGGCGAACGAGGGGACAAGGTCCGGCGAAAGATCGCGGTCGACCGTGGCGCGGTAAACTTTCGGCACCTTGTGTTTTGGCGAGGTCAGGCGGTGGACCAGCACTGATCGATCGGTGAGCAGGAGAAGGCCGCTCGTGTCCTTGTCGAGCCGGCCGATGCTCGTCACGGGCGGGTTGCGCTGCCGCCAGCGTTCGGGGAGCGCCGAGTAGACATTCGGACCTTCGCGGTCGCCGTGGGAGCAGACGAGCCCGACGGGCTTGTGGAACAGGAGCAGCAGGCCGGCGGGATGGTCGAGCGGTTCGCCGTCAGCCCTCACGCTGGCCGGCGCCGCTTTTTGTCCGGGGTCGCCGGCGGGCACGCCGTCCACGGTCACGCGGCCGCCGTCGATCCAGGCGCGTGCCTCGCGGCGCGAGCAGTAACCGAGATTGGCCAGGAGTTGGTCGAGCCGGCGCATGGAGAAGAAATGGGAGTGCGGGCAGCCCACCCGCAACTCCGAACCGCATCCGGCCGCCCATACGCCCCGCCGATACTCCTGGGGTGGCGGGTTCACAATCGGTTTTTTTCGCGCCTTTTGGGCCTCTTTGCGGCCATCCTGGACGTAACAATCCTCATGTATCGCTGGATGCTGTTTTTTTTCGCGTTGGCCCTGGCCGCACTCGGCTCTCTCACCACGGTCCAATCACCCGACTGGTCGGAATGGCGGCTGGCCGTGCTCGCGGGCGAGTTCGGCCATTGGCTCGCGCCCGGCCCGCTGGCCGTGGCGGTTCTGGCGTGGTGGTCGCGAGGAACGCGCCCGCACCTCGCCCTCGCCACGATGCTGGCCGGCGCGGTCGCGGTCGGATTGCTGCTAAAACCGTGCGTGGAAGCCTCGCAGATCGCGCGAACTTTGCCGCGCCGGCTCGCCGGGGCGTTTGGCAAGGCCGGGCCCGCGCGCCCGGCGTTTTCGACCTGGGGCCTTTTCAGCCGCGGGCCCACGCTGGTACCGGTCGAAACGATGACGTATGCCGACGGGCTGGCGCTCGATTTCTACCGGCCGGCGCTCTCCGGCCGGACCGCCGCGCCTTGTGTCGTGGCCGTGCACGGCGGCGGCTGGGATGGCGGCGATCGCACGCAGCTCGCGACGTTTAACCAGTGGATCGCGAGCTGCGGTTACGGGGTTGCCGCCATCTCGTACCGGCTCGCACCGAAATTCATCTGGCCGGCGCAACGGGATGACGTGCTGGCGGCGCTCGCGTTTTTGAAGGCGCATGCGCGCGAACTCGGCATCGATTCCGGGCGGATCGTTCTTTTCGGGCGTTCGGCGGGTGGACAGATCGCCGAAGCCACCGGCTACACGGCGAACGACCCGGCGGTCCGCGGCGTCATCGGACTCTATGCGCCGTCCGACATGCACTTCGCCTATGCCAACGCACGCGAAAACGATCCCATCAAATCGCCGTTCCTGATGCGGCAGTTGCTCGGCGGTCCGCCCGGGGTGGCTCGGGCCGCCTACGACAGCGCGAGCGCACTGCCGCGGGTGAACGCCCGCACGCCGCCCACGTTGCTGCTGCACGGGCAGCTCGATGCCCTCACGTGGCACCGCCACAGCGAAAGACTGGCGGCGCGGCTGGCGGAGCACGGCGTGCCGCACGCCTTCGTTTCGCTACCGTGGGCGACGCACGCGTTCGAGTTCAACTTGAACGGCCCCGGCGGGCAGCTCACGACCTACGCGGTCGAGTGGTTCCTGGCGGCGGTGACGCGCTAAGCCGGCCTGTTTCATCCCGTCTGGAGCAAACCCCGTTTTTCGGTCGGGGCTGCGTGGCTACGGCTTTGCAGGCATGGCGGCATCGGCACGGCGCGTTTGGGGCGGGCGGTGGGTCCGCTGCCGGACGATCCGTGCGAGCTCCAGGAGCAGCAGCGGCACGAAGATCCACAGCACCTGCACGGGAAAAATCTTGCGCGCCGCCGCCTGGTGGTAGGCGGCGAGCGCGGCCGCGACGTAAGCCAGCCGGTGGAGATTCTTCCAACGCCGGCCGCCGAGCCAGCGGACAAAGACCTGCAGGCTCGTGATCGCGAGGACGAACAGGATGGTGAGCGTGATCAGGCCGGTGAGCTGAAACGGTTTTTCCAGCGCCGTCCGAAGGATGGACGGGAGCGTGGAAACGTCGGTGCCGCCTTCATAGACGAGGTGGGTGGTGAAGTGCAGCGCCCCGTAAACGAAGGCGCTGACGCCGACGAGCCGGCGGTGGCGGTTGAGCGCCAGCGCGATCCCCCATTTCGGAAACAGCACGCGCAGCGGGGAGAACGTGAGCACGGTCGCGAGCAGCAGGCACGCGACGAATCCGAGATGGTGCAGCACGAACTTCAGCGGATCGGCCAGCGCGCTCGAATCGGGCCGGATGAAGAACGGCCACGCCGGCCACAGGCCAGGCAGAACGATCAGCGTCCAGACGACAGCCTTGGAGCGGAGAAGTTTTTCGAGGAGGGACATGGGAGCGCGGCCGCCCACGGCCGCTCCGAGAAGTTGCGACCGGGGGCGGTCGCGCTCCCGCAAATCAATAATTCCTCTTCAAATCGAGCCCCTGATAGAGGCCGGCGACTTGTTTCTCATAGCCATTGAAAAGGAGCGTTTTTTGCCGGCTGCCGAGCACCCCGCCGCCGCCGATCACTCGCTCGCTCGCCTGCGACCAGCGCGGGTGATCCACATTCGGATTCACGTTGGCGTAAAAGCCATATTCATTTGCGGCCATGATGTTCCACGTGTTGCGCGGCTGCCGGGCCACGAACTCGAACTTCACGATCGATTTGACGCACTTGAAGCCATACTTCCACGGCGTCACCAGGCGGAGCGGCGCACCGTTTTGGTTTGGAATCGCCCGGCCGTAGATCCCCGTCGCGATGAAAGCGAGTTCGTGGTTCGCCTCGTCGAGCCGCAGACCCTCGACGTAGGGGTATTCGAGATTGCCCGCCCGCTGACCTGGGGCGTTTTTCAAATCGAGAAACGTCGTCATGCGCAGGAATCTGGCCTCGGGCTTCGGGTCGGCGAACGCCACCAGCTTCGCGAGGGGAAAGCCGTCCCACGGAATCACCATCGACCACGCCTCGACGCACCGGAACCGATACACGCGCTGCTCGACGCCCCCCATCTTTTCGACGAGATCGTTCGCCTCGATCTTGATCGGCTTGTTCACGAGGCCGGCGATCTCGACCGTCCAGGGCTCGGTCTTCCAGCCCTTGTTCGCGTTGGGCTTCGGGTCGGCCTTGTCCATGCCGAACTCG
This sequence comes from Verrucomicrobiota bacterium, assembly GCA_016209255.1. GTDB lineage: Bacteria > Verrucomicrobiota > Verrucomicrobiia > Opitutales > Opitutaceae > ER46. The sequence goes on from JACQWL010000083.1 coordinate 6,636, forward strand.
TAGAAATTATTGTAGCTCGTGATGTACTCGTAGGGCGTGGGCTTGAGCGCGGGGTCGCGGTAGTCGGGATTCACCTTGGATGGAAATCCCGCGGTGGTCGCGAGGCCGGCGCGCGAGCCGAGGGCGGCGCCGGCCAGGCCCAGGCCGAGGGTTTTCAGGAAATCGCGCCGCGGGCGGAGCTCGTAGTCGCGCTCGGGCGTCACGATCGATTCGGGAAGTTCCCAGGCTTTGGGGGTGCGGATGAGCATGGGCGTGGGAGGATTTGCGGACGTGGGTTATTCCGGAAGGATTCGCGGACTTTTCGAAAATGCGAGCGCGAGGAGGAAAAAGCTCCAAGCACCAACCTCCAAACTCCAGAGAAACTTCAAATTCCAAGCTTCAATGATTGGACGTTCATTGGTGCTTGGATGTTGGAGCTTGGAGCTTCCGTGTCCGCGCTACCAATTCCCGCGAACCCCACCCAACAGGAATCGCGGCGTGCCGATATTGACGACACCGTCGACGCTGCGGCCGGTTTCGAGGCGCGCGTCGGCGAGGTTTTCGGCGGTGAGGAAGAGTTCGATGTTTTTCGTTAGCGGGCGGCTGATCCCGAGGTCGACGATGACGACCTCGCCGAGGGGGAGCTGATTCTCGTCGTCCTCGAACTGCGCGCCGATCCAGCGGAGACGGGGCGTGACAATGAAGCCGCCGGGGGCGCGCCAGGTCGCACCCAGCGTGGCGCTGCGGCGCGGGACTTGCACGATGCGTTTGCCGACGAGCGCGGGAGCGACCGAGGCGCGCCGCACCGTGGCGTGGTTGAAGAGGGCGTCGGCGTTGAACGAAAGCGAATCGCCGGCGCGCCACGTCCCGCCCAGCTCCAGCCCTCGCACCTCCGTGCGGTCGAGGTTGAGTTTCTGCCGGCCGACGCCGCCCGCGGCGATCGCGCCGAAAAGCGGAAACGTACCCGGGCCCCGCACGAGCGTGACGTTGCCGACGGCGTCGCGCAGGTCGTTCCAGAAAACCGCCGCGTTGAGGGAGAGTCCGGCGGGCTCGCCGCGCGGCTGCGCCCATTCGGCCGCGAGTTCGCCGGTCGTCACGTGCTCGGTCCGCAGCGCGGGGTTGGCCTCGGTGACGTTGGCGCCCTGCCGGAACGGGCGGTAGAGCTCGTTGAGCGTCGGCCGGCGGAACGCCTGCTGGCCGGCGGCGCGCAGGCGCCAGGCGGGGGCCGGCTGCCAGATCAACCCGGCGCTCGGGCTGAACTCCGTGCCATCCCGGTCCGCGTAGCGATCGGCGCGGCTGACGGTGCCGGTGGCGCGATCGCTCTCCCGGCGGAGGCCGTCGGTTTCGCGCCAGCGATCAAGCCGCACGCCGAGCGACGCGCGCCAGCCCGCGGCGAGGGGTTGTTCGTGCAGGGCAAAGACTCCGCCGATGTCCTGGGTGCCTCCGGCGACGCGGAGCCGGGTGAAGGCGCCGTTGACGAACGTGAAATGCTCGCGGGTTTCGCCGCGCACGTGGCGGGCGTCGAGCCCGGCAGTCGTGCCGCCGCCGCCGGCATGATGCCAGTTGCCGGTCCACGTCGCGCCCCCGGCGGTCGCGGGCACGGCGAACTGGTCGCTGGCGGGGGTCTCCGCCGTGCGCGTTGCGTTGACCGAACTGAACGTGCTGGAGAAAAGCTGATCCTGGGCATAGCCCACGGCATTCCAGGCGAAGGCGGTGCTGGGCCGGCCGGCCAGCGCCACGCTGCCGAGATTCGCCCGCGAGGCGTTGCGCTGATACGGTGTGCCGTTGTTGCGCGTTTCGCGAAACGTGCGGCCCGTGATCGTCGCAGTGAGGTTTTCGCCCAGGGGAACGTGCCAGCGCGCGGCGAGCCACGAGTGGTGGCTGGCGGCCGCCACGTCGATCGAGCCGCGGCGTTCGGGGGCCACGAGGGCGATGCCATCGGTCGCGAACGCCCGGCCGAACAGCTGCACGATCCCGGCGCCGGCGGGCTGGCTAATTTCCAGCTCGGCGCTGCGCGTCGAGAAATCGCCGCCACTGAGGACCAGCCGGCGTTGGGCCGTTTCTGGCACCGCGGTGAAAAGCTGCACCACGCCGCCGAGGGCGGCGTTGCCCCAGGCGGGGGCGCCGCCGCCGCGCACGAGCTCGACGCGGCTGAGCGATTCACGCGGCACGAGCATCCACGCCACCCAGCCGCCAAACGGATCGTTGAGCGGCACGCCGTCGAGCACGATGAGCGAGCGGCTCGCCCCGCTCGGACCGAGACCGCGCAACGAAACGCCCTGGGCCGAAGGATTGGCCGTGAGGCTGTCGCTGCGGCGGAAGAGGCTGAAACCCGGCACGGAGCGGAGCGCGCCGTCGAGCGACAGGGCGGGCGTGGCGCGGAGCGCGTCGGCATCGAACGTTTTCAGCGAGAACGGGACGTGTTCCGGCGGCTGCGGCGCGCGGATGGCCGTGACGACGAAGGGAGAGAGTTTTTGCGCGGGGGTTTGGGCGCGGGCGGTCCCTGCTCCCGCGCTCGCGGCGACGAGCAGGAGCACGGCGGTACTGAGCCGCGTCCATGCGGCCGGGGTGGGGCGCGTTGTCCCCAACGCGCCTGGTGCCAAACACGAGGTCATGAGTTTGCTTCGTTCGTGGAGGGCCGAACTCCAGCGAGGCCGTTGCTCAAGCGGTGGTGTTTCGGCTTTTTTCGGCGGCCACAATGATGTTCGGATTCGACGGCATGAATACGGCTATGGCGGACAGTCCAGGCTGGCGGGGCGGGGGCGCGGCGCATGGGCGGCAGACTGGCACGGGTGCGCAGCCCGACGCAAGGGTCTGATCGCGGACAGCGCGGCCCAGGAGTTTGTCGGAGCCGGTAACAACTTCCGGGGAAACGACTGGGAATGCTATCACTCTGTGCACGTTCCCTTCCGACAAACTCCTTAACCGGCACTTCGGGTCGAGAAAAAACTACCGACAGGCTGCTGGGGCGCGATTATGCTGGGCAAGCGCGCCGGGTTTTGGGATGGGTTGAGTTCCCGCGCCCGGCGCGGACAAAACTATGTCACTTTGGGAATACAAGGTCATCACCAGCGGCAAGGGCGGATTCGCCACGCCGGCTCTGTTGGAAAAATTTCTGAACGATCTCGGCCGTGACGAATGGGAGATCATCGATTTTCAAACGCAGCCCGACAACTTTCTCGCGTTTACGGGCCTCGCGCGCCGGCCGACCCAGCGCGACTGGACGCTGGCGGACGCGGCCGCGGCGGCGGCAAAGGTGGAGGCCGACAAGCTGCGCGCCGAGTTCGAGGCGAAGTTCAAAGCCGCGACGGTTGCCGGCGGAGGCGCGGAGCCCGCCGCGAGCTTTATCGAGGAGAAGGCCGCGCCCGACGACGGGTTTCGGCGACCGGTCGACACGTCGCACGACGCCGACCCCGAGGCGCAGGAAGAAGAGGCGAAAACGGACGACTGGGACACGCTCACAGCCGCCGAGGAGGACGATCTCCCGACGTTTTTCGATGCCATCAAGCCGCACCTGCGCCGCAACCAGCGCGGGTCCGGGATGTCGGTCGGCGTCGACTATCTGGCGAAGCGCTGGGATCAGTCGGAAGAGGACATCAGGGCCGCGTTGGTCGAGTGCGGTTTCGTGATTCCAGCCGACGAAGACGCGAAGCCGGAGTACATCGAGTACGAGGGGGACATTTACTGGATTAACGAGAACCGCCGCGGCGAGCTGTGGATCAACACGAAGGAGAAACCGCGCCCGATTTTCCGCGTTGTGAAGGCAGCCCGGTTCGCGGACGAGACGAAACCGGCGAAGGAAGAGGTCGCGGCAACGAGTGAGCCGAAGATGGAACCGCAGATTTTCGAGGTCCGAGCCCAGGCAGCGGAGGACAGTGGGCAGAAGACGGAGGCCAGAGGACAGAGGACGGAGGCCAGAGGACAGAGGGCGGAGGACAAGACTCCGGCCAGCGTGGAAGTGAAACCGCAAAGTGCCGAACCGGCGATGGCGGCGGAGTTGCCGCGAGGCGCGGAGGTGCTGCAAAAGATCCGGCCGAAGATGCGGCGCAATCGGCGCGGGCCCGGGGGTTCGGGCAGCACCAGTTTTCTTTCCCGCGCGCTGGGGTGCAGCGAAGCTGATCTGACGGCGGCGTTTGTGGCGCTCGGACTGGTCGTGCCGGCGACGCCGGGCGACAAGCCGGTGTTCGTCGAAATCGGCGACGAAGTCTGGTGGCTCAATGCCGATTCGCGCGGCGGCCTTTGGATCAATGGCCGCGAGAAACGGCCGGGCGAAACGCTGGCCACCGCAAGGGCGGCCGGGCCGCCCGGCGAGTCAGCGCCGACGCCGGACGCCGCTCCGGCGGCGACGGCAGCCTCGGCGGCTTCCGATACGGCGCCAGCTCTCGAAGTCGCGCCGCCCGCGGCCGGTGCCCCGCCGGCTGGCGGCAACGTGTTTGCGGCGGTGCGCTTGCTGTTGAAAGCAACGAAGACCGGCGCCGTCGCTGGCACGGTCGACCGTGTCGCCGGGGAACTCGGCAAAGCACCGGACGAATTGGTTGCCACGCTCGTTGGCGCGGGGCTGAAGGCGCCGGAAAAGGCGCGCGAGAAGCCGGTGTTCGTCGAGCACGCGGGCGAGATTTTCTGGCTGAACCGGAATGCCAAGGGCGAGCTGTGGCTGAACGCGAAGGCCTCGAAGTTCGCGGAAAAGAAAGAGGACGCCGGCGCCGGGGCGGCGGGTGACGCAACGGAGCACGGCGAAACCAGGCCGAGGCGTCCGCGCGGGCGGAAAAAGACGGAGTGATGCGCCGGGGCGCGGCGGGTCAGTTTCCTGTAGCGTCGCTCGATGAGCGCCCTACAGTTTGGACATTTGCTGCCCCGAAGGGGCAAGATTCGATAGCCCAAGGCAACGCCTTGGGATTAGATCGACAGAAGAAATGCGCCCTGAATGGGCGTAACCATGGAACCATAACGCCCTTTCAGGGCTTTGAGCTTCCTTGAACCTGATTCCCAGGGCGTTGCCCTGGGCTGTCGAGTGCGGCCCCGTTGGGGCCATGCGGCGCTTCACCACGAGCGATTCCGAATGGCCAGACCTTAGGCCACTCTGTGAGCGCCGATCTTCCCCGGGACGGCGGTCATAGGCCGCCGCTACAATTTTTCAAACTGACCCACCACCTAATGCGGCCGGGTTTTGACACCGTGGGCAATTTCGCGTTGCATGGGACAAATCTCCTCCCGCGATGACTCCTCCCGCCACCTTTGAAACCGCGCCCGCCGCCGGTGCGACGAGCCGGAATTACATGGTCACGCAGCTCGACGCCGTGCCGACCGTGCCGTGCCCGTGCGGTGTCGCGCGCCGCGGGTTTGCGACGCCGGAAAACACGGTCGCGACGATTCACCTTGTCGACATCTCGATCGATGCGCGCACGCACTATCACAAGAAGATGACCGAGATTTACCTCGTGCTCGAGGGCGAGGGATTCATGGAGCTGGATGGCGAGCGGATCGCGGTGAAACCCATGACGTCGGTCTTCATCAAGCCCGGGTGCCGCCACCGTCTCATCGGAAAGTACCGGATCGTGAACGTGCCAATCCCCGCATTCGATCCCGCGGACGAGTGGTTTGATTGAGCGGCGCGATGCGATTCGGAATTGGATTGGTTTTCGGAGTTGTAGCGGCGGTCTATGACCGCCGTCGTGAATCTGGCCAATTCGAAAGGGGCAATTTGTCCCGTGTTACGTGACAAACCCGCCCGGCGGCGATCAATGACTCGGCGTACGTGGGAGGAACGGCACTCATAGAGCGCCGCTACAGGAATATGGCCGCTATTTCGGCCCGGCGTTTCCCGGCTTTTCGCCGAACGTGGCGCGAAGGTAGGCGAGCCCGGCGCGGCGCTGGGCGAGCGAGAGCGACGCGCCGAACGCAGGCATGCCCTTCGCCTCGATGCCGTCCGCGATCGACTGCAGCAGTTGCGCGTCGGTTTTCGCGAGCCGCGATTTGTCGTCGACGAAATTTGCCGGGGCGGCCAAGAGGGTCAGTCCGCTAGCAGCCCGTCGGACTTAGGAAAAATGGGCCGCGATTCGAAGCAACGATTTCCAAAGCAAAATGCGTGCCGAACCGACGGGCTGCTAAATGCCGCGCTCCGCGCGGCCAACGCCGCTTGGGCATGATGATTTTTCCCGGGCGGTGTAGCCC
>JACQWL010000089.1 GCA_016209255.1 Verrucomicrobiota bacterium
CTCTGATTGGGTTTCACGCTTGGCCGACGATGGACGTGGCTGTGTTTCTGCGTTTCCTGCGAGTACATGCGGGCTATAAGCAAAACCATCCGTAGGCGGGCAAGCCGTGGCGGTTTACCCGCCTCCGGCGCATCCGCGGTTAAATGTCTTGGCCGATCCTTTGGTTGCGGCAACAGGTCGCGGTGAGAAATAGCCGCGTTCGGACGGACGCTCACCGCACGTGCAACGTCCAGGCCCGCGAGATGCGCTGGCCGGCGAGCGTGACCTGATACTGGCCGGCCTTGAGTGCGCCGGCGGGCACGGTGATGAGCACGACGTTCTCCCGCGTGCGGGCGCGAAGCTGGCCGGCGAGCCGTTCGAAGGTCGGCGTGATGACGATTTGTCCGCCCTTGACGTAGAGTTCGGCGCCGGCGAGCTGCTGCTTTTCATCGGGCAGGGTGCAGGAGAATCGAATCTGGTAGGCTTGGGCGGCGCCGGTGTCGGGCGTGGCGGACACGGTCAGAATTTCCGCCGGCAGCAGCGGCGCCTCGACGAGGGTCGCGGCGAGCTCGGCGGGCAGGCCGCCGGGGGCCATGAACGTTGCGGCGGCGGTGGTGCCACTGGGATCGGCCGGTCGCTGGGCCGCGAGCGGGATGCGTTGAAAACCCGCGGAGAGCAGCCGGATGACGCCGGCGCGGTTCTTCATGTCCTCATAAGGACGGAACGCCGGGCCCTGCTTGCGGTAATGCAGGGTCAGAAAAGTGTAGGGCACGATGACGAGGAGGATCGCGAGGGCGATCCACTTCATCGGCCAGGGCTGACGATCTTTGGGCGCGGCGGACATGCTGGGTGAGGGAGGAGGGAAGAGGACGAACGGTGCGTGTGGCAAGGCCCGGAGTGTCCCTGCGTTTTGCGGGTACGAAACTGGATTCTCATGGGGTCAGGCCGGGGCGGGGTTTTCCCCTCGCGCCTTCTTCATGCGTTCATCCACGCTGTCGGAACTTGACTTTCCGGGGTGCGCGCATGCAGCTTGACGCGACCAAAAAATCAAACACGCGGCTCCGTCCCGGCAGTCTCCCTCAAGCCGCGCGTTTTCAAGATTGGTGAGGCTCGCAAAAATGGGGTGAATTATGCCGTATCAACTCGAAGGTCGTCTCCTGGAAGTGTGCACCTGCAATGTCCTTTGTCCGTGCTGGGTCGGAGAAGACCCCGATGGCGGGACATGTGACGGAACGCTGGCGTGGCACGTCGACAAGGGCAGCGTAAGCGGCGTGGACGTCTCCGGCCACACAATCGCCATCCTGTGCCACATCCCGGGAAACATTTTGAAAGGGAACTGGAATGTCCGCATCTACATCGATGACAAGGCGACCACGGCGCAGAAGGATGCGCTGGTAAGCGTCTGGACCGGAAAGTTGGGCGGGCCGGTCGCGGATTTGGCGAAACTGGTCGGCCGCGTGGATTCGATCGAACAGACGCCCATCACCTTCCAGGTTGAAGGAGTCAAGGGCACCCTGAAAGTCGGCAAGGCGATCGAAGCCGCCCTGGAACCCTTCAAAGGCGCGACGGGCAAGGAGACCGCGCTGCACGACACGATCTTCACCACCATTCCCGGATCTCCGGCTTACGTTGGCAAGGCGTCGCACTATCGCGCCGAAGCCCCCGGTTTCAACGTCAACCTCGAGAACCATAACGCCGTCTCGGGTACGTTCCAGTTCGCGGCCTAACGACAATTCGGTCGCGCCGCCGCGTGCGCTGATGATTGTGTGGCGCGGCGGCAAAACGACGACGGGCACCACCCATGAGCGCGTTTCGAATCGCCGTCCCTGCACCGGTCGAACGCCTTGCACTCGCGGGAGCGGTCGGATTTCTTGCCGCGACCGCGTGGGCGGTCCTGTGGTCGGCGGACGCAAGTATCCATGGGATCCTGCATTTTCATGCCCGCACGGAAATCGTAGCTCCGTTTCGGCTATCGACCATCCTGATGTTCGTCGCTGCATGGACGGGGATGTCGGTGGCAATGATGCTGCCAACGTGCCTTCCGGTCCTGGCTACACTGCATACGTTTGCAAGTGAGCGGGCCGATCGCTCGCTGCTGATCGCTCTGGCGGCACTTGGTTACCTCGCGGCCTGGGCTGCGACTGGCGCACTCGTGGGTCCCATCAGCCTGGGGGCGCAAAGCGCAGTGGCTTTTCCGGATGAGATGAGATTGCTCGACCGGGCAGCGGCGCCCGCACTGTTGCTGCTCGCCGGACTCTTTCAATTCAGTGCACTGAAGTATCGCTGCCTCGAGAAATGTCGTTCTCCCCTGGCAGTTGTTCTTTCGTACTGGCAGGGACGGCGCCAGCGTTGGCAGGCGTTTCGCCTCGGCTGGGCCAGCGGCGTGTTTTGCGTCGGGTGCTGCTGGGCTCTGATGCTGCTGATGCTTCTCAACAGCGTGGGACACCTGGCGTGGATGCTCGTGCTCGGTCTGGTGATGGCGGTGGAAAAAAGCGTTCGCTGGGGTCGCCGTCTCAGCGCCCCGGTGGGCGTCGTGTTGATGGTGTGCGCCGGCGTCGTGTTCCTTGCCGGCGGAGAGCAGGGACTGCTCTCGAGGATGGCCCCGGAGTTTTGCGGCCCCAAGTAATACCCGCTCGTTACGATGCACTATCGGGACGCACGCTGCGCGCCGCGGGTCCTGCTGCGGGCGACCCGTTAATGCTGGTCCGTGACGCGCTTCCGGCCCATGACGGCCAGGCCCACCCCCCCTAGGATCAGAAACGCGGAGACAAGCAGCCGAAGCGAAACCGCCTCAGCCAGAAAGGCGACGCCACCCACGGCCGCGAGCACCGGCACCGACAATTGCACGGCCGCCGCGCGGGTCGCCGTCAATCCAGCGAGCGCCGCGTACCACCCAACATAACCCAACGCAGAGGCAAGAGCCCCCGAACAGATTGCGAGCAGAATGCCACTGGGCGTCACATGGAATTGTCGCACCGCGAAGAGGCTGACGATCATGACGAATGGCACTGACCGGAGAAAATTGCTTGTCGTGTCGCCGAGCGGATCGGCGGTGCCGCGACCCCGCAGCGAGTATCCCCCCCAGCTGATTCCCGCGATCGCCATCAGGGCCGAGCCCACCAGTGGCGGCGCCGTCAACCCCGGGAGCACCAGGCCGACGAGCCCGGTCAGGGCAACGAACAAGCCGAGCCACTGCCACGGATGCGGCCGTTCACCGGCGACGATTGCAGCCACCATCATTGTCGCCTGGACAGCGCCGAAAAGGATAAGGGCTCCGGTTGCCGCGCCCAGGCTTAGGTAGGCGAAGCTGAATGGGACCGCGTAAGAAAAAAGCATCGCCGCCGAAATCCACGAGCCATGGACGCGGAAGGAACCCCGCTGCATGACAATCGTGATCATAAGCAGCGTGATCGCGCCCGAGCTCAATCGCACCGTCGAGAAACTTGCCGCATCGATTGCGCCCGGCGCGAGCGCGAGGCGGCAGAGCACAGAGTTCGCCGCAAAGGCGACGAGGGCAAACAACGTGAAAGCGATCGTGCGCACGCGAACAGCGCTGCCGGGAAAAACGATCCGGGTCAAACTTTGCCCTTTGCCATCGGCTCCAACGACGGGCAGCAAACCGGATTTTCATGGGATCGGGCCGGGGAGGGGTGACTGTCAGCTAACATGTAACAGGCTGACCCCGTCCGACCGACCTCTGCTTCCGGTAGTGCAGGGTCAGAAAAGTGTAGGGCACGATGACGAGGAGGATCGCGAGGGCGATCCACTTCATCGGCCAGGGCTGACGATCTTTGGGCGCGGCGGACATGCTGGGTGAGGGAGGAGGGAAACGCACGAGGCTGACGCAATACCAATCACCCAGCGTCCAGAATCCAAGCCCGGCCGTCTGTTACTGCAGGCTCTTCAGGTACGCGATGAGGTCGGCAAGCGTTTGCGGGTCGAGCGCGCGATCCAGACCGGGGGGCATGAGCGAGTTCGCCATCGGTTCGAGCCGCGCGATGGTGGAGCGCGCCACCGTGTTCTCGCGGCCATCGATGGTGACCACCACGACGTGTTCGGACGTCTCGCGTGCAAGGGTGCCGACGAAGGTTTCGCCGGATTTGGTCTCCAGGCGAAACGCTTCGTAGCCCTGGGCAATGCTGCTGTCCGGGAAGCTGATCGACTCGACGAGATCGCGCACCTCCCGAATCCGGCCAATGTGGGAGAGGTCTGGTCCAATCTTGGTGCCGGATTCACCGACGCGGTGACAACTGACGCACGCGCCCGCGCCGGCCGAAAATGCCGATTGACCCCGGGCGACATCTCCGCTCGTGGCGAGCTTCTCGACCTCGGTGACCCGGACGGATTTGGCGGCGGCCTGGCTCAGCAACTCCGCGACCAAAGGGGCGATCTTCTCGGTTCCACCGGGATACCGGTTGAAGACTGGCTGGAGATTGCTGCTGCTCAGACCGAATCGCGCCGGCGAGTCGGCCAGCTTGGCGAGGAGCAGCGCGCCGATTTCCGGTTCTGCTGGGCCGCGCTGAAACGCGCCCAGCATTTGCGGCAGTTCCATGGGACCGGTCGCGGGCAGCAACGCGGCGAGCTTCGTCAACTGTTCGCGCGTGAGCCGGGAATTCCCGAGAACCGAGGCGGCCTGGAGCCGTGAGTCGGGAGAACCGCCCGAGACGAACGGCTCGAGCACCATTTGGAACGCCTCCTGATCCATGGTCCGATCGCTGCCCGCCGCGGCTTGCAATGCGGCGACGCGGAAGGGCGCGGGGCGCGTCGTGTCACGGGCGATCTCCCGCAGCGCGGTTCTGAAATCGCGCTGCCGGTGCGTGGTGATCGCGCGCAGGGCGGCCTGGGCCACGGGAAGATCGGGCGAGCGCAGTGCGCTCACAAGCCACTCGCGCCAGGCATCGTCCCAGGCCGTGGACGCGCCCGCCATCGCGTCGAACAGCAGGCGCGGCGGGAGGGCGGCGACGCTGCCGCGCACCCATTCGCGCACCTCCGGGGCGGAAAGGAATTTCGCGAGGAGCTGCGCGCCGACCTCTTCCCGGGCGGGAACGGGAGCGGCGTCAAACAGCCAGGCAAGATGCTTCGCCGCGTGGGCGCTCCACATCGGCCGATTGATGGCGATCTGCAGCGCGGCCGCGCGCAGTGCGGCATCGCCGGACTTCAAGCCGTCGAAGACGGGTTCGGCAGCGAGGTCTCCTTTCGGGAGCTGGTCGAGCGTAATCAACGCCGCGCGACGCGCCAGCGGTTGCGCATGGGCCAGGAGTTTCCGGGTCGCGGCCGGGTCGTCGATTTCCAGCATCGCGTAAATCAATGCATGCGACAGGACCGGGTCGTTGGCGGTGGCGGCCGCGTTGGCCAGCGGCGCGATCGCCGCGGGATTGCGCAACCGGCCCAGCGCGCGCGCGGCCTCGCGACGGACGGACGGCGCGGCGTCACCGAGCCGTTGCGTGAGCGCGGGGAACGCCCCACGGTCGATCGAGAAGAAGGCACTCTGGCACGCGGCCTGGCGGACCCGTGGGTCGGCATCAGCGAGCGCGCGCCGGACCGCCGCCGCCGCATCGGCGGTGCCGATCCGCGTCAAGGCCCACACGGCATTGCTGCGCACCAGATAGCGTTGATCGCCGAGCGCGGCGCCGAGCGGAGCCACGCTGCCTTGGCCGGCGAACTCGGCGAGGGCGCGATCCCGCACGGCGGGGCGGGCATCGGCGAGAAGATCGATCATACGCGCGGAAGGCAGCCGCGCCCAGTCGATGCGTCGTCCGCGCGGGTCGTCGGTCGGCTTTGTGCCGGTGCGACGGATACGGTAGATGCCGCCGAGGATTTCCGGCCGCGCCACGCCGGAGGTTGGGCAGCCTTGGCGGAACCACGCGCCGGTGTCGATCACGACGAGACTTCCGTCGGCATCCTCGAAGACATCGGTGAAATGGGCGCCGTCGGCGGTGGTGGTGGCGAAGACCTCGCCCCGGCCGCGAAACGTGGCGCCCACCGGCTCCAGCACCGTGCGCATGATCCGGCGCGTATTGAATTCCGCCCAGAACACGTTGCCCCGATACTCGGGCGGCCAGGCGTCGTGGCGGAGGAGCGTGACGCCGGCCGGGGCGACGTGACCGATGAGCGCGGCGGCGCCGAGCAGCGGGCCGGTCCGTTTCAACTCGGCAATCGCGGTCTCGTTGTGCGGGTGCGCCGCGCCATGCACCCAGTGCAAAATCGCGTCGGCCCGCGGTCCCCGGTGAAAAATATTCACCGTCCCGAAGATGTCACCCTCCTGGCTGAAGGTGACTTCGGCGGGGTTGTCCATTCCGCCGCTGGCGTGCACCTGAATATCGGTGCCGTCGGGTCGCATCGACCAGATTCGCGCCGCGAGGCCCTTGGCCGCCAGCGTCCCATCCGCCTGGAAAACCTCGTGGCCCTTGCGACCATGGCACCAATAGATCCGGCCGTTGGGGTGAAGGACGGGCCCGTGCACGTCGGCGGCGTTGCCGGTGTATTTGAATCCCTTGACCAGTTGCTTGCGCACATCCGCCTTGCCGTCGCCGTCCGTGTCCTCGAGACGCCAGATCCCGGGCGGCGACGCCACATAAAGTCCGCCCTGATGCCAGAGCGCTCCCTGGGGAAACGTCATTTTGTCGGCGAAAATGGTGGCGCGATCAAAGACGCCGTCACCGTCGGTGTCTTCGAGCAGCCGGACGTGGTTGGGGGTGGTCTCATCGAGCACCTTGTCGCTCGCGTTGACGCCGGCGTTCTCGGCGACAAAGAGGCGGCCGCGGTCGTCGAAATTGCCCATGACGGGGAATTTGACGAGGGGTGGCGCGGCGATGCGGACGACCTCGAAGCCAGGCGGCACCTGGAACGGGATCGGCGGCGGCGTCTGGGCGCCGGCGGAAATGGCGAGAAACCCGCAGAGAGCGGACAGGAAGCGCAGGGAGTTCATGGCGAGCAAAAGCGTTGCTGGACTCCACCCGTGACACGATTGGGACGGCAGCGCAAAGCATTCCCATGCGCGAAGCCTGAGGTCTTCGGCTTGGCCTGCATGCGCTGAACATGATGTTTTCCTGCGTGTATGGTGGGCCAAGAGATCTCCAAACCCTTCAATCCTTTGGCCCACGGCTTGCCCGCCTCTGGAGGGAACACACGAAATGCACGGAATGCACGGAAGTAGCTTACCCGCCGTTGGCGATGCGGAAGGCGACCAGGGATTGGGTTTCTGAGTATTTCGTGTGTATCGTGGTCCACTCCGATTGATTGGATACGGCTTTGCAGCCGGTCCGGGCCGGCACCCTCGATCGCGGGAAAAATTTCTCCCGAAAACCTCTCGGCTTCATCCGCAAGTCCGACAGGCTGCGAGCGAACACCTAATACACTTCATGGACAACCTTTCGAACCGCTCAGCCAACACGGCCGCCGGAGATGCCGACGGACAACTCGTCGCCTATCTCAATCTCAAGCTCCGCGAAATCGGGCAACCCGGCGTGCCGGCCAGCCAGGGCGACGGACTCGTGCCGCTGGTCGATCACTTCCTCGCCCTCAGCCGCGAGAAGGACCGCGCCCTCACCCGGCATCTTTCGCCCGTGGATCAGCGGATCCAGAATTTCCTCTACGATCAACTCGAGACGCACTGCGACGTTCCCCGGCTTCCGGCCATCACCCTCGTCCTGGATCGGCCCGGCCTGGCGCGCGTGCTGTCGCTGCCGCCCGCGTCGGACCACCACCGGAGCGACATCCTCGCCTCGCACCGCGTCCGCCAGGGCGTGCTGCACAACCCGCGGAGCGATCGTCGCACCACCAAGGGCATTTTCCACGTGGCCGCGCTCGGCCCGCCGGTGCCCGACGACAAGCAGGCCGTGCCGCCCGCCGTCTTCGGCCGCTTGCTGCGCCAGGCGCTGCATCCGCCCGCCGACGTTCTGCGGCTGCCGTTCACCGCGACCGCACCGGCGCCCGCCGGGTGCTTCGTCTCGTTGCACCTGCGACCCATCGTGTGTCCGGCGGTGCCCGGGCTGACGCCCCGGCGCGCGATGGAAACGCGCTTCTTCGTGCCGGGCGCCCTCGTCGCCAACCTCGATTTCATCGAGCGTATCTTCGGCAACGCCGGCGATCCGCACCTGCCCGAAAATGACGCCGCCCTCGATCCCGCCCACTGGACCGGCCATACCGGCTGCGTCATCCTCGCCCCGCATCTCTCGCAGCTGGCCAAACGCGACCTCGGTCTGCCGCCGTGGGAGGAGGCCACGGAGCGCCAGCGCCGCGACGGCATGTGCTGGCGGCAGCCGGACGAGCGCTACAACGACGGCTCCGCGTTCAAGCTCACCGCGCGCGACACGAGCGGCGTCATGGTCACGCTGATTTCCGACAACTATTTCGGCTACTGCAAAAAAGAGGTGAAGGCCCAGATCAGTTTTGCCGCGAATCTCCTGGGCCGGTGCGAAGAGGAACACGCCGGCGGCGCCATCGTGTTTCCGAGCTACGATCTCGGCGAAGATTTCCAGCTCAGCCGGCACCTCGCGATCGTCGACCACACCTTCGCCGAGGCGCTCGGCCAGCTCGGCGATCGCGCCGAGCCGCAGCCCGGCGGTTGGGCGCGCGACCGCCAATATCCGGACATCTGCTACGTCCCGCAGGACGCCGCCTTCGATCTGCGCGCGCAGACCATCGCGTGGCCTGTCACGCCGCCGCCGGGCGGCCGAAATCGCGAGGTTTTGGCGCCGGTGAACGCCGAACCCGGCCAAGACCTTGCGATTCCGGCTCCGCCCGCGAAGCACACGATCAAGCTCCTGCCCCGCCACACCTACGTGCTCCCGTCCGGCTACAAGATCGAGATGGTCAAGCCCGACGAGGGCCGCCGCTGGCGCCTTCGAGGCACGACCGCCGAGGGGCTGCTCTGCCACAAGCCGTGCACCGTCTCCGGCGGCGGCAAGTCCGAGATCTCGAAATCGATCGCCGACGCCATGTTCACCGGCCCGAACTTCGTCAGCGACCTCGCGGCCGACTTCGATCTCGTCGATTCCATCCTCTTCCGCGAATACGGCCAGCGCTTCCGCGATCTGGCGCGCAATCGCGCGCGCGGCCGGCCGCTCCTCAGCCACGAGCGCTCGCTCGGCTCGGTCGTCAAGCTCCTCAGCCGCAGCCCCGACTACACCGACGGGTACAACGCGTGGCTCGGCACCATCCCGCGCTACATCCTCGATCTCGTGCTCCTGATCAAGCGCTACTATAAACCCAAATGGGGCACCGACTGGCGCCAGCACTTCAGCGTCGACACGATCAATGGCCGCCCGGGCAACGAGCTGAAGTATCACCGCCAGAAGGTGCTCACCCACTACCTGCGCATCGGCTTCACGCCCGACGGCGGCTGGCGCACGTTCAGTCTGCGCAAGGATTTTCTCCCCGCGGTGAAAATCCAGGTCGAAGACGACATCACCGCCTCGGTCGTCGTGCCGGCCCACGGCCTCGCCGGACTGCCCGCGTGGGCGGCCGGCGCCACCGCGCTCAAGTTTGTCCACAATTGCGAGTCCGCGCTTTTCCAGCGCCCCGACGAGGCCATCGTCCGCGGCTACGACCGGGACACCGAGCGCGACTTCTCGCGCCCGGGGAATTTCTTCTCGAATTACGAGCCGCTCGACCGCGAGGCCGCGCGCGCGATCGTGGAGGACACGATCGGTTTCGATGCCTTCACCGATCCGGTGCGCGCCATCTTCGAGGAGTTCCTTTCCGCGGGACGACCCGACTATCTCGCCTCGCCCGCGCACCCGCGGCTCGTCGGCGGCAAGCCGTCGAAAAATCCCCGTTACCTGCAACAACGTCCCGACCTCGAGGATCCACGCACGACCTACCTCGCCCACGCCGGCGCGCGGCTCTATCGCCGACTCCCCGCCGACGCCCCCGTCCTGTTTCCCGTTGGCGCGGTGCTCATGGGCCGGCGGCTGAATCCGCCCGAGCCGGGTGTCCGACCTCTCTGCGTTTACGGTCCGCTCCACTACCAGGAGTTTCCCGAGGCCTTCATGGACTTCATCGCCAGCCTCACGGGCAAATCGCCCTCGACCACCGGCGCCGGCTCCGAGGGCGCGATGACCAAGGGCCCGTTCAACGCCCTCCCGCCGGTTCACGATCTCAACGCGGCGCTGGTGTCGTTCAGCCTCACCGACCTCGCGTGTTTTTCCTCCGCGGCCGGCTGGCTCGGCCCGCGCTACCGCGTCGACCACGACATCAGCCTGCTCGTCCCGGAAATCTGGGCGCGCATGACGGCGGAGGAGCGCACGCCGGCCTTCCTCATCGCCCACGGCTACCTCGAACGCTGCACCGACTGGCCGCACGAGGGCCGCACCGTCCTGGCGAGCCGGCTCGGCTGGCGCGTCACATCACGCTTCGTCCAGAGTTTTTGCGGCCGCGTGCTCGGCAACCCGAGTACCCTGTTCGACGAGGAGATGCTCCGGCCCGAGTTGCAGGATCCGGCCGTGTTCGCCGAGGGCGTGGACAACATCGTCCAGGCCATGCGTACCGCGGCGGAGTCCTACTTTGCCGACGGCTCGATCGAGCACGCGGTGCCGCCGCTCCGCGCCCTGCTGCACCTGATGCGCGACGGCGCGTGGAGCGGTCTCGGTCCGACGAATCCGGAATTCCGCGCGCTCTTCACGCGCCAGCATGTGCTCGGGAGCGACTGGTATCGCGCGCGGTTGGAGGCGCAGCAACGGCGCGACATCGCCGACTGGCAGGAACAGGCGCTCTATCTCGAAAAGTTCATCGCCCGGCCCAACTACGCCGACGTCGCCGCCCGGCTCGGCATCCGCGAGCGACACGCCGCCGCGCAAGCCGCCGCCAACGCCGCCCTGGACCCCGGCTACGTCGCCAGCCTCACCGGCACGCTCGGCATGGATCCGGCGCTGGTGCCGGAGGGTTGTCACGAACCTATGGGCAGGAGAGGTGGGCCGGCGACCTCCGGGCGCCGGTGATGCCGTCGAGATCTTGCACATCGGTTTTCTCTGTAATCCGCGGTTGATCAGTTTGAGCAATGACCGAGCAACCTGCGGGGGTTTCGTGCATCTCTCTGTGACCTCCTGCTCGACCTCTGTGCCCTCTGTGTCTCACCGGTTGCCTATCTTTGGTTGCGGCTCCACCGCGCTGTGCACTCCGCGTCTCCGTTTGACCAAGATGAGTTCACGCGGAGGCGCGGAGTTCGCGGAGGCGCCAGCCCCGACCCGGTGGGGTCTCGATTCTTCAATCAACTCGGCTTTGATGTCTTGAAACGCGCGGTTGACCGTCCCCGCCTTTCAAAACCGTTTCGCCGCGCCTGCCGGCTCGGCAGCGAGGGATGACGCGGATTGCCGCGGATAAACGCAGGCGGCATGCCTTCCTGCTCCATTATCCGATCGACCCGCCGTGCGCCCTCGGTCGCCGGTTCTCGTCCGCATCGGGTGCCCGGTGAATTGCGCGGATATCCGCGCCTCCCCCCAATTTTGAGTGTGGGCTTCCGGGCGTTTTCTGTCTCAAAGTCTTGCGCCATCGGTTCTCCTGCCGGCTGCTTTACCCGCCTGGCTGTCCCGCCCTGCAAAAGACAAACTCAGTTGGTCCGAATAACACTGGGCCGATCCGATGGGGGCAGTCCGCTAGTCGCTAGTTTCTGGAGCCGGTGCAGCCAAGAGGGTCAGTCCGCTAGTTGCTAGTCGGCGTGTCCGACCTCAAAAAAAACGCTCGCCGGTGCCGAGCGCGCCCCGAACGGCGTCCCTTGGAAAGTAGCGCGCGCCCTCAGGTTGCGCACACTCGTGGCCGCCCGGCACAGCGGGATCGCGCAAGTCCCGAAGATGGGCGCACCCTCAGCGGTCCGCGCCTACATTTCGCAAGCCGACTAGCAACTAGCGGACTGACCCTCTCGGGATCGCCTCATCAATCGAAACTTCGGTGTGAGCCAGTCACAGCAGACGAAGACGGAAACACCCGAGCGCCGCGCCGCGGACCTCGGGCAACGCGTCGATCATTTCACGACATTTCTCCTGCTCGCATACGCCCAATCGCTGTTTTTGCGCCCGATGCTAAGAAACGTAGACCTGATCGCCAGAATGGGCGGCGGCCCGCGGCGAGCCGGCTTCGAGCAGCTCCGACGGACCCTCTACTGGACAGTGGTGCTAGAAATCATGAAGCTTTGCGGCGACCGCGATCAGCGCACGGCGTCGGTGCCCAGCATCATGCGCGAACTGCGCGATCCGGCGGTAAGAAATATCTTGTTCAAGAAGCACTGCCGGCCAGGTCTGCCGCGCATGGCCGGTGACGGTTACGGCATGTGGAGCGCGTTCTCCAAGGAGGAGAGGGCTCGTCTCAAAAAGCAATTCAAGGAGCGCTACCACAGGCTACGCGTGAATTTCAGCGCGCTGAAGCGCAGTCGAGAGTTTCGGGCCTTCAAGAAGGCGCGAAATCAGGCGCTGGCCCATCATCAAGTAGTGACCACGAAAGGCGCCATCAAACCGTTCGACGCTGCGGTCCTAAAATTGAAGATCGGCGATGAGAACAAGCTGCTCGAACTCACGCGAGGCATTGCGGTCGACCTGAATTCCATCGTGCGAGGGGCATCGTTCTCGGGGGAGTCGTATCTCGAAACGGAGACCCGCGACGTTTGCGCGTTTTGGGAAATCGAAAGCCTCGATGGCCCAGTGAAAATTTAGGTCGATCATGATTCACGCATCAGGGCACCACGGAGGGGGTCAGGTTTCACCCGGTACCCTTTCTGTATCCGTGACGACCGGCGTGAGTCGATGGTCGCCTGTTCGAGGAGCATGGTGAAACCTGACCCCGTTTTTGCCCTTTCTTTTTGCGGAGTGCCGTCGTTCTGGGATCGAAAATTTTCCTACCCACCAATTTTCCTACCCCTTGGCAGAATTCAGCTGAACGAATATCAACTGACTCGTACCCAAACCTCGGATTTTGGGTAGGAATATTTGAGGGTAGGAAGATTTTCCGGGCGAAAAGCGGAAGGCAGCACGGAGGGTGTCAGGTTTCACCCGGGACCCTATTTGTATCCGTGACGACCGGCGTGAGTCGATGGTCGCCTGTTCGAAGGGGGCAGCCAAGAGGGTCAGTCCGCTAGAGTCCTTGAATCCCCAAACATGTTGTGAACAGGTCAAGTTTTTTGACAGTCCGAAATCTTGCCGGTCCAAGCCAACCATTCAATGAAGGGTAGAGCGCCTTGACCTCAAGGCGCTGACGTAACGCAAACCGCGTTGGGGACAACGCGGTCCACCTTTCAAGCGTGCTTTCCCGAATGAAATTACGTTCCCCTGCATCGTTCGGGTAAAACGGTCCGCGCAGCGGACCATACTAACGAGGCGCTCGCCGCCACCCTGTTCGTGAACCTCAGATTACCGATTGCTCCCC
>JACQWL010000090.1 GCA_016209255.1 Verrucomicrobiota bacterium
ACGGGGAAACGGGCGTCGGCAAGCGACGCCCCTACACACACCAATTAGTTTACACGGCTCGACGGGTAAACGGGGTTCTAATGAATGGATCCGGCTTGGATTCATCGCGGGCCTCCCCACCAAACCACCAGGCCCAGGGAAGCCAGGCCCATCATCACATAGGCGATGTAGAATTGCAGCCGGCCGTGCTGCAAGCGACGCACCGCGGTCGACACGCGCAGGACGACGGCGCCCGCCGGCTCGATCACCCGCTCCAGCACCGTTTCAGGCACACGCTCCATCCGGCTGGCGTGCGCCGGAAACGGACCGCGCGGACGACGCACCACCCGCTCCGGTTGCAGAATCCAGAAGAACCAGCCCGACCCGATCCCGGCGAAGGAGCCGCCCGTGTATTGCATGCGGGGTGTCGGGAGGGCGTAGCCGCAGTCCCACGTCAGCGCCCGGCGGAGGCCGTTCGCGTGCGCCTTCCGCCCCAGCCACGCCGCCGCGGCCACGAACGCCGCCGCCAGCAGGACATGCACCGGGCCCAGCGTGGCCAGCGGCACGGGCACATCCGCCGCGGCCCATGCTGGATGCCACGCGACGACCGCGCGCGCCACCGCCGGCCAGAACAACACCGGCGCAAGTCCGATCGCGACACACGCACCGGCGAGCGCCAGCATCGGTGCGCGCATCAGCGTTCCACACTCGTGCGCCCGCGCAGCCGGCTTGGTGCGCGGCGCGCCGAGAAACACGACCGCCCCCGCCTTCACGAAAGTCGCCAGCGCCAGCGCGCCCGTGATGCCCAGCATAATCGCCGCGAGCATGGCCGCCCATGCCGCCGGTCCGCGGCCCGCCACCGCATCGAAAAGCCCGAGAAACACCAGCCATTCGCTGACGAAACCGTTGAGTGGCGGCAGACCCGAGATCGCGGCCGCGCCGAGCGCGAACAGCCCGGCCGTCCATGGCATCGCGCGCCACAGCCCCCCCAGCCGGCTCATCTCGCGTGTGCCCGTGGCGTGCAACACCGCGCCGGCGCCGAAGAACAGCAGCGCTTTGAAAAGGCCGTGATTCCACACGTGCAGCAACGCGCCGGCCAGCGCCAGCCGGCCCCACGACGCGTCGCCATGGGTCACGCCGAGCAAGGCGGCGCCGAGGCCGATGACGATGACGCCGATGTTCTCGACCGAGCAATAGGCGAGCAGCCGCTTGAGGTCGTCCTGCGCCAACGCAAACGCGATGCCGAGCACGGCGCCGATCGCGCCCAGGCCAATCACCACCCAACCCGCCGCCGCCGGCACCGGCAGCCACCCGCTGAAGCGCACCAGCCCGTAGATGCCCATCTTGATCGCCACGGCGGAAAGGATGGCCGAGACGTGGCTCGGCGCGCTGGCGTGCGCCGAGGGCAGCCAGATGTGCAATGGAAACAAGCCGCCTTTCACGCCAAAGCCCAACAAGAGCAGCCAGAACAACGGGGCCAGCTCCGCGTGGTCGCGCATCGGGCCGAGGTCCCAGCTCCCGCTGCGCGCCGCCAGCGCCGCGAAAAAAGCGAAAAGGCAGAGCGTGCCCGCGTGCGAAGCGGCAAGAAAAAGCCAGCCGGCCGCGCGCACGTCGCGCCGCTGCCGTTCCAGCGTGATCAGAAAATACGCGCTGAGCGTGAACACCTCCCACCCGATGAGAAAATGCAGCCCGTTGGACGACAGCAGCACGAAGCCCATGGCCAGCACCAGCGCGCTCCACCACATCCGCCCGCGCGGCGCCGAGGCGGGATAACGCCCGTCCGCCCAATATTCGCACGCATAGATCGCGCCGGCTGCGCCCACCACGCTCAACAAGACGAGAAACAGCGCGCTGATGCCATCCAGCCTGAGATGCAGCGGCTCGCCACCCACGGGAAACGCGCTGCGCCATTCCCACTCCCCCGCGCCGCCGAGCGCACGTAGCGCCACACCCAGCACCGCGGCCGCGCCCGCCAGCGTCAACCCCAGCCACAACCGCGGCAGCCGGGGGCCCAGTACAATGCCAGCACCGAGGCACGCTCCGGCAAAAAGCAGCAACGGTCCCGCCGTCACGTCGCCACCTCCCGGCTGGCGGCACCGGAGGCCGCCTCATCCGCGGCCGCCACCGCCCGGAATATTTCCTCGTCCGCCGCGCCCCGCACGACGAGGTCGCGCAACGGCCCGCGCACGAGACTGCGGCTCAGCCGGCCCAGCAGATCGAGATGCGTGCGGGGCGAGGGCGCGATGAAGAAAATCAGCCGCGTCAACGGTACGGCGTCCGGCTGCGGATCGGTGAGATGCAGCGCGTCGCGCAACAACAGCAGGGCCACGGTGCCGGAGTCGCGGCCCAGCGCGACACGCGAGCTCGGATGCGGCAGGGCAAAACCCCCGCCCACCGGCGCCATCGTGACGCCGCCCTTCGCCCGCAGTCGCTGCGCGAGGAGCTGGCGGACCGGGGGCGTCGCACCCGGCAGGGCGCCGACGATTCGCACCAGCACGTCCGTGACGTCCGCCGCCGCAACATCGCGCCAGATGCCGCCGGCCCGCAGCAACGGAGCGAGGCGGAAACCAGCGGCGAAGGCCGGCGTTTCCGGTGCGAGGAAACCCGCCTGCGCCGCCAGCCCGCGCGCCGCCGCCCAGTTTGCCACCTGCGCCCGGTCGAACAACAGCCGTCCGCGATCGGGCGTATGGGGCAGCCCCTCCCGGCGGATCCAGTCTTCGACCACCTTTTCCGACACCCCGAACGACTCGGCAATCTGGATGAGATTGAGATACATGCGGCAACTAGCAAAATATCCCAAACGCCAAAACCCAAACACCAAATAAATCCCAAGGTCGAGCAACTGAAATTTGAGGCCTGGTCATTGGAGCCTTTTGAAGTTTGAAATTTTGGTGTTTGGAATTTTCAGGGACTGCCGTCCCCCATCAGCACCAGCGCGGCCAGGGCCGCGACACCGACGACGAGATAGAGCAGGTAGGCCTGCAACCGCCCGTGTTGCAGCCGCCGCACCGCCGTCGAAATCCGCATCACCGCTTCGCCCGCCGGTTCGATCACGTGCTCGAGCACCGTCTCCGGCGTGTGCTCGGAGAAACTGGCGCGGGTCGGAAATGTTTCCCCGGGACGGTGCTCGTGGCGCTGCGGCCGCAGAATCCACCCGAACCATTCGGTGATGATGCCCGCAAACGATCCCGCAGTGTACTGCATCCGCGCCGTGGGCGCCGCGTATCCGCAATCCCAGGTGAGCGCACGGCGCAGGCCGTTTCGCCGCGTGCGCCCCCAGAGCAGCGCCACGGCGAGGGCGGCGATGAGAGTCAGCGCCAGGTTGGCGGCGCCGAGCGCGGTCAGCGACGCGGGCGCCGCGAGACTGCCCCAGGCTGGATTCCATCCCGCCACCGCGCGGGCCATCGCCGGCCAAAACGCCACCGGCGCGAGGCCGATCGCCACGCACGCTGTCGCGAGCAACACCATCGGCCCGCGCATCGCCGGGCCGCATTCGTGCGCACGATCCGCCGCCACCGTGCGCGGCGCGCCGAGAAAAACCACTGCGCAGACCTTGACGAAGCAGGCCAGCGCCAGGGCGCCGGTCATGGCCAGCAGCACCACGGCGGCCACGGCGGCGGCCGCGGCGCCGGAGGTGGAGTTCACCGCGTCGAAGAGCCCCAGAAAGACGAGCCATTCGCTGACGAAACCGTTGAGCGGCGGCAGGCCCGAGATGGCCGCCGCGCCGAGCGCGAACAACCCGGCCGTCCATGGCATCGCGCGCCACAGCCCGCCCAGGCGGCTCATTTCGCGCGTTCCCGTGGCGTGCAGCACCGAGCCGGCGCCGAGAAACAACAATGATTTGAACAGGCCGTGGTTCCACACGTGCAACAGTCCGCCGGCCAGCGCCAGCCGGCCCCAGGCGGCGTCGCCGTGCTCCGCGGCCACAAGAGCGAAGCCGAGCCCGATGAGAATGATGCCGATGTTCTCGACGCTGTGGTAAGCGAGCAGACGCTTGAGATCATGCTGGCCGAGCGCGAAGGCGACCCCGAGCACCGCGCTGGCCACGCCGAGCCCCGCCACCGCCCAACCCGCGCCGAACGGCACCGGCAGCCAGCCGCTGAAGCGCACGAGCCCGTAAATGCCCATCTTGATCGTCACGCCCGACATGATGGCAGAGACATGGCTCGGCGCGTTGGCGTGGGCCGAGGGCAGCCAGATGTGCAGCGGAAAGAGGCCGGCCTTCACGCCAAAACCAAACAGCCCCAGCCAGAACAACGGTGCCAGTTCCGCCCGCTCGCGCATCGGGCCGAGGTCCCAGCTCCCCGTGCGCGCCGCCAGCAGCGCAAAGAAGGCGAAGAGCGCGAGCGACGCCGCGTGCGAAGCTCCGAGATAGAGCCACCCCGCCGCCCGCACTTCGCCCCGCTGCCGGTCGAGCGTAATCAGAAAATACGCACAGAGCGTGAACAGCTCCCACGCGATGAGAAAATGCAGTCCGTTGGACGACAGCAGCATCAGCCCGACGTTGAAAATGAGCGCCGCCCACCACACGCGGCCCAGGCGGGCCGAGCGGGGATGCGCCTGGTCCGCCCAATACTCCCGGGCGTAGACCGCGCCGGCTCCACCGACGACGCTCAGCAGGGCGAGGAACAACGCGCTGATGCCGTCGAGCCTCAGATGCAGCGGTTCACCGCCCACCGGAAACGTGCTCCACCATTCCCAGTCCGCGCCACCGGCCAGCGAGGAAATCGCGATCGCCAACATTGCCGTCGCGCCCGCGAGGGTCCCCGCCAGCCAGAGCCGCGGTGCGTTGTA
>JACQWL010000091.1 GCA_016209255.1 Verrucomicrobiota bacterium
CTTCTTGGCTTCTCGCTCCAACCAGCCGATCCAGGGGCTGTTTCTTAGGAGCCCCCACCCCAAAACAAGTTTTGGCCCCGACTGGAAGAAACAGGGTTGCCACGAGGCGAGCGTGCGCGAGGGTGCCGCAGTGATTCCGCCGCGAGGCAAGCTATACGCCGACGCGACAATGGTGCTTTCAAGCCCGTTTAGGAGCCTGGTGCTGGAGGCCGTGTTAACCGTCATTGGTGGCGAGTCCGCGCAAGCGGTTCCGACCCCGTTTGAGAGATTGCCCAACTTTATCACCCTTCGGGCCGCCGCGGTGCGAATCATATTCACACCATGACCAAAGCCACCGCTCATACGCGCAAGCAGAACAAACCCGCGACTCAGGTGCGCCCTGAGCCGCGTCCCGATGCCGCCGGCATCGACTTGGGAGCGACCGTCCACTACGTGGCGGTGCCCCCCGATCGGGACAAGCAGCCCGTGCGCTCGTTCGGCACGCAGACGGGTGATCTGCACGCGCTGGCCGACTGGCTGATCGCCTGCAAGATCAAGACCGTGGCGATGGAAGCGACCGGCGTCTACTGGATACCGCTGTTCCAGATCCTCGAGGACCGCGGACTGGAGGTGTGCCTGGTCAACGCCCGCCACGTCAAAAATGTCCCCGGCCGCAAGACCGACGTCCAAGACTGCCAGTGGCTGCAATATCTTCATTCCGTGGGTCTGTTGCATGCGTCGTTCCGCCCGCCCGCGGCGGTGTGTGCGGTGCGCGCCTTGGTACGGCACCGCGACAGTCTGGTGCGCACTGGCTGCGAACATCTGCTGCGGGTGCAAAAGGCGCTCGACCAGATGAACGTGCAGGTGCACCGCGCCGTGACCGACATCACCGGCGAGACCGGGCTGGCGATTCTCGAGGCCATTATCAAAGGCGAACGTAACCCCGAGGTACTGGCGCGGCACCGCAATTACCGCTGCAAGAAGTCCGAAGCCGAGATCGTCGCGGCGCTGCGCGGCGACTGGCGCCCCGAGCACCTGTTTACGCTGCGCCAGTCGTTCGAAGCGTGGCAATACCACCAGAAGCTCATCGCCGAGTGCGAGACCGAGCTGCGCAAGCAGATGGACGGGCTGGCCGACCAAACGAAGGAAGCGGCGCCGCCCAAAGTTCGGCCGGACAAGCGCTGCGACGAAGCGACGCGCCAGCACCTCTTCGAGAAGTTCGGCGTGGATCTGACCGCGGTAGACGCCGTGAACGTGCAGACCGCCTACATGTTCCTCAGTGAAGTCGGGCCCAGTATGAGCAACTTCCCCTCGGCCGATCACTTCGCGTCGTGGCTCGGACTGTGCCCGGACAATCGCAAGACCGGCGGGCGCCAGATCGGTGTCGCCACCCGGGCGGTGGCCAACCGGCTGTCGACGGCGCTGCGGCTGGCGGCCCAATCGCTGCACCGGGTAGAGTCGCCGCTGGGCGATTGGTTCCGCCGGATGAAGGCGAAGCTCGGTGCGCCCGGCGCCATCACCGCCGTCGCGCACAAGCTCGCGCGCGTGCTGTATGCGATGATCAAATTCCGCAAGCCCTTCGATCCTGCCCGCCTCGGCAATCCTGTTTTGCGCAAGATGCGCAGAGAGAACGCCGTGCGCCGCGCCGCAAAGGAACTCGGCTATGACCTCCAACCGATCCAAGCAGTGGCTGTTTCTTGAGAGAGAGAGAGAGAGAGAGAGAGAGCCGCCGCTCTAAAACCGGCTTTTAACCGTGACGGTAAGAAACCAGCCCCACATTGATTACGAGCAAAAACCGGAAAGGGTCAGGCTGCGGATTTTGATCTTCACCTTCTGAGGAGCCGGCTCTTATCCTCCGCCAGGGCCGAAGGAGGGCGTGCCGGCGTGAGAGATATTGCCGCAGGAGCCCGGGCCGGGCGAAGTCCTCCTCTCCAAGCGCCACGAACCCGGGCGGCTCTCCCGTTTCGCGCCGACCCCGGCGTGACTCGCCACCGATGTCCGACCTCCATGTCGGTCATGAAGACTTTCCCCGTGCGCGACCTCAATCGCTCGTCGGCCAAGAGAATTGCCTGACCCCCGCTCATATCTGTCCCCGAAGACGAGTGAGGAGCGACTCCATCGCCGGGCGTCAAAGTTCATGGGTGTCATTTTCCTCGTCGCCGGGCGGCACACGATGACGCGCAGTGTCGCTTCGTAGGAGGGCGTGCGGGTGGCCTCTGCGGGCACTTGGAGTGCAGCACTCACCGGCGCCTTGCGCGGCGTCTCCTTCGGATGGACGACGAGGCGCGGTTCGGATTTGGCGGGGCGCACAGGATCATCAGGCACATCCGGCCGCTCGGTGTCACGCACATGACGCGCCAGTCGCTTGAGCGGCAGCCTAATGGCCTGCGCGCTCCTGCTCGACTGCGACGTCTTCTGGAGCTTCGACGCGAAAGCCAACACGTTCGCCAAGCTCGAAGGCCTGAAGACGCTGTGAGAGGGCAGCCAGAACCCAGCGCGGCGTAGCCGCAACCCGCCGGCGGCGGGCAAGCCGAAGGAACGGAGAGATCATTGCCCACGGAACACACGGAATACACAGAAACCCAATCCCTGGTCGCCTTTGGCGCCGCCGAGGGCGGGCAAGCTTCTTCCGTGTATTCCGTGTGTTCCGTGGGCCAAAGGATTTCCGCCTGTGCGTGGCCGCCTGCATGTGCCAGCCTGCCTGTGCGTGGCCGCACGCAGACAGGCACGGCAGACAGGCACGCAGACAGGGAAGGGTTTGGGAATCTCGTGAACCAAGATGCACGCTGGAAAGCAACCCGTTCAGACAACCGCTGACAATTTCGCGAGGAAGCAATTCGTGCTGCATTGGCGTACGGCCGGCGTTTGCGGAGGGCCAAACCGTCCGTGCAGGCGGAAACCGGGGGTGATTTGCGGTCCGGCGCAAGCGCCGACCCTACGGAAACCGAAGCAGGCCGACTCACCCCTGAATCGTTGAGACAAATATGTTGGTCTCCACGCCCGAATAGTCAGACACTCCGAGATAACTCCACCCGGCGGCCGAACCTTTTCACATGACTAAATACAACCTGACGGTGGCGGCGTTGCTTTCGGTGGCGACCCTGTTGTCGGGCCAAGGCACGATTGCGGCGGTTGAAACGGAAAAGTTCGATCCCTCGAAATTCCCCCCGCGGCTCAAACGGGCCGACAGTTTCCTCGGCATGCATTTTGATTTTCACGCCGGTCCGGACTGCACGGAAATTGGCCGGAACACCACGCGGGCGATGATCGAAAATATCGTCGATCAGGTTCACCCCGACTACGTCCAGATCGACTGCAAAGGCCATCGCGGGCTTTCGAGCTACCCGACCGCCGTGGGCCACCAGGCCCCCGGTTTCGTGGGCGACCCGTTGCGGCTCTGGCGGCAGGTCACCGCCGAGCGGGGCGTGTCGCTCTACCTGCACTACTCCGGCGTGTGGGATTCGGAGGCGATCATCCGCCATCCCGACTGGGCCGCCATCGATGCCGGGGGCAAGCCCAGTCCCAATGCCACTTCGTTTTTCAGCCCCTATGCGGACCAGTTGCTCATCCCGCAACTG
Organism: Verrucomicrobiota bacterium; assembly: GCA_016209255.1. Lineage (GTDB taxonomy): Bacteria > Verrucomicrobiota > Verrucomicrobiia > Opitutales > Opitutaceae > ER46. The sequence continues at coordinate 3,558 of JACQWL010000091.1, forward strand.
CGGGAACTGGCGGGCGTCTACGGCGCGGATGGCGCGTGGATCGACGGCGAGTGCTGGGCCTCGGTGGCGGACTATGGTGAGGCCGCGTTGCGGGCGTTTCGCGACACCACCGGCATTCAAACCGTGCCGCGCAAGCCGGGCGAAGCACACTGGTTTGAGTTTCTGCAGTTCCAGCGCGAACTGTTCCGCCAGTATCTCCGCCGCTACATCGCGGCGGTGAAGCAAACGAATCCCAACTTCGAGTTGTGCAGCAACTGGGCCTACACCGATCACATGGCCGAACCCGTCAGCGCTCCGTTGGATTTTCTTTCGGGCGATTACTCACCGGGCGACAGCGTCAACTCGGCCCGGCTCTCCGGTCGCTATCTGGTGCGACAGGGTACGCCATGGGATCTGATGGCATGGAGCTTCACTCGGAAAACCGACAAGCAAGACTGGCGGCAGAAAACCGCCGTGCAACTCCAGCGGGAGGCCGCGGTGGTGGTCGCGCTCGGCGGCGGCTTTCAGGCCTACTTCCGCCAGAAACGCGACGGCTCGGTCTACGACGAGCAGATGCCGATCATGGCGGAGGTGGCGAAGTTCTGCCGCGCACGCCAGGCGATTTGTCATCGCGCCGAACCAGTGCCGCAGGTGGCTCTGTTGCTGTCCACCGCGGGGCATTATCGCAGGATCAACCGGCTGTATAACCGCGACCTCTCGCGGGTGAGCGGCACGCTGCAAGCTCTGCTCGAGGGCCAGCAGTCGGTCGAGGTCGTGGGCGAGCACCAGCTCGCCGGCCGGATGGCGGAGTATCCCCTCATCATCGTGCCGGAATGGGAATATTTGGAGCCCGCGTTCAAAAGCGACCTCGTCGCCTATGCGAAGGCAGGCGGGAACGTGTTGCTCATCGGCCCGGGCACGGCCGCGCTCTTCGAAACGGAACTGGGCGTCACGCTGGAAGGCAAGCCGGCCACGCAGCCCCTGCATCTCGCGCACCAAGGGGCGATGGCTCCGACCAAAGGCCAGACCCAGGCCGTGACACTTTCCACCGCCGCGCGGCCGTTCGGCAAACTCCACGAGAACACCGCCCCCGACTCGCCGACGCAACCCGCCGCGTCGATCGCCACGCTGGGAAAAGGAAAAATCGCCGCCGTGTATTTCAGCCTCGGCCAGAGCTACCCGGTCACCCGCGATGCACGTGTACGCCAGTTTGCCAATGACCTCGTGCGCGAGCTATTTCCACAGCCGATGGTCGAGGTGAAAGGTTCTCCGGATGTGGATGTGTCGGTGGCCCGAAATCGCGGCAAATTCCTCGTCAACCTGGTCAACACGTCCGGCCCGCACCAGAGCGAGCCGATCCAGGCGTCTATCGCACCGGTCGGCCCGCTGACGTTGACGATTCGCACACCGAAGCGGCCGGCGAAGCTGACCCTCGAACCGGGCGCGCAGAATATCGCGGTCGATTACCGCAACGGCGTAGCGACCTTGGTGGTGCCACGCGTGGAGATTCATCGCGTGGTGGTGGTGGAGTAATTCCAAGTCGGGTTCAACTTGAGACTAACCGCGCGTCGCAGCATTGTAGGGGCGCTGCTCGTCGGCGCCCGCGGGCGTCGGCAAACGACGCCCCTACAAGAACCGTCTCATCTCGAAAGCAAAGTGGAATCATCATGCTCGGGGCCGGCGCCGAAGAAAAAAATCCTGTTCTCGCCACGGTGGAATCCTGTCGTCACCGTTCGCTCAACCAAGCCGCAGCCAGCCCGCCGTCGGCGGGCAAGCTGCGGAGCATCGAACCCATCGGAAAATGCACTCGTGCCCGATCCAAAAACTCTTCCGGAATCGCTCTGAACCACCGCAGACGAATCGCTCAACCGGAACATGGTTTCGGCCGGCTCTGGTTAGCCATGCAGTCGACCTCCACTTTGAGAGTGAGCCGACGAGCACCAACAGGTGGACGGCGACCTCCCGTCTTCGCCCTTCGGGCTACGACGTGGCGACGAACTCGTGGCGCGCCGAAGCCTTGGCGAAGGCGGCCGGGCGCCGTCTGTCCGCGTCCGCCGGAAAAACGCGCCCGGATGCGCCGGAGGACGCACAGGGGCTTGTCCGCCTCCGGCGGATCGCGTTCCACCTCCAGCCACCTGAATTGTTACGGTTGAGTTGCGCCGTCCTCTTTCTGCTGCTCGCGCCGCTGGCCGGACGAGCCCAACCCTCCGGCGGTCCTTATGGCCCGATCCAGCAAAGTTACGCTCCACCGGTTGGCGCCGTTCACGTTTACTATGTCGCACCCGATGGACAAGCGGACTCGCCGGGAACGGCGCTGGCCCAGCCCACCACGCTGGAGGCGGCCATGGCGCGGGTGGTGACGGGCGATGCGATCGTGCTCCGCGGCGGAACCTATCGGACCGGCGACCTGACGTTGAATCAAGGGATCACCCTTCAACCCCATGCCGATGAGCGCCCGGTGCTGAAGGGAACCCAGGTGGCCACGAAGTGGGAGGCTCAGAGCAACGGATTGTGGAGAACCTCCTGGGCGCGCTTGTTCCCGGCCAGGCCCGCGTCTTGGTGGCGACGCGAACGGGAGGGCAAGAAGACCCCGCTGTATCGATTCAACAACGACATGGTATTCGTGGATGGAAAGCTCTTGCGGACCGTTGGCTCGGAATCCGAGATCGACGCGCACTCGTACTACATCGATTATCAGGCGGGGCAGGTCTACCTCGGCGTGGATCCGACGAACCGACTGGTCGAGATCACCGCTTTTGACCGCGCGCTCACCCGGACGATCGGGAACACCCACGTAAAGCCATCCGACCGCAAAGGGCCGTTGATTCGGGGTCTCACCTTCACCCAGTATGCCTTCCGGGCGATTGAAATCGAAGGCAAGAATCCGGAGGGCCTTTCCGATCCGGCCACCTTCGGCAAGGATGTGGTGGGCACCACCCTGGAGCATGTCACGCTGTCCTATTGCTCCCGGGTCGGCGGTTACTTCCGCGGCGACAAACTGACAATCCGGCATTGTCGCGTCAGCGACACGAGTACGGAGGGAATCTTCATCCTGAGCTCCGCCGATGTGCTCCTGGAAAAGAATATCTTCACGCGAAACAACATCGAGGAAATCACCGGTTACTATCCCGCGGCGGTGAAGATCTTCAACCAATGCCACCGCGTCACGTGTCGGGACAACCTCGTCATCGATCAACCGAAATCGAACGGCATTTGGTACGATGTCGGCAATGTCGACGGCCGGTTTTACAACAACTGGATCGAGGGGGCCATCGACGGCTTCTTCTTCGAGATCTCGAAGGGGGCGCTTTGTGCCGGCAATGTGTTCGTCAATTGCGACAAGGGCATCCGCATCCTCAACAGCCGGGACGTCCACGTTTATCACAACACCCTGGTCAACACGGTCGCCTCCTTTGAGCGCACGGAGAGAGGGGCGGTGCCCGATCACTTCGGCTGGCATCCGAGCACCGGTCCGGGAGTCGACGAGCGGGCCGGACACGTCTTCGTCGGCAATCTGCTGACCGCGGACGCCCAGTTTGCCAAAACCCTCTTGCGCTTCGAGCAGCCGAACGCACTGCGCGAACGACTCACCCGGCCGCAGGTCACGCGGTTCGACCACAATGTCTACGTGCGCCGCAGCGACGCGGAAGCGCCGGCCTTGATCGCGTGGACTCCGGCAGCGGGCGACACCGGCCCGGTCGCATTCAAGGCGCTGGAAGAACTGCGGAAGCTGTATCCGAATTTCGAGGCCAGCAGCCGGCACCTGAATCGTGACCTTGGTTCCGTGTTCAGGAGTCCGGAACTGGGCAACTACGAATTGATTCAGGCCTTTTCCGGTCCGGCCCCCGCCGAACCGCTGCCCGCTGAGGTCCATGAACTGCTCGGCTGGCCCAAGGGGCATTCGCGTTTTCCCGGCGCCTTTCCCCTTCGTCGTTGAATCCGTGCGCCCTGGGGCGTGTTGCTCAACTCGAACGCTTAAGACTCGTCGGTTGTAGGAGCCTGCTTGCAGGCGATTGCACGAGGTTCGGACCGGGATTATCGCCTGCATCCGCCTTCACCGGGCTTCGGCGCGACAAGAGCAGGCTCCTACATCGGCCGAGACGCTCCGAGACTACTCTTGCCTGGTAGCCGCCCTGGAGCGACAAGGTGGCTGACGACCGGAGCGATTACGAGCACGATTACGAGCAAGGGCACGAGGGATCCTCTGGTTCCGGCCACGCGCCGCGGTGCGAAATATCCGCCCTACGCCACGTGCAGGTAACGCCGGATGCCCTGCGCCGCTTTCCGGCCGTCGCGCACCGCATGCACCACGAGGCTCGGTCCGCGCGTCGAGTCACCGCCCGCGAAAACCCCCGGCACGCTCGTCATCTGGCTGGCGTCGATCTTCAGGCCGCCCCACTCATCGGTCGCCAGCGCAGCAAAATCGCTTCCCGGCGGGAATGGCACGGGTTCGAAACCATAGGCCGCCAGCACCACATCGGCCGGCACGCTGAATTCCGAGCCCTTCACCGCGCGCGGCTTGCGGCGACCCGAGGCATCGGCCTCCCCGAGTTCCATGCGCACACAACGCACCTCGGCCACCGCGCCATCGGCGCCCGCCTTCAGTTCGATCGGATTGGTCAGAAAATCGAAGCGGGCGCCCTCTTCGAGCGCATTAGCGTATTCCTTCCGGTTGCCCGGCATGTTCGCCAGATCGCGACGGTAAAGGCAGACGGCCTCCCGGGCGCCACTGCGAATCGCGGTGCGCAGGCAATCCATCGCCGTGTCGCCCCCGCCGAGCACGACCACGCGCTTTCCGGCCGCATCGATGGGCGGCAGGTCCACCAGCGGCGACACCACATTCTTCTGGATCAGAAAGGGGAGCGCGTCCATCACGCCGGGCAGCTCCGCCCCCGGGATGCCGAGCGGTTTCGACCGCTGCGCGCCGATGCCCAGAAACACGGCGTCGTAATCCCGCCGCAAGTGCGCCAGCGAAACATCCCAGCCCACCCTTACCCCGAGCTGAAACTTCACCCCGCGCCTGACCAGCAGTTCGATCCGCCGCTCGACGATTCCCTTGTCGAGCTTGAAGGCCGGGATCCCGTTGACGAGCAGTCCGCCCGGGATCAGCTGCGCCTCGAATACCGTGACGTCGAAGCCGAGTTGCACCAGCTCATCGGCGCAGGCCATGCCACCGGGCCCGGAGCCAATCACCGCCACCCGGAAACCGTTGGGTGGTTCGCAGGCGGCCCCGACCGCGTCGCGGGCGAGCGCGAAATCGTTGACGAACCGCTCCACGGCCCCGATCGCGACCGGATCGGCCTTGCCTGCGAGCAGGCACGAGCCTTCGCACAATTTTTCCTGCGGACAGACCCGCGAGCAGATCTCGGGCATGTTGCTGGTCGCGCGCGACAGCTCGGAGGCCTCGAGGAACAAACCCTGCGCTGCGAGCGCCAGCCACTCGGGAATGCGGTTGCAGAGCGGGCAGGCCTGCGCGCAGGTCGGCTCGGGACACTGGATGCAGCGACTCGCCTGCTCCCGCACCTTCGCCTCGTCAAGGTTGGAGTAAATCTCGCCGAAATCCCCGATGCGCTCCTCCACCGATCGTTTCGGCGGTGTCTCCCGCGCAATGGCCGACCAAGCATACTTCGGGTTGCCGGCCGGTGTATTTGGGGATAACATACGGGCTAATTCCAAGTTGCGTTCAAGAGGAGACGAACACCGGGCTCTTGTAGGAGCCTGCTTGCAGGCGATTTCAGCGTGGGTCGACGGACGACGCCCCGAATCGCCTGCCCCACGACAAGCTCGGCGCCCTGAGCCTGTCGAACGGGCAAGCAGGCTCCTACAGGCAGGCGATTCGGTCTCATCGTGAAAGGGAATTGGAACAAGGGGAGTGCGGCAGGTGGCGGGTGGCAGGCTACACCCGCCAGCTTTGGAGGATGCGCTGGTAATTGGCGCGCTCGAACGCCGCCGGGTCCGGGCAACGGCCGAGGTTCATCGCGCCCCGGAACTCGTCCACGTTTTCGTAACCGTGTTCCGTCATCCATTGCTGCAAACCGGCCAGCAGCGACGCCAGAAAACGCGGGCCGTGCTTCAGCAGCACCGAGACGAGCTGCACCGCGTGCGCCCCGGCGAGGATCGCCTTCACCACATCGCCCACGGCGTGCACCCCGCCGGTGGCGCCGAGCGACCCGCGCAGATGCGGAGAGAGGATAGCCAGCCAGCGCAGGCGCAGGAGCAACTCGCCCGGCTCGGAAAGCTTGAGCTGCGACTGCGCCTCGAGTTCCTCGATATCGAAGTCGGGTTGATAAAAGCGGTTGAACAACACGACGCCGGCGGCGCCGGCTCTTTCCACCGCCAGGGCAAATTGCGCCGGCGCGGTGTGGAAGGGCGACAGTTTCACCGCCACGGGCAACCGGACCGAGCCGATGACGATTCTCACGGTTTCGAGCATGTCGGCTTCAATCTGGTCGCCGTCGACCGTCGGATCGGTCGCGAGGTGGTAGAGATTGAGCTCGATGGCGTCGGCCCCCGCGGCCTCGCAGCGGCGCGCATGATCGGTCCAGCCGCCGGGCCGGATGCCATTGAGCGAGGCGATGACCGGAATGTTGAGCGCGCCCTTGAGATGTTCGATCTGCCGCAGGTACTGATCGGGCGCGAGCTGGTACTCGGGATAGTTGGGGAAGTACGAGGTGGCCTCCGCGTAGCTCTCCGCCGGCGTTTCGACGTGATAGCGAAGCGCGCGTTGCTCCGCATCGATCTGCTCCTCAAACAGCGATCGCATCACAATCGCCGCGGCGCCGGCATCCTGCAACTGGCGGGCCATGTGCGTGCTGTCGCAAAACGGCGACGCTCCGACCACCAGTGGATTGGACAGCGTGAGCCCGAGGTAGTTGGTCGCGAGTTTCACGGGGCGGTTTTTGTTGCGCCATTGTCCGGCTTCAGTCCCCCGCCCCCGATTTTCGGGGGCGTGGCGGGCGGGGCGGCGTGCCCGTTGCCTTGCGTCCCTGACGACGCGGCCAGGCGCTGGTAGAGCGCGTAGTGCTGGCGAACCTGCGTCTGCGCCAGGGCGCCGAGTTCCGCGGCACGCGCCGGGGCGACGTTTTTCAAAATGCTGAACCGCGTTTCGTTCGCCATGAATCTGTCGAGTTCGATCTTTGGCGGGCCCGAATCGAGCTTGAACGCAACCTCGCCCTTCTCCGCCAGCCGGGGGTCGTAGCGGAAGAGCGGCCAGTATCCGCTGTCCACCGCGAGCTTCTGTTGGTCGAGGCCGAGGTGCAGCGGGAAGCCGTGCGCAATACAATGCGAATAGGCGATGATGAGCGCCGGCCCGTTGTAGGCTTCGGCCTCGCGCATCGCCATGACGGTCTGGCTGTCCTTCGCGCCGAAGGCGACGCGCGCCACGTATACGTGGCCGTATTGCATCGCGATGAGCGCGAGGTCCTTTTTCGCGACCGCTTTTCCACCGGCGGCAAACTTGGCCACGGCGCCCATCGGCGTCGCTTTCGAGGACTGCCCGCCGGTGTTCGAATAAACCTCGGTGTCGAGCACGAGCACCTTTACGTTGGCCCCCGATGCGAGCACGTGATCGAGGCCGCCGTAGCCGATGTCGTAGGCCCAGCCGTCGCCCCCCACGATCCACACCGATTTCTTCACCAGCGAGTCGGCCACCGCGGTGAGCTTCGCGCTTTCGGGGCCGGTGACGGAGCGCAGCGCTGCGCGCAGGGCCACCACCCGATCCCGCTGCGCCGCAATCCCCGCCTCGCCGGACTGATCGGCGTGGAGGATCTGTTGCACGAGATCGGGCCCCACGCGCGCCGCGAGCCGCTGCAGCAGCTCACAGGCGGTCCTCGCCCGTTGCTCGACGGCGAGGTGCAGGCCAAACCCGAACTCGGCGTTGTCCTCGAACAGCGAATTGGCCCAGGTCGGTCCGCGTCCCTCGCGATTCGCACCGTAAGGCGTGGTCGGCAGGTTGCCGCCGTAGATCGACGAGCACCCGGTGGCATTGGCGATGAGCAGCCGATCGCCGACAAGCTGGGTGAGCAGCTTGATGTAAGGCGTCTCCCCGCAGCCCGCGCACGCCCCGGAAAACTCAAACAGCGGCTCCATGAACTGCGTGCCCTTGACCGAGGTCACGTCGAGGCGCGTGCGGTCCGCCTCCGGCAGTTGCAGGAAGAAATCCCAGTTGGCGCGATCGGTCGCGAGTCGCGGCGGCTGCGCGACCATGTCGATCGCCTTGTGGCGCGGGTTGCTCTTGTCCTTTGCCGGACAGACCTGAACGCAAAGCGAGCACCCGGTGCAGTCTTCCGGCGCCACCTGCAGCGTGTAACGCTGACCGGGAAAATCGTTCGAGCGGAACGGCACCGACACAAACGTCGCGGGTGCGCCCACGAAGGCGGCGGGCGCGCAGAATTTCGCGCGAATCGCCGCGTGCGGGCACACCAGAACGCACTTGTTGCACTGGATGCAGATGTTCGGATCCCACGCGGGGACTTCGAGGGCGATGTTCCGCTTTTCCACCCGCGCCGTGCCCGTGGGCCAGCAACCGTCGAGCGGAATCGCGCTGACGGGCAAGAGGTCACCCTCGTTGGCCAGGAGGCGGGCGGTGACTTTCTGCACAAACTCCGGCGCATTCGAATAGCTCGGCGGAATCATCGCGAACGCGTCGGGATCCACCTCCGCGGGGATGGTCACCTCGCGCAGCCCGGCCAGCGCCGCGTCCACGGCGGCATTGTTCATCTTCACGATCTGTTCGCCTTTCCGGCCGTAGGTCTTGGCGATGGCCTTCTTGATCTGCACGATCGCCTCTTCCTGCGGCAGCACGCCGGAGAGCGCAAAAAAACAGGTCTGGAGCACCGTGTTCGTGCGGCGGCCCATGCCGCTCGTCTGCGCCACCTGCGTCGCGTCGATCACGAAGAACCGGATTTTCCTGGCGATGAGCGTCTGCTGCCAGTCGCGCGGAAGTTTTTTCCATGTCTCCTCCGGAGAGTAGGGCGAATTGAGGAGCACGGTCGCGCCGGGCGCGGCATAGCCGAGCACATCGGCGTGGCCGACGAAACTGAACTGGCTGCACGCGACGAAGCTGGCCTGGCGGATCAGATACGGCGCGCGGATTGGCCGCGGCCCGAAACGCAGGTGCGAGATCGTCATCGAGCCCGACTTCTTCGAGTCATAGACGAAATAGCCCTGCGCAAAGTTGTCCGTCTGCTCGCCGATGATCTTGATCGAGTTCTTGTTCGCGCCCACGGTGCCATCCGCCCCGAGTCCGATGAACACGCAACGCCGCACGTCGGTCGCCTCGAGATCGAAATCGGCGTCGAAAGGCAGCGAGGTGCCGGTGACGTCATCGAGGATGCCGACGGTGAAATGATTCCGCGGCTCCCCTTGCGCGATATGGCCAAAGACGGCCTTCACCATCCCGGGCGTAAACTCCTTCGAACCGAGTCCGTACCGGCCCCCGACGATGCGGGGCGAACCGGCGAGCGGCGAGCGGCCTTCCGCCAGCGCCCCGAGCACGTTCAAATACAGCGGCTCCCCGATCGCGCCCGGCTCCTTCGTGCGATCGAGCACGCCGATCGCCTTCACCGTCTTCGGCAGCGCGGCCAGGAACGACTTCACCTGAAACGGCAGGAACAGCCGCACGGCGATCACGCCCACCTTTTCGCCGTGCGCGACGAGCCAGTCCACCGTCTCGCCGATCGTTTCGATGCTGCTGCCCATCGCCACCACGACGCGCTCCGCTTCCGGGTGGCCGTGGTAATCGAACAACTTGTACGCACGACCGGTGGTGCGGGCGAACTTGCTCATCACGTCCTGCACGATGCCCGGCAGGTCGAGATAGAAGCGGTTCACGGCTTCGCGGCCCTGAAAATAGACGTCGGGATTCTGCGCCGTGCCGCGCAACGTCGGCCGGTCGGGGGTCATGGCCCGCGCCCGGAAGGCGGTGATGTCCGTCTCGTCGATGACAGCGCGGAGGTCGTCGTCCGAAAGCAACGCCAGTTTTTGCACTTCGTGTGAGGTGCGGAAGCCATCGAAGAAATGGATGAACGGCACCCGGGACCGATAGCTGGCGGCGTGGGCGATGAGCGCGAGATCGTACGCTTCCTGGGTGGAGTTGCTGCAAAGCAGCGCATTGCCGGTCGCGCGGCAGGCCATCACGTCCTGATGATCCCCGAAAATCGACAGGCCCTGGGCCGCCAGCGCGCGCGCGCTCACGTGCGTCGTGAACGGCAGCAGTTCGCCCGCGATCTTGTAAAGGTTGGGAATCATCAGCAGCAGGCCCTGCGACGCCGTAAACGTCGTCGTCAACGCCCCGCCCAGCAGCGCGCCGTGTACGGCCCCGGCGACGCCGCCCTCCGACTGCATTTCGACGACGCGTGGCACCTCCCCCCACAGGTTGGGCTGGCCCTCCGCCGCCCACTCGTCACAAAACTCCGCCATCGGCGACGAGGGCGTGATCGGGTAGATGGCAATGAGTTCGTTCAGCCGGTAGGCAACGGAGGCCACAGCTTCGTTGGCGTCGCAGGTGATAAACTCGGAGGTGCGCGGATGGGACATGGGCTTTGGGCGCAACCGGGGCATCCCGATCGCAGGCCGATGGTGCCATGAAGCGGAGGGAGGCACTACGCAGCCCTTGCCATTCCCGGTGCATGAATTGCGGGACGCGGCCGCCGGTGCACGCGGTGCGAACCGTTCGCCCGCGGAAACGCAGGAGGCCTGCGGCCGCAGAGCCGCAGGCCTCGTAACGTCAAGAGTGAGCGCTGCCGGTTTTGAACTCGAGTTTACAGCCGTCCGTAGAACCCGACGAATCCCATCGGGGTGGTTTCGCTGTGGGCGATCGGCCGGCCTCTGTCGCCGCGCGTCGTGAAACGCTCCGATTCGGTGAAGATGTTGTTCACGTCCAGGTAGAAGTCGAAATACCGGTGGAGGGGAATCACGGTCTTGACGTCCACCACTGAACGCGCCTCCAGCCAGCTCTGGGCGGCCCGATTGGCATTGAAGCCGCTCAGGGAGCGCCCGCGGTGGTTGAACTGGACCCGCAGGCTCAGCCGGCCCCGGATGTAAGAAAGGCCCAGATTGGCGGTTTCCGGATCGAAGCCGGCCACCTGCCCGGTCCTCAAAGTCGCGCCGCTGCCATAGTTGCCTTCCGTCTGCAGCCTCGTGTAGTTGGCATAGATGCCGAAATTCTTCCACCAGCGAGGCAGGAAAGTGAACTGCTGCTGGTAGCCGAACTCCAGTCCCTTGATCTTGGCGAATCCGCCGTTGCCCTGAATCCTGATGTTGTAGTTTTCGTATTCCCCGCCGTAGCCGTTGTCCGGACCGACTCGCACATACTGGCTGTTGTCGGTGAAGATGAAATCCCGGATCTCCTTCATGAAAACACCGGCCGACAGGACACCCGCGGGTTCAAAATAGTATTCCAATCCGACGTCGAAGTTGTCCGCAAACTGGGGTCGGATGGCCGGATTGTTGACCGTCAAGATCATCGCCTCGTGATTGACATCGAGCCGCGGAAACAGGTTGGCAATACTGGGACGACCGATGTTGGTCGCCCAACTGGCTCGCCCCACGACGTTCTTCATCGGCTCGAACTTGAAGTGCAGGCCGGGGTAAAGGTCCCGGTACTCGCCGCGGTTGGTGATCCGCGATCCGAACTGGGCGTTGACCCGTCGGATCGCCTCCGCATCGGTCACGGGCCCCACCCACGCGGCACGGCGTGCGGCTTCCGCCGGAGTGATCTCGTTCCCGGCCCCCACGCCAGAGGTTTTCGTTTTTTCCACCCGCAAGCCGCCCAATATGGAAAGTTTGCCCAGGTCGACGTTTCCCATGATGTAGGCGGCCGATATCGTTTCCTTGAACTTGCGGTCGCCCTGGAGCGCTCGCTGCCGATCGGCCGCGACCGTCTCGCGCCAAAGATTCGGAAACTCCGCCAGGTGATTGGCGGGGTTGTAGCCAAAATAGTCGTCGGTCGAACCGTCCTTGTCACGGAATGCCCGGGTCATCACCGGCAGCGAGGGATACCGCCCGGCAACTTTGTAGGTGTACTTCGTGTTCAGGAACTGCGCCAGGTTGTCGTCGTTTCTTCCCGTGGCCGGATTGACGCCCATCACGCCGTCCGCCCCGACCAGGGTCCAGCTCTGCCCGGTATCGGTGAGATCGCGTTTCTGCTCGCGAAGCCTGGCTCCGACCTTGATGTAGGAGGGAACCACGGTCGCGAACGCCTTCTTCACGTTGAGCTGCGCACCGTGAAGCCGATCCAAGCCGCTGGTATTGGAAATGTTGAAGACGTTTTGCGTGTAGCTGTTGATGTTGAGCATGTCCGGGCCGCTGATCTGTGTGATACGCGGGAACACTCGCTCGCTCGTGCGCTCGACGCGGAGTCCGACTCCGGGCGCAGTAATCTCCAAACCGCCTTGTCTGGGATAAACCGCCGTCGCCTCGGAAAGGTACGCGTCGTAATCGATGTTGAGGCTGCGGAACTTGTGGATCCCGCCGACTTGGTAGTGCCAGGTGGCGGCGTCCTTGTTCTGCGAGGAGCCGATGCTCCGGGCAAAGGTGGCAGCCACCGGCCGCCACTCCGTCACGTCCGAGGTGTAGCCTGGGACAATCCCGCCGGTGCCGGTGAGATTGCCGCTGGCATCGCGCGTCGCCACGGTGGTGTTCGTGCCAAAGGTGAAGTTCGTGTGGTTGGAGTGCTCAAAATGCTTGTTCATCGAGACATTGGCAAAAAACCGGGTCCGTTCGCTCAGCTTGTAATCAAGCTTCAGATTGCCGCCCCAGCGCGTGCGAATGTTGCGGAAATCCTGCGGTGACATAGCGCTGATGAAGGCCGGATCCGTGTCGACCTGCTGCCACGTCTGCGTGATCGTGTCTTGAATCGATCCCGTTTCGCGCATCCCATAGTTGAAGGACAGGCCGATGTTCTTCTTTTCGCCGAAAACTTCCGAATAACTGAACGAGTATCCGCGGCGCCCCGGCTTTTCGTCGCGATCCTCAAACGGACGCCAGATCGAACCGAACGAATAAGAGATCCGGCGCCCCGGGGCACGGTCAAACGCATTCTTGGTCACCATGTTCACCGCACCGCCAATCGAGTCGGCATCCATGTCCGGCGTCGGCGACTTCGTCACCTCGAGCCGCTCAATCGAGTCGGCCACAACGGTCTGGAACTGGAAATCCCGCGTGGCGCCGGCCGAACCGGCGTTGGCCATCCGGTTGCCGTCGACCTGCACGGTATTCAGTTGCGGGCCCATTCCCCGGATGATGACAAAACGGATGTCGCTGCCGACGGAATCGCCCACGACCCCGGGAACGCGCATGATCAATTCGCCCGGGTTGCCGTTGGCCAGGGTCCCGAAGGCGTCGGACGAAATCACGTTCTTCACGTTAAGCGACTGCCGCTGCAAGGTGATTGCCAGGGCGCTGCCCTCGCGCTCGCTGGCGACCACGTACTTGCTCATCTTGTAGACTTCGGCGCTCAGCCCAATGTCACGCCGTTCGGTCGCCCCGGCCTGGACCGAGATCGGCACGTTCTGGGTGTCCAGACCGGTATACGATACTGCCAGCGTGTAACTGCCCGCCGGCACGCTCAGTTCGAACGAACCATCGCGTTCGGTCCGCGCCGAAAAATTCGTGCCTTCCAGCCGCACCACGGCGCCTTCGAGGTTGGTGTTGGTCGCCGCGTTGCTCACGCGGCCCGTGATGACTCCCGTCCCGGAAGTCTGCGCCCATGCCGCCGCCGACAGAACAAGCGCAAGGACGCCAACGAAAACCGGAGGCACAATCCGGCCTCCGAATCCAATGTTAGGTGAGTGCATGACAATTGCTGGTTTAGGGTTATGTGGATCGAGGGAAATTCTTCGATGCCTCCACGGACTTTCAAGGTGCATTCAGGGGTAACACCAAAACTGCGGCCGGATGCTGACCGTTTCCGGCCCGTTACGTCAAGGGTCAAGTATCACTCCTCATCCTCTGGGAAACTGGATTATCAGCCGGAGAACTTTATTTGTCAACTGATGGGAAGAATCTCTCCAGCGGCGGCCCGATTAGTAAGCTCCGGGCCTTGTTTTCTGTACATTTAGGCGCGGCCGCCCCCGCGAAATAATCCGCTGCCCGTCATCGCCTCGCCGGATGAGAAAGTAGTATACAGGTGCGGGCATGGACCGCTCCGAGTTTCGATGATATATAGAAACGCGCGCCGCATCTCCGCCGCATTGCATGGTCGGTCCGGTGGGCAAGAAATGAGTGGGGGCAACATGGCCGACCACCTCGCGAAAGTGGACGGCCGGCGAATCTGAAATTCGCCGGTTTTCAAGCTGTCCTCCATTTCCGGACGGGCAACGTCGACGATTCTTGCCGGCGGATCTGGCACGGGTGGGGATTCAGTTCGTTCCTTCTCCTCTGAAAATGGTGCTCGGGAAGGGACTCGAACCCTTACGCCTTACGGCACACGCCCCTCAAACGTGTGTGTCTACCAATTCCACCACCCGAGCAGTCTGCCGGAGAGAAACGCGGACAAAGAGCCATCGCCCGAAGCTTGTCCAGCCCTGAAATCAATCCGGACCAAAATCGCGTTCCAGCGCGAAAACCCGGCGCGAATTTGCCGGTCTGCCACTGGCACACCGGCTTACCGTCACTGCCGGTCAATGAGGGCGCGGGCGAGGCTGGCGGCAAAAAACGGGCCCCGGTAAATCATGCCGGTGTAAATCTGCACGAGCGTGGCCCCGGCGTCGAGTTTCTCCGCCGCGCTCTCCTCATCGGAAATCCCTCCGACCCCGATGATTGGCAGACGGCCACTGGTGGCACAGGCGATGTAATTGATGATCTCGGTCGAGCGGCGGCGCAGCGGCGCCCCGCTGAGCCCGCCCGCTTCGGCCACGGTCGAAAAAAATCCCGGGCGCGCGAGCGTCGTGTTCGTGGCGATGATCCCATCGAGCCCGAACTCCGCGATTACGCCGAGAACGGTGTCAATCTGCGGCCACGTGAGATCGGGGGAGATCTTCAGCAAAACCGGCACACGGCGTTTGCCCGCGTGCGCGAGCCGCGACCGATTCGCCGCCGTGACGGCGCCGAGCAACTCGCGCAACCGGGACTCGTCCTGGAGCTGGCGGAGGTTCGGGGTATTGGGACTCGAAACGTTGAGCACCACGTAGTCCGCGTGGTCGGCGAGCCGGGCAAAGCTCGCGAGATAATCCGCCGCCGCAGCCTCGATTGCCGTGACCTTCGATTTGCCCAGATTGATGCCCAAGGGGATGCGTCGCGCCCCGGGCCCGGGCTGTCGTGCGAGCCGGAGGGCGACCGCGTCGGCCCCGTCGTTGTTAAACCCCATCCGGTTGACCACCGCCTCCTGCGCCGCGTAGCGAAACACCCGCGGCTTCGGATTTCCCGGCTGCGCCAGCGCCGTGACCGTGCCGATCTCGACGTGGCCGAAACCCAGCGCCGCCGCCGCGGACCACGCCCTCGCATTCTTGTCGAAGCCGGCGGCAAGTCCGACACGATTGGGAAACGTGAGGCCGAAAGCCTCCACCGGTCGCGTCCGGCCCAACCCGCGCCGCGCCCAGGCCTCGAGCACGCGGCACAACGGGGGAAAAGCCCCCAACAGGGCCATCCCCTCGACTCCCAGTTCGTGCGCCCGCTCCGACTCCAGCCGGAACAAGGCGGGACGGACGATTTTTTCGTAGTATTTCCCCATGTCCCCCGACCGTGAAATCCCGCTCGAGAATTAGCAAGGATCGGGCGTCGCCGAATCGTCACGGACACAGCATTTTCCACCCCGCGGATCCGTCCCGGCCAGCTTCTTCACGCCGGCTCCTTTTGTGCTTGTTTTTTCATCCCCCGCTTGCACGCTGCGAAAAAATTCACTGCTGATACATGGCCAAAACTATTTCCATTCTCGACTGGTGCGTTGTACGGCTTGGCGAAGATCATAACTGGTGGGTCGCCGAAACAAGCGACCCCGTACGATGGGACGTCGACGGTCTCAGCATCATCGACCCGCGCCAGGTGGCCCACTTGATCGAACTGGTGGATCCGCTGCGCGACTACGGTTTCGACCAGGACCTTTTCGAGGCCGCGTTCATTCCGTTCCGCATCGACAAGGACCTCGGCGACGGGAAGGTCCGCCTGAGGCGCATGAAGGAGTCGTTGTTCGAGTCGGACGAAAAACTTTTCGCCCTCCCCGACACGATCGACGAAGAAAACGGCCCCTACGCCGATCTGCTCGATCATCTCACCCGCTGCCGGGTGAAAATGCTGAACGACCTGTTCAAATTCGAAGCCAAACTCGGGGTGGACGAAGTCGAGGACGAGATTCGCGAAGATCAAAACAGCGCTTTCATCCAGGGAAAATCCGTCCACTCGTTCGATGAACTCACCGCCATCCTCGATTACATGCCCGCGGGTTATGACGCTGACGAGGAAGCGCCGGCGAAAGACGTCGAGGACGAAGAAGAAGACCTGCCAGAAATCGATGAGGCGGAGGAAGAGAAACTCAAGAACGACGAATCCCTAAAATGGGACGACGACGACGGCGTCGAAAAGCCCGAGGAAGCCGGCAAGGAGGCCAAGAACGGCAAGGAAGCCAAGGTCGGCACGAAAAAAAAGAGCACCGACGAAGACGACGACTTCGGGAAGGACGACGACGAGGACGAAGAGGACGAAGACAAGGAGGACGAAGAGGACGACGACGACGAGGACGAGGACGAGGAGGACAAGAAACCGCGGCGCAAGACCAAGGGCAAACGCTGAACGGTCTGCTGGATTTGGAGCGCGCGTCGGAGAAGAACTCGCCGGCGTTGCCTTTTGGGAACGTTTGTCCCACCAAACACCCTCCATGCATCTTTTCCGCTGCGCCCGGCCCGTCTGTCTCGCCGCCGCCTTCGTGTGCCTCGCGACGGGATGCGCCATTGGCCGGCTCACCGCGACCAACCCGCAGGTGCCGATCCCGGCCTCGACCGCCCAGCTGCGCCCCGGCGACAGCCTGACGGTCGCCTTGCAGGGCGTGCCCGACCCGAGTACGAACACGGTGCAGATCGATGAACAGGGGCTCATCAGCCTGCCCTTCGTCGGCACGCTCGCCGCGGCGGGCGCGAGCACGGCGGAACTCTCGCAGCGGATCCGGGAAACCTATATCGCGAGGAGGATTTACACGGTCGTCGACGTTTCGGTGAGCGTGACGGAGCGCTATATTTACGTCGGCGGCGAAGTGCAGCGCCCTGGCCGCATCGTGTGGACTCCCGATCTCACCGTGGCCAAGGCAATCCAATCGGCCGGCGGCTTCAGCCTATAC
Organism: Verrucomicrobiota bacterium; assembly: GCA_016209255.1. Classification (GTDB taxonomy): domain Bacteria; phylum Verrucomicrobiota; class Verrucomicrobiia; order Opitutales; family Opitutaceae; genus ER46. Next base: position 20,803 of record JACQWL010000091.1, read on the forward strand.
GCGAAGGAAACGGCGGTGAGTCTAATCCGGGAGAACAGCGCCTATCTGATCGACGTGAAACTCGCGCAAAAGAATCCCGGGCAGGACCCAAAACTCATGCCCGGCGATTCGTTGCAGGTGCCGCGCTCGCCGTTCTAAAAGCCGGTCGGACTTGGGCACGCGGATTCTTGGCAAGCGAATGCGACGTCGATGGTGCCGACCGGCTGCCAAACGAAAATGCCGGCGGCATTTTCACGGATCCCCCGTGATTCTTCATTATCGTGCGTTGATCGGCCGGCGATCTGGTGCAGGCGTGACGACTCACCGCAGCGCCGCGGCCATGTCCTTGGCAAAATAAGTGAGGATCATGTCCGCCCCCGCCCGCTTGATCGCCAGCAGCGATTCGTGCCGGCAGCGGGCCAGATCGAGCCAGCCCAGCCGCGCCGCGGCGCAAATCTGCGCGTATTCGCCGGAGATTTGATACGCCGCCACCGGCTTCCTCGTCGCCTCGCGCACATCGCGGATGATGTCGAGATACAGGCCGGCCGGCTTCACCATCAGGATGTCCGCGCCTTCCGCCTCGTCGAGCAGGGCCTCGGCAATTGCCTCGCGGCGATTCGCCGGGTTGAGTTGATACGTCGCCTTGCTGAGCAGACGCGTGCCCGCCGCCTGCGCGCTGCCGACGGCATCACGAAAGGGCCCGTAGTAGGCGGAATTGAATTTTGCCGAATACGCCATGATGCCGGTGCCGGTGAAACCCGCGGCGTCGAGCGCCTGGCGGATCGCGCCGACGCGCCCATCCATCATGTCGCTCGGCGCCACCAGATCGACGCCCGCCCGCGCCTGCAGGACGGCCATCTTCGCCAGCAGCCCGACGGTGCGATCGTTTTCGACGTCATCGCCCGCGGCCGTCAGCACGCCGTCATGACCGTGCGAAGTGTAGGGATCGAGCGCCACATCCGTGAGGACCGTCAGCTCCGGCACCGCTTTCTTGACTGCCCGCACCGCGCGCAGAACGAGCGCATCCTCGTTCAGCGCCTGCGTGCCCTCCTCGTCCTTCAGCCGGGGATCGAGCTTCGGGAACAACGCGACCGCCGGAACGCCCAGCCGGCGCAGCGCGCGACATTCCCGGACGAGATCGGTGATGTTAAACCGGAAGACGCCCGGCATCGACTTGATTTCATCGGGCGCCGGCCGGCCATCGACCACGAAGAGCGGGGCGATGAAGTCGGCCGGCCGGAGCACGGTCTCCTCGACCATCCGCCGCAGACTGGGCGTGCGGCGGAGGCGGCGCGGACGATGGGTCAAATCGAGCTTGAAGGTGTCAGGCATGGGCAGGGCGGAGGATTGGCGGAACGGTTAACCGCTAATCCGCGCAAATTCACGCTAATCTTCAAAAAAGATATGGAAAGCCCGCCATCACACCGAATTTTAGACTTGAATATGCCACGTTCATCGCAAGTCCGACAGGCTGCCAGCGGTCCAATTTCCGGTTCATGCCCATCCGACTCCACGATTCCCTTTCCCGCGAACTGCGCGAGCTCAAGCCCTCGCAGCCCGACGGCGTCTTCCGCTTCTACAACTGCGGTCCGACGGTTTACGCGCCCGCGCACATTGGCAACTTCCGCACCTTCGTCGTGAACGATGTGCTCCGCCGGCTGCTCGAGCTCGAGTTCGGCGCCGGCAAGGTGAAGCATGTCCGCAATCTCACGGACGTCGACGACAAGACCATCCAACGCGCCCGCGACGAAGGCCGGCCGCTGGCCGACGTCACCACGCGGTGGACGGAGAAGTTCCACGCGGATTGCGCCGCGCTGAACTGCCTGCCTCCTCACGAGGAGCCCCGCGCCACCGATCCGCGCTATCTCCGCGAGCAGGTCAACATGATCGAGGTGCTGATGGACAAAGGGAACGCCTACCGCGCGCCAGACGGATCGGTCTATTTCAAGGTTTCGTCGTTCAAGGATTATGGCCGGCTCTCGCGGGTAAAGGAGCGTGAACTCCAGCCCGGGGCCGCGCTAAAGGCCCACGCGGCCGACGCCGACGAAAAGGAGGACGGCAGCGATTTCGCACTTTGGAAGGCATGGAAGCCCGATGACGGCCCCAACAAATGGCCGGGGCCGAAAGGCGCCGCGGAAGGCCGGCCCGGCTGGCACATCGAGTGCAGCGCGATGAACAAGGCCCTCCTCGGCGAAACCATCGACCTGCACACGGGAGGCGTTGACCTGCTCTTTCCGCATCACGAAAATGAAATCGCCCAGAGCGAGTGCTGCAACGGCCAGACTTTCGCGCGCCACTGGTATCACAGCGAGCACCTGCTCGTGGACGGCAAGAAAATGAGCAAGAGCCTCGGCAACCTCTACACGCTCGACGACCTCGTGGCGAAGGGCTTCTCGCCGATGGCGCTGCGGTATGCGCTGCTGATGGGCCATCCGCGGAAGCAGCTCAACTTCACGCTCGATTCGCTGCACGCGGCGGAGAGTGCGCTTGCGACGTTAAGTTCCAACTTTCACACAATAAACGATCCCCGAAACATTGTGGCCGGCCCAGAGGAGTGTCACCGGTTTGATGAGGTATTCGATCAGCTGTCCGACGACCTAAACACCCCTGGCGCGTTAGGGAAATTTTTCCCAGCTGCGCGTGAGTTAATGGCAACCGTCAAGCCAACCAAGGCCGATGGCGGAGCATTTCAGCGGGTACTTTTCGCGTTCGGGTTTCAACCCTTATCCTTAAAACAGCTCGCGAAAGGCGCCGTTTACGACGCGCCGAGCGGGGTTACCGCCCTCGCCGAAAAACGCTGGGCCGCGAAACTGGCGAAAGACTACGCCACCGCGGACGCGCTCCGAAAGGAACTCGCCGCCGCCGGCTGGTCGATGGCTGACCGCAAGGACGGCTATTCGCTCGAACCGGCAAAAAAATCGTGATTCAGAACACCAATTTATGCTTTCGGCCAATCTTCTTGAGCTGCACCACGTGCGCGGGATTGATGATGACCGAGAAATATTCCCCTTTGTCCGGGTAAATAACGAAGTCCTTTTGATTTGGGTGACGGTGAATGTAGTCCGGATGTGGAATCCGGTGTTTGTCACCCGAAGAAAGCGTGATCTCGATTGGATACTCCTTCGCCGCCTCCAAAAGTCGTGCCAAAGTTTCCATATCGCCCGAACCTGAGATTCATTCCAACATTTTCAAGCAGCTATTTTCACCCCATGCCCATGACTCCGCTCGAAGAACTCCGCCACTCGTGTTCGCACGTGCTGGCCACCGCCGTCCTCCGCCTCTTTCCCGACGCCAAACTCGACATCGGCCCGCCGACGGACACGGGCTTCTATTACGACTTCGATCTGGAGCACAAATTCACCACGGACGACCTCGCGAAGCTCGAGGCCGAGATGAAGAGAATCGCGGACGAAAACCAGCCGTTCTTTCGCAAGGAAGTGTCGCGCGACGAAGCCATCGGGATGATCAAGAAGATCGGCCAGGAGCGCTACAAGCTGGGCCGCCTCGCCGACATTCCGGCGGACGAAAAAATATCGTTCTACCAGAACGGAGAGTTCATCGACCTCTGCGCCGGCACCCACGTGCGTTACAGCTCGAAGTTGAAGGCGTTCAAGCTCCTCTCGATCGCCGGCGCCTATCACCGGGGCGACGAGAAGAACAAGCAGCTTCAGCGCATCTATGGCACCGCGTTTCCGAGCAAGGAGGAACTCGCGCACTACCTCACGCAGCTCGAACAGGCCAGGCTCCGCGACCACCGCAAGCTTGGTCGCGACCTGAAACTTTTCGTCATCGACGACGATGTCGGCCAGGGCCTGATCCTATGGACGCCCAACGGCTCGATCATCCGCCAGGAGCTGCAGACCTTCATCAGCGGGGAGCTGCGCAAGCAGGGCTACTCGCAGGTGTTCACGCCGCACATCGGCAAGCTCGAACTCTACAAGACCTCCGGCCACTTCCCCTATTACAAGGAGTCGCAGTTCACGCCCGTGATCGAAAACGAATCGCTCGCGGCCATTCTCCGCGAGGGCTGTTCCTGCGCGGAAATGATGGCGCGGCTCGACGCCGTCTCGCCCCATCTGCGCGATCAAATCAACGCCCGCACCGGCCGGGAAACCATCACGCCGGAGCGCGTGCGCCCGAGCGAGCAACTCCTCGACGGCTTCCTGCTCAAGCCGATGAACTGCCCGCACCA
>JACQWL010000102.1 GCA_016209255.1 Verrucomicrobiota bacterium
GTCGGCCCGCGAGCGCCGGTTTCAGCGGGAAAGTGGACACCTTGTTCCCCCGCTGGGACCGATCCCAGCGTGGGTAGGTTCCTTGTGGAGGCGTCATCTGCGCGACGGCCCGCACATATACCGCCGAGCGTGGCCGTCGCGGTGACGCGCCAGTCGAAATCGCGGGCGCGCGTGAGGCCTGCGGCGCGCGCGCGGCTTGGCGGGCCCGGCCGAAACTGGCCGTGGTCAAGGCCGTTCGGCACGACGGTCACGCGTCCGGAGGGCACGCGAAAAAACCTCCCGATGTCACCGGCGGTCAACCGGCTCACCGCGACGATTTCGTTTTGCCGGCGGGCGAGCTGGCGCGCGATCACCCGGCCATAAAACATCCGGGCCCAGTCGTATTTCCCGGCGAGTTGGAACGGCGCCAGATCGTGGATCGTGGCGACCAGTGCACACGGCCGGGGCCAGAGCATCCGCCGGTAGCTCGGGACGTGCAGCACGTCGAGCCCGGCGCGCCGGACCAGGCGTGGCAGCACCGTTTGATGCCAGAGAATATTCCGGACCGGCGGCCGGTACCGCTCGGCCACGGGCTCGAGCCGCATCGGGCCGGCGGCGAAACCAAACAGCGGCAGGTCTTCGTCGAGGACGAAGAGGGTGAATTCATGCAGGGTGGCCGCGGGCAGGAGGGCGCGCACCAGCGACAACACATATTGTCCGACCCCGGAACGTCCGCACTGAATGACGGAAGTGGACAGGCCGATCTTCACCGTCCGCCGTTCGGCTTTGGCTTCGCGCCGCGGTCGGTCGAAACGGGTGCGGCTCGCGGGCCCGGGGAGGTGCCGTCGGTGATGACGAATTGTTCGGTCAGGCGCATGCGCTCCAAAGCGGAGCGCACGGCCGCGCTGGGCCGGAAGAGAATGAGATTGCGCTGCACCTGGGCCAGGCGCCTTTGCCAGTGGGCGAGAAAGGCGAGGCCGGTGCTGTCGATCGACTGCACGCCGGCCAGATCGATCAGGCAGTGGCCCGGTTGCTCCAGGGCGTGGGCCCAGAAAAGAGGCGCGCTCTGCAGCACATCGCGATGCAGCCATCCGGCGGTCTGCACCTTGAGGCCGTAGGCCCTCGGAGTGGACGACGGGGTGCTGTACCGCGGGTCTTTTTTCGCATTCCGGGCCGGCAGATGCCAGAGTTGTTGCAAAAGCGCCGGGACGAACTGGACCAGATCGCCCGCATAACGCTTGAACAAACGCCGCGGTTCCTGTCCCAGCCGGAAAACGCATTCGGTCCCGGTGCGCCGCATCCACCGCGGCGCGCGTTTCAGCCGGCCGGCGAGAAAATCGACCGTGCCGCCGGCGCCAATCATCACGGGCACTTCGACCGTGCGGTAATGCCGGAAGATCCATTTCTCCTGCTTGGGGCAGCCGAAGCAAACGAGCACGATGTCGGGCTTCGCGGCGCGCACCCGCGCGATGATCTCGGCGTGGTTCATCTCGGCCAGCGGGCGGTGGGGCGGCGAATGGTATGCGACCTCCGGGAGCGAAGGATGGGCCGCCGCCATGCGCTGGGCCGCTTCAGCGCCCACCCCGGCGGCGCCACCGAGCAGAAAGATCTTCCAGCCGCGTTCTGTCGCGCGTTGCAGCAAGACCGGCACCAGATCGGAACCGGCCACGCGTCCGGGCAGGGCGTTGCCCAACCATTGTGAGGCCCACACGAGGGGCTTGCCGTCGCACAGCACCAAGTCGGCCTGGGTCAGAATCTGGTGCAGCTCGGCGTCGTGTTGCGCCTGCACGAGGAAATCGACGTTGGGGGTGACGACGTAATGCGGGCGTTGGGCGGCGATCATTGCCGCGACCCGATCGACCGCGCCGGCCAGCGTCATCGGGTCGAACGACACGCCGAGAATGGCAATGGGCCACTCGCGGGCGGGAGCCGGCGAGGGCGCGCTGGCCGGCAAATCGTTCCGCGCCTCCGGCGCAACCGAGGCAGACCGCGGGCTGGCGGACAAGGGGGAGGGTGATGACATCTGCTTCTCGGACAGCGGCGGACGGGCCGCGTTGGTGGGGTCTCAAACCCATATCGAACGGGGTGCGTGGAAACGATGTTCGCGGGGTGGGGTGGACACCCACTTTCACGGCTCCCGGTTCGCCGCTATTCTGCGGCTTCGCCATTTTTTCGCGAACCGATCGCCCGGCGACCGCTTTCGCGCGCCGCCGCCGGCCGGCGGCAATTTTCACTTCCATCATGACCCTCCTGCGTTTTTTGGTCCGTTACTCGCCGCGAATGGTGATCTGGACTTCCATTGCCGCGCTCCTCAGCGGTGCATGCAACGCCGGCTTGATTGCCATGATCAACTCGGCGCTGAACCACCGCGGCGATCCCGGCATGGTGTTGATCGCCGGATTCGCGGCGTTGGGGCTGGGGCGGATCCTGACCAACGCGCTGGCGCAGATCACGCTCGCCCATTTTTCCCAGGCGACGACGGCGCGGCTGCGGCAGGATCTCGTGCGCAAGATTCTCGCCGTGCCGCTGCGCCAGCTCGAGGAACTCGGCACGCCGAAGCTCATGGTCGCGCTGACCGAGGACATCTTGGAAATCACGCAGGCGACGCTCAGCATCCCGATCTTCGCCGTGAACTTCGCGGTGCTGCTCGGCGGAGCGGTTTATCTCGCGTGGCTGTCGCTGCCCGTGCTCGGCGCGATGGTCGTCTTCGCGGTGGCCGGCGCCATCAGCTACCGGATGATGATCCGGAGCGGCTTCGGGCATCTGACGGCGGCGCGCGAGGGTCAGGATCGCCTCTTCCGCCATTTTCGCGCCCTCACGGAGGGCATCAAGGAACTCAAACTCCACCGCGCGCGCCGCTCCGTTTTTCTGGAGGAGGACGTCGCGTCCGCCGCGGCCGTCTGCCAGAAGCACAACGTCGCCGCCGAGCTCCGTTTCATCATCGCCCAAAACTGGAACCAGTTGCTCTTCCTCGTGGTGATCGGCCGGATCCTCTTCCTCCTGCCGCGGATGGAAAACATCAGCCGCGAGGCGCTGACCGGCTACATCATCGGCACGCTCTACTTGATGGGGCCACTGGCGGGATTGCTCGGGAGTCTCTTCGTGTTCAGCCGGGCCAACGTCTCCCTGCGCAAGGTCGAGCAACTCGGCCTCGCGTTGTCGGCGCACGCGAATGACACCCGGGCCGGCCCCCACGCCCCGGCCGGGCCGGTGGCCGGATTTGAGACCCTGGAACTTGCCGCGGTGACGCATCACTACTATCGGGAACGGGAGGACGACAATTTCATGCTTGGGCCGATCGATCTCACGTTCCGGCCGGGGGAACTCGTCTTTCTGATTGGCGGCAATGGCAGCGGCAAATCCACGCTCGCGAAAGTGATCACCGGCTTGTATCCGCCCGCGGGCGGGGAGATCCGGCTGAACGGGCGCCTGATTGACGATCAGAACCGCGACGACTACCGCCAGACCTTTTCCACCGTGTTTTCGGACTATTTCCTGTTCGACCGGATCGTCGGCGGACCGCGCCCCGGCGCCGACGGACGCGCCCGGGGTTATCTCGAGCGCCTCCACCTGGATCACAAGGTTTCGATCGAGGAGGGCGTGTTCTCGACGACGCAGCTCTCCTCGGGCCAGCGCAAGCGCCTCGCGCTCCTCTGCGCCTACCTCGAGGACCGGCCATTCTATTTGTTCGACGAATGGGCGTCCGATCAGGATCCGTTGTTCAAGGACGTGTTTTACACCCAGCTCCTCCCGGAGTTGCGATCGCGCGACAAGGCGGTGCTCGGGATCACGCACGACGATCGCTATTTCCCCTGCGCGGATCGCCTGGTCCGGCTGGACTACGGCAAAATCACGCGGGACAGCCCGGGCGCGGCGGCGCCACGCTCGCCAACGCGTTTTCGTCGGCAGGCGCCTTCGCGTTGCCGGCGAGCTCGGCCGACGCCGCACTCTTCCAACCGCTCACCGCCCCGGGCACGTATAGCGCACTGATCAGCGGAGCGGACGGCACGACCGGCATCGCCCTCGCGGAAGTTTACGATACCGACCCGGGCACATCCGCCTCGCGACTGACCAATGTTTCCGCCCGCGCGTTTTCCGGCACGGGCGTCTCGGCACTGACGGCGGGCTTCGTCATCGGCGGCAACGGCACGGATACGCTGCTCATCCGTGGCATCGGCCCGGCGCTGACGCAATTCGGGGTTGGGGGAGCGCTCGCCGCGCCGCAGCTCACGTTGTTCAATTCCTCCGGCCAGGCGATCGGCTCGAACTCCGGCTGGGGCGGCGACAGCGCGCTCGCCGCGGCGTTTGCCCGGGTCGGTGCATTTCCGCTGGCGGCCATCTCGTCGGACGCGGCGATGCTCGTGACGCTGCCGCCCGGGCCTTACACGGTTCAAGTCATCGGCGCCAATAACACGACTGGCATCGTGCTGATCAAGGTCTACGAAATGCGCTGACCGGTTTCGTCAGGTCGTGCCTATTCAGTCGACCGCCGCTCTCAGAGTTAACCAACGATCACCAATAGGTGGGTCGGCGACCTCCCGTCTTCGCCCTTCGGGCTGCGCCGTGGCTGCGGTCAAGTGGCGCGCCGAAGCCTTGGCGAAGGCGGCTGGGCGCCGACTGGCCGGGTCCGCTGGAGAAACGCGCCCGGATGCGCCGAAGGCGCACCGGGGCTTGCTCGCCTCAGGCGAGTCGCGTTGCTACCTCGAGCCAACTGAATGCTCGTGGCTCGGAGCGAGGAAGAAAACCAAGCGTGAACCGCAACGGCCCAGAGGCACAAAGAGAATACACGAACCGCCCACGACCGGCTCAGCGTCTTTGGTCTCTTTGCTTCGACGGTTCCCCTGACCTGGTCAACCTGGCCGCTCCGCGCGGGCGTCAGTGCACCAAATGGTGTTCGCTGATCTGCGCGCTGGCGCCGACACCGTTGCCACCGAACGGCGAGGAGCTGTCGCTCGTTTCGATCACGGGCGCGAAGTGGTTGAGCTTGAGCCACCCGACCAGACATTTGGCCAGATGCATCAGCTCGTCCAGATTGCCGGGTTTGACCAGGTACGAATTTGCCCCCAAGTCATAGGCCCGTTCGATGTCTTCCGCCCGGCTCGACGTGCTCATGATATAAACGCGCAGCCGCTTGAGCGCCGGTTGCTGGCGAATCCACGCCAGCACTTCAAAGCCGTTTTTCCGCGGCATGTTCAGATCGAGCAACACCGCCGTGGGCAACGGAAACTGCTTGCGATCACGGTAGCGGCCCTCTCCCCGCAGATAGTCGATGGCATTGTCGCCATCGAACACGAAGCGCAAGGGCTGCACAAATCCGGCGCGCTCGAAAACGATGCGCATGAGCTGTGCGTCGTTTTCACTGTCGTCCACGAGCAGAACAATGGGATCTTCGATTGTCATGGTGTTGTTTTTGTTGGCGGAAGTTCGATGACGGTGGCGGGGGCCTTGGGCAGTTCGATCCAGAATCGGCTGCCCATGCGGGGAGCGGACTCGAGGCCGGCGCGTCCGCCCATTCGCTCGATGCCCTTCTGGACGATCGCGAGTCCGATGCCGGTGCCGGCGTATTCCGTGGTGTGCAGGCGCTGGAAAACGTGGAAGACCCGTTCCTGGAATTCGGCGGGAATCCCAATGCCGTTGTCCTCCACCCAGATTCGCACAATTCCTCCCGGTCGCTCCTCGGCCCGGAGCCGCACCTGCGGCGTTTTGGCCGCGACAAATTTCACGGCGTTGCTGACCAGGAGTTCCGCCGTGCGGAGGCCCACCAGGGTCTCCAATTCAACCGTGCGCCGCAACCGTTTGTCCTTGGCGTCGCTCAGCGCCACTTCGGCTTTCCGCCGCGCGGAAATGTCGCGGATGGTGCACTGGATGACCTTCTGGTCGCCTTCCTGGTAAAGGTTGCTGACGAACTCCACGTCGACGCGCCGCCCATCCTTGGTCTGGAGCGGCAGATCTTCGTAGCGGATATAACCGGTCGTCTGCAGAACCTGGAAGGCGGCCTGGCTGGCGGCCTCATCCGCGAGCAGGCCGATTTCGAAGAGCTCTTTGCCGATGAATTCCTTGTAGGCGTAACCGAGAAAGTTCACCAGAAACGGATTCACGTCGATGATCTGGCGCGTCTCGGGATCGACAATGAGGATCCCGTCGTGCGCGGCTTCGAACAGGCGGCGGTAACGCAGCTCCGAGGCGGAGAGGGCGGCAGCGATCATGAATTTATTTTTTTGCGAAACAGGACTGGTCGGGTGCGCGGATGATACGCCGCTTCGCGTGCGGTGGCCATTAGGTGACCACCCCATGGCGCCACCCCGCTGCCGGGGGTAACCTCGCGCCGTAAGCCACCGACTTTCCACTCCGGGAAGTCCGATCGCACACGGCGGCGGGCAAGACCTGCCAGACGACGTGAAGGTCGTGTTGCAGGACTTCGGCGGCCGCGAGGCTGCGATCCATCTCCCGAATGGAAAGCGCGGAAAAATTTTCCGGGCAGGCGATGAACTTCATTCCCTCGAAGCGCAGCCTGGCTCGCGCGTTGACGTCCTGGGCATACCATTCGAACTCACGTTGCGGGTAAATGCCCACGTCCACCCGGGTGAGTTTGATTTTCTGTCCGCCGTCGGTGACGACAAAACACTGGCCGGCTCTGCGATCACCATCAATGGCACGGCCCTTTCGACCACAATTACCGGGGATATTGGGTCGAATCCAACCGCGTCCGTCACGGGTCTTGGAAACATCAACTTCGTGACTGGGGCGAATCGCTCAGGCGAGACCGCATTCATGGAGAGTGCAAAAAGCGCCTTGGACACCGCGTATAGCGCGATCGCGGGACAATCCACTACGGTTGGTGATACGGCTTTCGCCAACGGCGCTACCCTGGGGGCTGGCGTCTACTCCATAACGAGCAACGCTACCGCTGACATAACGGGGACTCTCACCCTCAACGGTGACTCCAATGCCGTCTTCATCTTCAAAATGTCGTCCACCCTCATCACGGCAAACGGTAGTCAGGTTTTGCTCACCGGCGGCGCTCGGTTTGACAACGTCTTCTGGCGGGTCGTCGGTGCGGCGACACTCGGAGGAGGCTCCTCCTCTGTCTTCGAGGGAAACGTTCTGGCTTCAACCGCCATTACCTTGGGTGCCGACGCAACCGTGCACGGCCGGTTGTTGGCCCAAAGCGCGGCCGTGACGCTGAATGGTAACAACACCATCACCGCGATCCCGGAACCAGCAGCCACGTCGATGCTGTTCGCGGGATTGGTGGGCCTGGTCATTGGGGTCCGAAGGATCCGGCGGCATTACTCCGAGCGGAAACTCGGATTGGCGGGATGAAGGACCATCGGCAGATGGGGATGGAGTTTTCCAGAAAAATCCTTCGCGCCGTCCTCGTACTCGCCCGCTTCCCCTGCGCCGTTGGGGCGCAGTTCACCGCCACGTTCAGCAAGATCAAAACCGCCTGGGTCTCCAACCGATAACCGGGAAATATCCTACCGCGCGGAGGCGCAACAGCAGTTAACAGAAGTCGGCCATGTCCAAAAAAAACTCCAATCTCGCCGTTCTCACCCGCGCCGCTGGCCCGGTGGAGGTCATTACCGAAGTCCGACGCAAAGAGGCGGTGCTCAAGACGGGTGCCTTGCAGAACGCGATTCTCAACAGCGCCAATTTCTCGAGCATCGCCACGGACGCGAAGGGCGTCATCCAGATCTTCAACGTCGGCGCGGAGCGCATGCTGGGCTACGCGGCCGCCGACGTGATGAACAAGATCACGCCGGCCGACATTTCCGATCCGCAGGAAGTGATCGCGCGGGCCAAGGCGTTGAGCGCCGAGCTCTCCACGCCGATTACACCGGGCTTCGAGGCCCTGGTGTTCAAGGCCTCGCGCGGGATCGAGGACATCTACGAGCTGACCTACATCCGCAAGGATGGCAGCCGCTTTCCGGCGGTCGTGTCGGTTACGGCCCTGCGCGATGCGCAAAACGCCATCATCGGCTACCTGCTGATCGGCACCGACAACACCGCACGCAAGCAGGTTGAAGCCGAGCAGAAGCTGCTCGATCAGCGGCTGCGCGACCAGCAGTTCTACACCCGCTCGCTCATCGAATCCAACATCGACGCCCTGATGACCACCGATCCACGCGGCATCATCACCGATGTCAACAAGCAGACGGAAGCGCTGACCGGGTGCACACGCGACGAACTGATCGGCGCGCCGTTCAAGAATTACTTCACCGATCCGGAGCGGGCCGAGGCGGCCATCCGGCTGGTGCTGAGCGAAAAGAAGCTCACCAACTACGAACTGCCTGCGTGCGGCTGGTGTTGTTCAACGAGGCGGAGGTGGAATCCTTCATCCAATCGACGCGAACGCGGTGATAAGCGGTGCGTCTCTGCCCTCGATTTCGAGAATCTCTTGAAGTTCAAAAGTGGCCAAGCAGTGGCCAAGCAGATTTTTTAGGATGGACCAAAAAGTGCGCATCTCCTTGGAAGAGATGGCTGCCCGGGCTGGGATCGAACCAGCGACCAAGTGATTAACAGTCACCTGCTCTGCCACTGAGCTACCGGGCAGTGACGTTCGCGCGACAAGTGCCTTGCGAAAGAGAGGTCGAAAAACAGAGCGCACCCGCGGCTTGTCAATGCTCGTTTTGACAATTCCCGTGGAAAACCGCGGCGCGCCCAAAGTTTTGGTTGCATTCAAGCCCGCGCGTCCTATCACGTGACCCTCTTTTCCATTACGCCTGCCTCCAATTCCGGGGTGACAGGGGGAACGAAAACCATGACACAACAGTTCAAACTCAACGTCGCCCCGCGCGCCCAGACCGGGCGCAGCGCCTCGCGCCGCCTCCGCAAGGTCAACCGCGTTCCCGCCATTCTTTACGGAAAGCACACCAAGCCGGTGTCGCTCTCGATCGAAGGCCCGGAGTTCACCCGTCTGCTCAAGACCGTCGCCGGCCGCGCCGTGCTCATCGAGCTGGCGCGCAGCGACAGCCAGGACAAGGCGCTCTCCTTTCTTCAGGAAGTGCAGCGTGACCCGATCACCGACAAGTATCTGCATGTCGACCTGCAGGAAGTGAAGGCCGACGAAAGATTCGAAATCCGCGTGCCCGTGCACGTCACGGGCGAGTCATTCGGAGTGAAGAACCAGAGTGGCGTGCTCGAAATGAACATCCACCTGCTCCGCGTCCGGGTGTTGCCGAAGGACTTGCCCGAGGCCATCACGGTTGATGTCACCGAGCTGAAGGTGGGCGAGGCGATCAAGGTGAGCAGCCTGAAGCCCGTCCCCGGCGTCGAGTTCCTCGATGCGAAAGGCCAGCCCATCGTGTCGTGCGTCGAGCCGGTGGCCGAGATTGTCCAGGAAGTTGTCGCCGCCGCGCCGGTCGAGGGCGAGGTCGCCGCGGTTCCTGGCGCCGTGCCGGCCGAGGGTGCCGCCGCCGCCACTCCCGCTGGCGACGCGAAGGCCGCCGCGGCGGCTCCGGCCGCCGCCCCCGGGGCCAAACCTGGGGCCGCTCCCGCCGGGGCAAAGCCAGGGGCTGCACCCGCCGGGGCGAAGCCCGCGGCTGCACCCGCCGGCGCGAAGCCTGCTGGCGCTGCGGCGGCGAAAACGGCCGCGCCGGCCAAGAAGTGACCGTTTTTTCTGCGCTGCGCCGCCACCTGACCGTGGCGGCGCCTGGCGATTGTTCTTTGAGTCATGTCCATCTCGCTCGTTGCCGGTCTCGGCAATCCGGGCCGCGAATACGAGCACACCCGCCACAATCTCGGCTGGGTGGTGCTGGACGCCGTCGCGCAAAAACACGGCCTTGCCTGGAAGCAGGCGGTGCAGTTCGAGGCGAAGGTCGCGCGCTGGGATCATGCACCCGGCCGCACCCGGTGGCTCGTAAAACCGCAAACGTTCATGAACGAAAGCGGTCGAGCGGTCGGTGCCATGGCGCGATTCTACAAAATCGCCCCGGAGGCGATCGCCGCCGTTTACGATGACCTCACGATCGATCTCGGGTTGCTTAAAGTCACCGTCACCGGCAGTGCCGGCGGGCACAACGGCGTCGAGAGTTTGCTCGAGCATGTCGGTGACGGCTTCGTCCGCTACCGGATTGGAACCGGCCCCAAGCAGCCGCCACAGATGGAACTCACAGACTTCGTACTCGGAAGCTTCACTCCTGAACAACACACTCTCCTCAGCCAAAAAATCGATCATTACGTGGAAGGCCTCGAATTGCTGCTCGCACGCGGCGCCGAGGCGGCCATGAACCAGCTTAATCGCAGAGACCCAAAATGAATTCAACCAATCGCAATTACCGCGCGACCTTCATCCTCGACAATCGCGGCAAGGAAGAGTCCATCGACCAAATCGTCGAGGGCGTGAAGAAAGTCATTGCCGAGGTGAAAGGCGAGGTGACCGGGGTGGAAAACATCGGCAAGAAGGACTTCGCCCGCGTGACCGACAAGAAGCTCACCGGGGCGGCCTATGTGCACATCGCGTTTTCCGCCCCGCCCGATGCCCCCGCGCATCTGCGGGAGCGGCTGCGCCTGAACAGCAGCGTTTACCGCACCTTCATCCAGTCAGCCTGAACGGCGCCCGCGCCACTCCCCGCCATGCCTTCGCTCAACAAAGTCATGCTCATGGGCAACCTGACCCGCGACCCGGAGTTGCGCGTCACGCCCAAGGGCACGCCGGTTTGCCAGTTCTCGCTGGCCATCAACCGGCAGTTCAAGATGGAATCGGGCGAGAGTCGCGAGGAAGTGATTTACGTGGACATCGAGGCGTGGGGCAAGCAAGGCGAGACGATTGCAAAGTACCTCACCAAGGGCCGCCCGCTCTACGTGGAGGGCCGGCTCCGCCTCGACCAGTGGGAGGACAAGAATACCAAGGAAAAACGCAGCCGCATGAAGGTGGTGCTCGAGGGTTTTCAATTCCTGGGCGACAGCCGCGGCGGGGCAGGGGCCGGAGCAGGAGGCGGACCGGCCGGTGCGCCCGCCGCCGACATCGATCAAACGGCCTCGCCGGAGCGCTATGCGCCGCCGCCCCGCGCGGCGGCAGAGCCCAAACCGCCGGCAGTCGAAAAACTCGACGAAGACGTGCCGTTTTAAGCCTGGACCCAGGTACCGCGCGGGCTGCCTCCGGCGGACCGCGAACCCAGCGACCCCGCATTTGAACCGCCTGCCAGCGGGCGCCTCCGAATCACAAAACACTCAACTCAAAACGAACATGGCCAACAGTGAAGTTCTCCTCGTCAAACCCGTCGAAGGCCTCGGCGGCGAAGGCGATCAAGTCAAAGTCCGCGCCGGCTACGCCCGCAATTTTCTCCTCCCGCGTAAGATCGCGGTGCCGCTGACCGGCGCCAATCGGAAGCAGGTGGACGCGCTGAAGAAGCGTCGGGCCGAACGCGAGCAGGACGAGCTCACGCGGGCGCAGGACATGGCAAAGAAGCTCGAGCAGGTGAGCCTCGCGTTTGCCGTGAAAACGGGCGAAGGCGGGAAGATGTTCGGTGCGATCACGTCGAACGACATCCATAGCAAACTCGGCGCGGCGGGCATTGACCTGGACAAGAAGAAAATCCACCTCTTCACGCCGGTGAAGATGCTGGGCAAGCACACGGTGAAGGTGAAACTTCACGCCGACGTTTCCGTTGAACTCGCGTTTGACGTCGTCTCGGAGAACCCCATCGAGCCGGTCGCGACCGAGGAAAAACCATCCGAGAAAAGCGAAAAGAGGGGCGAATGGCGCTCGCGAAAGGAATCCAGGGTTTAAGCAGGGGAGTTTTGCCTCGGGTCGGGCGCCGGACCACCGGAAGCAAGGCGGCCCGGCGACAGTCGCCGGCCCATCCGGATGCAATCTCGGGAGGCCGCGTCCGCTGGACGGACGCGGCCTTCGAATTTTTGCGAACAGAATGTTGAAAACCCGCTATTGCCGCCTGGACGCCGCACCCTCTGACTGACTTTTCGCGCATGGTTCAAGAAGCCTCCAGCCCCCCCGCCCGCGCATCGAGCGCGCCCGGCGCCACCATTGGCCGCACGCTGCCGCACAGTCTCGAGGCGGAGGAGTACTTGCTGGCGTGCTGCCTGATCGACGGGGCGGACGTGCTCTCCCGCTGCCTGGAGGCGCGGATTCGACCGGAGTCATTTTTCGACCCGAAACACGGAATCATCTACGACCGGTTGCTTGAACTTTATAACCGGCAGGCACCGATCGACGTATCGATCCTGGCGGAGGAACTCAAGACGTCGCGCCAGCTTGATGCGGTCGGCGGCTATGCGTTTCTGGCCCAGGTCAGCAGCCGGATTCCCACGACGGCGCAGGCGACCTACTTCATTGAAAAAGTGCGGGAGCAGAGCTTGCTGCGGGAAATCATCCGATCGGCGACCGGGGCGGTGGAGGACTGCTACAATTTTTCCGGCGGGATCGAGGAGTTCGTGGATCAGGTCGAGCAGAAGATTTTCACCGTCACGCAAAACCGCGTGAGCGAGAGCGCGAAACCGATGCGCGAACCGACGCGCGAAGCGATGAACGTCATCACGAAGATGATGATGAAGAAGGGCGAACTCACCGGGGTCTCGTCGGGGTTCAAGGACCTCGACGCGCTCATGTGGGGGTTTCAGCGCCAGGAAATGATCGTCCTCGCGGCGCGCCCCTCGATGGGCAAGACCTCACTGGCGCTGAACATGACCGAGGCGGCCGCGATGCCGAAACGGGGGGCGCCGGCGCCGGCGCTGTTTTTCTCGCTCGAAATGAGTGCGGCGCAGCTGGCGCTGCGGATGCTGTGTTCCCGCGCCCGGGTGAACATGAAGCTGCTGCGCGACGGATTGCTCTCCAAGAACGGCGATGAGCAGAACCGGCTGGTCGAGGCGGCAGATGAGTTTTCCAAGGCGCCCATCTTCATCGACGACTCGAGCGCGCTCTCGATCATGCAGCTCAGGGCGAAGGCCCGCCGGACCCATGCGCGCACGCCACTGAGATTCATTGTGGTCGATTACTTGCAGCTGCTCAGCCCGACCGATGCCCGGATGCCCCGCGAGCAACAGGTGGCGGAGGCTTCCCGCGGACTAAAATCGCTGGCGAAGGAACTTGATCTGCCGGTGCTTGTACTATCCCAGCTCAACCGCTCATCCGAGAAGGAGAATCGCGTTCCGAAACTGGCCGACCTGCGTGAATCCGGATCCATTGAGCAAGACGCCGACGTTGTCCTCATGCTCGCCCGTCCCCGCGATGCCGACGAAAAATTCCAAGTTGCCGCCGACTCGGCCGAGTTAATCGTTGCAAAACAACGAAACGGCCCGGTAGGAGAATTGCGACTCACTTTCCTTCGAGATATCACCCGCTTTGAAAACTTTCACCAGTAACCCTGGGCGCAGGGTCGCCTCTTTCATTCTCTCGTTCCTTTGGTTGGTGGCAGCGGGTGGGACTCCGGTGGCAGCCCAGCCGGCGGCGGCGCAGCCGCCACCGCAACAAGCTCCCAGTTACAAGGTTGGCACGATCACGATCAAGTTCGTCGGCACCGCCAGCGTGAACGACCAGGTGGTTCGCGCCAACATGCAGCTTCGCGAAGGAGGAGACTTCGACGAAGTCACCCTGGACCGCGACATCCGCTCACTCTACCGGACCGGCCTCTTTGAGTTTATCGAGGTCAAACACGAGATGGTGGACGAGCGGACGTCCAATCTCGTGGTCGAGGTGACGCCCAAATTCCGGGTGCTCGCGGTGCGTTTCGACGGCAATCAGAAGATGAAAAGCACCCGCTTGGAAAAAGAAGCCAAGACCCGGCCGAACCAAGCCTTGGATGAGCGGCAGGTGAAAGAAGACTCCGAGAAGCTGCGGGAGTATTACCAGAAAGCGGGCTACAATCAGGTTTCCGTGACCTACACGATCGAGCGCGACCGGGTCGGTGGCTTCGGGACGGTTGTTTTCAAGATCCGGGAGGGGGCGAAGGTCAAGATCGCCGAAATCAAGTTCGCCGGCAACGCCCACGTCAAGGCGCGCAAGCTCCGGAGCGAGATGGAGACCAAGAGATGGTGGATGTTCTCGTGGCTCACGGGTTCCGGCCGTTTCAAGGACGACCAGTTTGAGGACGACCTCGACAAATTGAGGGATTATTACCGGGAGCAGGGCTTTCTCGACGTGGAAATCCCCCAGGACAAGGTGCTCTTCAACTATCCGACGCCGCAGCGGCTGCAACTCGTCGTCAACATCAATGAAGGCCGCCAATACCACGTCGGTGACATCACGTTTTCCGGCAACAAGCTTTTCACCTCCGCGTTGCTCGGCCGGGTGGTCCGGCAGAAGAAGGGTTTTGTCTTCATGCCCTCGCGCCTCGACAAGGACGTCGAGCGCCTCGAGGACTTCTATGGCAAGGACGGCTACCTCGACACGCGCGTGCGCTTGAACCGCAAGCCCAACGTCGCGACCGGTGCCATCGATGTCGAATACACCATCAACGAAAGCGAGAAATTCATCGTCGAGTCGATCGTCGTCGAGGGCAACGCCAAGACCAAGAGCCTGGTCATCCTGCGGGAGCTCGTGCTTGGGCCGGGCGACGTGTTCAGCACGGTGTTGATGAAGATCAGCAAGCTGCGCCTGGAGAACACGCGCTTCTTCGAGGACGTGAACGTGACGCCGCAGGAGACGAACATTCCCGGGCGCCGCAACATGCGCATCGCCGTGCACGAGGGCCGGACGGGCAATCTGACCTTCGGTGCGGGCTTCAGTTCGCTCGAGCGCGCGACGTTGTTCGCCGAGGTGTCGCAATCGAACTTCGATCTCTTCAACCGGCGCTCGTTTTTCCAGGGCGACGGCCAGAAATTCCGCCTGCGGATGCAACTGGGTTCGCTGTCGAGCGAGGTCGTGCTGTCTTTCGAGGAGCCGTGGCTGTTCCAGCGGCAGCTCGGGCTCGGCTTCAGCGTGTTCCGCACCAGTTCCGAATACAACAGCTCGGTTTACAGCCAGATTGAGACCGGCTTCGAAGTCTACCTCCGCAAGCACCTGTTCGAACTCTGGAACGGCCGGCTCTCCTATACGTACGAGATCTTCGACATCAACAACGTTTCCCCCTCGGCATCGCAGATCATTCAATCGCTCGCCGGCCGCAACGCCCTTTCCACCATCGGTCTGCAGGCCGAGCGCGACACACGCGATAAAATCATCAACACGACTTCCGGCAACCGGGTCGAATTGAACCTGAATTTCGCGGGCGGCCCGCTCGGGGGCGCCAAGATCAACAATTACTACAGCCTCGAATTCCGTGGTTCGCAGTTTTTCCCCGTCTTCGAGGCCCAGACGCAGGTGCTCAGCCTGATCGCGCGCGGGGGCGTCATCCAGAACTTCGGCGAAAGCACGGACGTCGCGTACTACAAGAAGTGGTATCTCGGCGGTCCCACGACGCTGCGCGGCTTCGAGTTTCGCGACGTGAGCCCGCGGGACCAGTTTGACGAACCCGTCGGCGGCAAGACCTACGGCTTTTTCAGCGCGGAATACTCGCTCGATATCGTGAGCCCGATCCGCTTTGCCGTGTTTTACGATGCGGGCTTCGTGAACGCGGGCGCCTACGACTTCAACCCGGGCACCTACAACGACAACTTTGGCGTTGGGGTGCGCCTGTTCGTCGCCGGGGCGCCGCTGAGCCTCGATTTTGGCATCCCCCTTACGGGTAGTAAGCTAAACAAGAAGGGCAATCAGTTCAATTTTTCCTTTGGCACCCGGTTCTGATTCTGTTCCAGTCTCAACTTTCACTGTCCAAACAAGCACTCATGAAGAACTCCATCCAATCACTTGTCGCGCTCGGGGCTTTCGGGGCTTTCGCGCTCGCCGGCCTTGCCCAACCGGCGATCAATCTCCGGGTCGTCGACATGGCCAAGCTCTACGACAATCATTACAAGACCGTCGAGCAAAACGCCAAGATCCAGAGCGATGACCAGAAGGCGCAAGAGGAAGTCGACAAGATGAACAAGGAGGGCAACGTGCTCGTCGAGGAATACAAGGCCCTGAACGAACAGTCGACGAATCCCGCCCTTTCGGCCGACGCGAAGAGCAAGGCGCAGAACGATGCGCAAAAGAAGCTCGAAGCGATTCAGCAGAAGAAGAACGAAATCGGCACGTTCATCCAGAACACGCGCAATTCGCTCCAGCAGCGCCTGCAGACCTTTCGCAGCCTCATGCTGGAGGAAATTGGCAAGGTCGCGGCGGACGTGGCCAAGCGCAAGGGGGCGACCATTCTCATCGACAAGGCCGGACCGTCGCTCATCGGCATTTCGAACCTCGTGTATGTCGATTCCGGTTTTGACATCACCGACGAGGTGATGAAGGAGATCAACAAGGATCGCCCTGCCAGCGCGACGGTGGCCCCAGCCACTCCCGCACCGGCTGCCGCGCCCGCCGCCGCGGGCTCCCCGACGATCACCGTCCCGGGTGTCGCGCCGAAGAAGTGACCATCGTCGTTAATTCTTGATTTTTCCTGCGCCCCGTTCGTTCGCGAGCGGGGCGATTTTTTTGTCGCGTTTGCTGAATTGCATGGCGCAGGGAAACCCCCACGATTGCACCCATGCAGGTTTCGTTCACCGCGGCCGACATCATCGACATCACCCGGCCGAAAGCAGTTCGCGGCGCAACGACCGAGACCATCCGGGGTCTCGCCGCGCTCTCTGTCGCCACGGCGGGCGATCTTTCGTTCCTGGGCAGCACCAAGTACAAGACGCAGGTGGCGGCGACGCGCGCGTCTATCGTGCTTCTGCCCCCCGACTTCACCCGCGAACCGGGGAGCAACCAGCTGTTTTTGCTCGTCGACAATCCGTCGGTTGCGCTCGCGCGGGTTTGCGCCCGGATCGAGCAGGCACTGTGGCCGAAACCGGCGCCGGGGATTCACCCCTCCGCATCGATTGCCGCCGATGCGAAGATTGCCGCCACCGCCACCATCGGCCCGCTGTGTGTGGTCGAATCGGGTGCCGTCGTCGGTGAGCGCACCCACCTGCAGGCATTGGTGTTTGTCGGTCGAACCGCGGTGATTGGCGACGACTGTTGGTTGATGCCCGGTGTGGTTGTCGCAGCGGAGTGCGAAGTCGGACAACGGGTGCGTCTTCAGCCCGGGGTCGTCATCGGCTCGGATGGTTTCGGTTATGAGTTCGTGTCCGGCCGCCACGAGAAAGTCCCGCAGGTCGGCAACGTTGTGGTCGGCGATGATGTCGAAATTGGCGCCAACTCCACGATCGATCGCGCCCGTTTCAGTCGCACGAGCATCGGGGAGGGCACGAAGATCGACAATCTTGTCCAGGTGGCGCACAATGTCGTCATCGGCCGGCACTGCCTGCTTTGCTCGCAGGTTGGCATCTCGGGCAGCACGACGCTCGAGGACTACGTCGTGCTCGGTGGCCAGGCCGGGGTTGCGGGCCACCTCACGGTGGGCAAAGGCGCGAAGGCCGGGGGCAAGGCCGGCATCACCACGGATGTTGCCGCTGGCGGTTTCGTCATCGGCATGCCGGCGATGCCCTATCTGCTCGAGCGCCGCATCGTTGTGCTGCAGCAGCGGCTGCCGGACCTCTTCAAACGCGTCGACGCGCTTGAAGCCCAGCTCCGTGACACAGAAAAGACTTCCTCCTGACCGAGGCCATCGCAAGATGGGCCATGCATGAGCGAATCGCGGCTTAAGATCTTCACGGGTACCTCCAATCGTCCTCTGGCGGAGGAAATATGCCGCTCGATCGGCGAGCCGCTGGGTGAGGCTACCGTCACGAGCTTTCCCGATGGCGAGTCCTTCGTGAAAATCAACGAGAACGTTCGCGGGCAGGACGTGTTTATCATCCAGTCAACGTGTCCGCCCACCAACCATAATCTGGTCGAATTGCTCATCATGATCGATGCCGCGCGCCGTGCGTCGGCGCAGCGCATCACCGCGGTGCTGCCGTTCTACGGTTACGCGCGCCAGGATCGCAAGGACCAGCCGCGGGTGCCGATCACCGCCAAACTCGTGGCGAACCTGCTCGTGGCCGCTGGCGCCACGCGCATCCTGACGATGGACCTGCACAGCCAGCAGATTCAGGGCTTTTTCGACATCCCGGTCGATCACCTCTTTGCCTCGCCGGTTTTCTTTGAGCACTTCGCGCGAACCAAGCGGGAGAATCTCATTGTCTGCTCGCCCGACGTCGGGGGCATGAAAATGGCCGCCGCGTATGCCGACGTGCTCGGCGCCGGCCTTGCTCTCGTCGCCAAGAAACGCAAGAGCGCGACCCGGGTCGAGGCCATCAACGTCGTCGGCGAGGTTGACGGCTGCGACGTTCTCATCGTGGACGATATCACGGAGACCGCGGGCACCCTCACGGCCGCGGCGAAGATCTTGCACGAACACGGCGCGCGCAGCATCCGTGCCGCGGTGAGCCACTGCATTCTCAACGAGGTGGCGATCGAGCGTCTCAAAAGCGGGCTGATCGATGAACTGATCACCACGAACTCCACGCCGGTGAACACCCACGGCATTCCGGTCACCGTCCTCAGCATTGCCTCGCTGCTCGGACAGGCGATTCAACGCATTAACACCAACGAAAGCGTGACGAGCCTTTTCCGCGTCAAGGGATTCTGACCGGATGCCCCGGTCTCGGACGGGCCGCGCGAGGCGTGTGACCCGCCTGGCGCCGTCTTCTCCCCGGAACATTCCCCCCTGCCGCTTGGTCGACCGTCTACCCATGAACTCCAGATCCTTCCTCCGCCCCATCTTGTTCGCTGCGCTCGTGTCCGCCATCGCCGTCGATGCTGACGCCCGGGAGCAAAAGAAATCCGGTGCGCCGAAGGAGAAGCCGGCGCTGCAGGTCGACAGCACCCCGATCTCCGATGGCAGAGCCGGCGTGGTGATGAGCTATGCGGATGTGGTCGAGCCCGTGCAGAAAACGGTGGTGTCGATCTATTCGACGAAGAAGATTAAGGAACGCATCCGGACGAATCCGCTTTTCCGCCAGTTCTTCCCGCATCTGCCGCCCGAGGAGCGGGAAAGCATCCAGGAAGGCCTTGGTTCCGGGGTGATTGTCTCCGCCGACGGCTATATCATTACCAACAACCACGTCGTGGAGGGTGCGGATGAATTGAAGGTGTCGCTCAGCGACGAGCGGGAGTACGTCGCCGCGGTGATCGGAACCGATCCAAAAACCGACATCGCCGTCATCAAGATCCAGGCGGACAAACTGCCCGTGGTGACGCTTGCGGACAGTGACAAGCTGCGGGTGGGCGACGTCGTATTCGCCGTCGGCAATCCGCTCGGAGTTGGCCAGACGGTGACCATGGGAATCGTATCGGCCAAGGGCCGGAGCGTCGGAATCCTCGGCGATATTGGCGGCTACGAAGACTACATCCAGACCGACGCCGCCATCAACATGGGCAACTCGGGGGGCGCGTTGGTCGACGCCCGCGGACGGCTCGTCGGGGTCAACAGTGCGATTCTTTCTCCCTCGCGCGGCAACATCGGCATCGGCTTCGCCATTCCGGTGAATCTTGCCGCCTCGATCATGAACAGTTTGATTGAGACCGGCACCGTGGCGCGCGGTTACCTCGGTGTCAGCACCGAGAGCGTCACGCCCGACATCGCCGAGCAACTCGGGCTGGCGAGGGAAACCAGAGGGGTGGTGATTTCCGACATCATTCCCGGCAGTGCGGCCGAAAAAGCCGGGCTCAAGCGAACCGATGTCGTCCTTGCGGTCAACGAGCATCCCGTCTCCACGCTGGAGGAATTGCGCCTCCTGATTGCCCAGATGACACCCGGCACCGTCGCCCGGCTGAAGGTGGTGCGCGACGGGAGGGAACGGATGATGAATGTCACGCTCGACAAGGCGGCCGACAAGCCGGATGAACTTTTCTCCGGCGTGACGGTGAAACCGCTCACCCCGGAAGATCGACGCCGGCTGAACATCGACCCGCGGGTCAACGGACTGCTCATTACGGACGTTGCCGAAGACTCGCCGTTTCGAAACCAGCTTTTGGCCAACGCGGTGATCATGGAGATCAACCGCATGGCGGTCTCCGACCTCGCGGCGGCCAAAGAAGCGTTGCTGCTGCAACCCAGCCGGGCGTTGCTCGCAATTTACCTTCGTGGCTCCGTCCGTTTCGTGGTCGTGGCAAAGTGACGTGGGCGGCGGGCCGCGCCAGGGCTCGCCTGCCCGATCCATGACTGGCGCTCGTCTTCAGCTGCCTGGCTTTTCCACGGGAATTTTTGCCAGCCAATCGGGAACGGCATCGGCGGGATAGGTGGGAAAGCTGAGTTCGAGCAACGAAATCGCTGGAACATCAAAGCGGGCCACGCCTGCGCTGCGATCGACCAACATCGCGATGCCGGCCGTCCTGCCGCTGGCGCGCCGTACGATGTCGAGACATTCAAGCACCCGTCCACCGCGGGTGACGACGTCTTCGACAACCAGCACCGGCTCGCCCGGTTCGAGGGTGAAGCCACGGCGCAGCACAAGGGCGTTGTTCTCCTTCTCGGCGAAAATGTAGCGTGCCTTCGCCCGGCGCGCGACTTCCTGACCAATGACCAGGCCGCCCATCGCCGGCGCGAGGACGGTGGCAAAGATCACGCCGCGTGCCTGCGCTTTCGCGAGCAGCATTTCCGCGAGACGCTCCACGGCATCCATGCGCTGGCAGACCTGGGCGCACTGAAAGTAGTGGCCGCTGTGCAGTCCGGAGCGGAGGACGAAATGGCCCTGCAGCAGGGCGCGAGTGCGGGTGAAAATGTCCAGGATCTCCTGTTGAATTGCGTCCATGCGGAGACGCTGCGCCACCCGCGGCAAAAAACAAAATCAATTTTGCTTGTTCAGCGGGGTTTCGTTTAGGCTGCGTCTGTCGTGACAAAACCGGCCACATTCCCCCTCGAGGACGAACTGGGCGACGTGCTGGAGAAGGCGATTCGCCGGGCTGGCCTCTCCGGGGAGGCGCTGGCCTTGCGCGCCGGCGTGCCGCTCGGCAAGATTTTCGACGCGATCGACTACCGCGCCGATCTCACCGGTGAGGAATTGCGGCGGCTGGCGGCGGTGCTGCGGCTGAATGAAGTGGGTCTGTGTGCCCTCGGCAGCGGGCAGTACCCGCAGCCGGAGATCGGCGCATTGCCGTTTTGTGTCTGGCCGTTGCGCATGCCTCATGGCATCGGTGTCGCAAACGCCTATCTGGTCGGCGAGTGCGACTCCGCTCGCGCCATTTTGTTCGATACCGGCGCGGGCATTGAGGCGCTGGAGGCCGTCTGGCCCCGGTGCATCCGGCAGCTTGACGCGGTGTTTCTCACCCACGTCGAAGCCGAGCATGCGGGCGGACTTTGCGATGTCGTCGCACGCTTTGGCGTCCGGGCGGCGTTCATTCCCCTCGGTGCGGTCGCGCCCTGTGGTCGTGGCTTCGGTGAAGAAGAGCCGCAGGTTTTCGGACCGCTCGAGGTGAGGGCTTTCACGACTCCCGGGCACGCCGCGGCGCACAATTGTTATCTTGTCCGCGCCCCGGCAGCGTGCAACGGCGGCTCCCTGCTTGTCTCGGGCGACCTGATCTTCGCCGGTTCGGTGGGCGGCGCCTATTTCTCGCATGAACAGCTGCAATCGAGCCTTCACCGGGTGCTCGGCGCTACGCCACCGGCGACGGTGATTGCCCCGGGCCACGGCCCAATGACGACGGTCGAGAACGAACTTCGCTTCAACCCATTCGTAATGTAAAGACGGACCCGCCCCCCCCGCAACGAGGGGAGAACGGAAAATGGTCGGGGCGGTGAGATTCGAACTCACGACCTCTACGTCCCGAACGTAGCGCTCTACCAGGCTAAGCTACGCCCCGACATGGACTTATCTCATCAGTAATCCCTGATAATCAGGCTATTCCGTGAGTCACCAACAGTTCGCTCGTGTCTCAGGTTTAGTTACCTCTGGTCGTCGTTTCCCAGATATTGTGAAATATTCTGTGATATCCAAACCATGAGCAATTCAACCCAAGTCGCGCTAAGGATCATTCCGTTCAAGTACCCGAGCGGCCACCTGACCAATCGGGTCACCGGCACGATCCGCGGCGAACGTGTGCAAAAGAACTTTCCCGCCGATGCAGAGGCGAGAACGTTCATGAATGGGTTGGTTGCTGCCGCTGGGCAAGGGAAATCTGCCCCGCAACGCGTCACGACGACAAACCTGCCACGGGACGTGGATTTGCGCGAGGCGGAGATGATCGCGATCACGATCCACTCCGGCGGACCGAGGTCAAAGCGCGCCGCGTCTTCCCTTCATTGCGGACGCAAGGTTGGGGCTGCCGCGATGAATTGGCAGCCAAATTCTTCCTGGGAGGCAAACGGGCTTTGTAATCCAATAGATGACGAACGCATCAGGCCGATTTTGCTTGGCGCCGAACAGTGTCAATGGGACCAACTGAGTTTGTCCTTTGCAGGGTGGACGGAAGGCACAGACTTTCGGACCTCCGGAACTGACTCCAACCCAATTGTGCACCGTGGTGCAAAATTGGCTCATGGCGCTTGATTGCGCCTCAGAGCACGACGTCATCCCGGGATGCCCGCCGGGCCCGGAGGTCCCGGCGCCGCCCTCGCACTGCCATCCGCCGACGAATCTCGACGGCATGCCGCACCTTCGGGCAGGGGTGGACCGTCTTGACATCGGTCGCGGCGCTGAGCAACGACACCTGACGACATCCAGAACTCGATGTACACCACCCACAACGACCGGCGTTTTCGCCTCATCGCAACCATTGCTGCCACAACCTGGCTGTTCGGAGGCCACCTTGCGGCCGCCGAGCCAAAAACGACCGAGATGGATCCGTTCAAGGTGGCGGCGGAATTCGGCCTGGAGGGCCTGCGCATCCAGAATTCGAATTCCGCGATCAATCAATCCCGGCTCGAGCTGCACGGAGTCGGACAAATGCAGGACGTGTCCGGCCTGGCGCCGAACCTGTTTTCGAACAACAGCGACACGCGCGGTTTCGGCGATGTCCTCGCCCTGCGCGGTGTCGCCAACTCGATATTCTTCAGCGCCCCGGCGGTCGTGCTCTCGATCGACGACGTGCCGGGCGGTTCGGTCTCCTCGTATCCGAGTGCGCTGTTGACCATCGACACGCTGGTGGTGAAGGCCGGGCCGCAGGGCACCGACTACGGGCGAAATGCGCCCGGTGGCGTGATCGACATCCGGACGCGGGCGCCCGGGGCCAAGCATCAGGGAAACGTCCAAGTCGAATACGGTTCGTTCAACCATTCTGCGGTCCAGGCGGCCTTCGATGGTCCGCTGAGCGACAAGGCCGGTTATGCCGTGAGCGTCGGCCTCGCTGATCGCGATGGATATGTGGAGAACACGTTCCGGAAACTATCCGCCGACGATCGTCGTTCCCTGGCGGGGCGCGGCGCGCTTTATTGGCGGCCGGACGACAAGCTCCAGCTTCGCTTCGGCGTGGCCATGGAAAAGGTCGGTGACGACGCGGTGCGCTTGAGCTCGCTCGCCAGCCGCGACCCGTTCGCCGTTTCGTCCGACCTCAATGGGGAGACGAAGATCGACCGCCTTCAGCTTTCCTTTCAGGCCAGGAGGAAGTTCGATTGGGGAACAGTCACCGCGACGACTTCGCGCCAGGATTGGGATCTCAATCCCTCGTCGACGGATCTCGATCTGTCGTCGCTGCCCCTCGCGTTTTCCCGGGTGGCTCAAGGCGAAGAGGCCTGGACCCAGGAAATCCGTTTTGAATCCACGCCGGGTTCCAACAAGGCGCAATGGCGGGCGGGATTGTTCTACTTCGATTCCAGCATCGACGGCGACGCCCTCCGCGAATTCATCGTGCCGCCGGGGGCGTTTGTCCCGCGGGGGTTCGTGCAGACGGAGCGGACGGTTTTCACGATCGGGCAGACGAACCTGGCTGGTTATGCGAATATCGACCGGCCCTTGACGGAGAAATCGATCCTCAAGCTCGGGCTTCGCCTCGAACACTCCGAGTCCGAGATGGACCGGTCGAAGACGAGCTCGAACAATTTTGGCTTTCCGGTTCCGCCGGATCCCCGTCTCAACCGCTCCCAGAACCACGACGACGTTTCGCTCAGTGCGGGGCTGGTGCATGCCGTCTCTGACTCCCTGAGTCTGGTGGCGAGAACGTCGCTGGCGCACAAACCCGAAGGTTACAGTGCGTTCACGGGCAATCCGCAACTCGCGCGCTTCGGCCGCGAGCGGCTCTGGTCGAGTGAAGCCGGCGCCACCTTTGGCCAGCCCAAGGGCCGCTTCGGCGGCAGCGTGCTCGGTTTCTGGTCGGTGATTGACGGGTATCAACTCGAACGAACGGTGCCGAATTCCACGGATTTCGTCGTGGTCAACGCCAAGACCGTCACGTCCCGGGGCATCGAGGCCAAGTTCATGTGGACTCCCGTCGAGCGCGTGTGGTGCGATTTTCAGATCGGCTGCACCGACGCGAGATTCGACGATCACCGCGATGCCACGGGCACCAGCGTCGATGGCAATCACGTCCCGTTCATCCCCAAGCTCACCCTCCGCACCGGCGTCACCGTGGATCTCGCCAATGGGCTGTCGGCCAACGTGAGCTGCACGGCGGTCGGCCGATCGTTCTTTGACGAGCGAAACACCGCGACATTCTCGCAGAAGAGCTACGGCATCGTGAGCGCCCAGCTCCGTTACCGCATCGAGCAGTGGACGATGGCGCTTTACGGCCACAATCTCTTCGAGCGGGATTACTACCAGTTCATCAACCCGGAAATTTTCGCCGGCAGCCCGGGAGCACCGCGAAGAATCGGCGTGCAGCTTTCCTACCACTATTGACGAGCGAAAGTTGTTGCCCCCGCGGGCAGAATCCCGAATTCGTGTCCCTCCATCCCCGCTTTAGTCCCATGAGATTTGCCGGTTTCGTAT
Source organism: Verrucomicrobiota bacterium (assembly GCA_016209255.1). Classification (GTDB taxonomy): domain Bacteria; phylum Verrucomicrobiota; class Verrucomicrobiia; order Opitutales; family Opitutaceae; genus ER46. The sequence goes on from JACQWL010000102.1 coordinate 24,790, forward strand.
CCATGCAGTCGAAAAACAAGAAATGCCGTAGCAGCCGAGGCTTGCCCGCCGGGGCGGGTAACGAGGCTGTCGAGTGCGGTTCACCACACGTTCAGCCTCGTTACGTCGGCTGCTACATTCGACTGCATCGGTTCGGCCTCGTCCCTGTGCTCGCCACTTTGGCGGCTGCTTTGGCGGTTTGCGAAGTCGATGCCGCCTCCGGCTGGTTGAACTGGCGCGGGCCGGACCAGGACGGCGTCTCGAAGGCCCAGGTCAAACTGCCCGACAAGCTCGAATTGGGCGGCCCGAACCACCGCTGGTCGTACAAGGTGCGTGGCGCGGGCACGCCGGTCATCGCCGACGGGCGGGTTTTTGCGTTCGGCTTCTATGGCGAGACGACGGACGTCGAGGAAACGCTCATTTGTCTGGACGTGAAGACCGGCGCGAAGATCTGGGAGCATCGCTTCCGGGATTTCCTGAGCGACACCACCTACAATCGCTACGCGATCGGGGCGCCGGTGATCGATGCCGAGACAGGCAACATCTATCTCGAGTCGACGTGGGGCGTCGTGATGGCCTTCAACCGCGACGGCAAGCTCCTGTGGGAACACTCGATGATGGAGGAGTTCGGCCGGCTGACCTTTCCCAACGGACGCACCGGGGCTCTCGTGATCGACGGGCCGCTGGTGATCACGGATGGGATCACGGCCAACTGGGGCGCCGACGGCCCGGCCCGCAACCGGTTCTATGCCTTCGACAAGCGGACGGGAGAACTCGCCTGGTTTTCGACGCCCGGGGTCGAGCCGATCGACAGCTCGTTTGCGACTCCGGTCTTCGGGAATCTTGGCGATCAGCGCGTGTTCTATGCGGGCACGGGCTGTGGCAACATCGTTTGCATTAACGCCCGCACGGGCGAGCCGGTGTGGCGGTTTCGTTTGTCGAACGCCGGGGTCAACGCCGACGTGCTGCTGCTTGGCAACGACCGCTTGATCGGCATCCATGGCAAGGAGAACGTCGACTCGACGAGCCATGGCCGGCTGGTGGCTTTGAAGATTCCGACCGCATATCCCACCGGTCCGAAGCCCGTCGTGCTCGGACGCGACGTGGAGGTCTGGCGCAACGACGACTTCATCGCCTTCAGCAGCTCGCCCCTGCTGGTGGACAACCGGGTCTATTCCACGATCGCCACCGGCAGTCTGTTGTGCGCCGATGCGACGACTGGCAAAACGATTTGGAGCGAGAAGCTCGGCCCGGACCAGTTGCACGCCTCGCCGGCCTATGCCGACGGCAAGCTGTATGTCCCGATTCTGAACGGGACGGTCCACGTGGTGGCGGCGGGGGGAAACCAGGCAAAGGTTTTGTCGGTGAATCAAATGGGCGCGCCCTGCCTCGGCGCACCGTCGTTCTATGGCGACGCCGTGTTCATCTTCACCAAGGAAGCGCTGCATTGCTTCGGCCCGAAGGCGAGTGCGGCCAGCGTCCCGGTCGCCGCCGCCGCGCCCGCGCCCGTCGCCCCGCCACCCGGGCCGGTCACCCAAATTCAGGTCGTGCCCGCGGAGTTCGCGCTCTTGCCCGGCGAATCGCAGACCTTCACGGTCTACGGTCTGGATGCGGCCGGCCGCCGCGTGCGCACCGTGAGTGAGGCGGCGACCTTCGCGAAGTTCATCCCGCCGACCGCCCTGGTGAAATCGGAGGTCGATGCCGAGATCGCGGGCAACGTGCTCAAGGCGGGCCGCAACGCCAAAATGTCCGCCGGGCAGTTGCAGGTGAAGTGGAACAATCTCACCGGCATTACGCGCGGCCGCATCGTCGCCGGGCTGGGGTACAAGGAAAACTTCGAGGCTCTTCCGCTCGGGCAGAAAAGCGCGGAGGGCGAGGACGTCGGGTTTCCGCCGCTGGCGTGGCTCGGCGCCCGGGTGAAGTGGCATGTGCTCGAGAAGGATGGCAGCAAGGTCGCCGCCAACCGGCTCGATACGATCCTGTTCCAACGGACAATGAACTTCATCGGCAAGCCCGACCTGCGCAATTACACGCTGGAGGCCGACGTGATGACGGATGGAACGCGGCGCGTGATGTCCACGGTGGGCCTGCTCAACCAGCGCTATCTGGTCAGCGTGGCGGCGAACAGCCGGATCCTGGAGGTTTCCAGCAACCACGAGCGCGTAAAGGAATCCGTTCCGTTCCAGGCCCAACCCAACACGTGGTACCGGCTGAAGACGCGGGTCGATCGCGATGCGACCGGCGACGGTGGCTGGGTGCGGGCGAAACTCTGGGAGCGTGCGGCGCCGGAACCCGCGGCGTGGACCATCCAGGTTCGTCAGGAACACCTCCACGCGCACGGGGCACCGGGCGTGTTCGCCTTCTCCCCGCAAAGCTTGAAGCGCGTCTACATCGACAACCTTTCCCTAACCGCCAATGAGTAAACCGGACATTTCAGATCTGATCGCACGGGTAGTAGCGCGGTGCGTTAGCTGTGCTCTTACTCCACCTCCCAAAACCACGGACGAGACGCCCGCGCTCCATTGGTGGGGATGGATCGCAGCGCGGAGATCGAAAAAGGGAGGGCGGGCATCTTGCCCGCCGCTCGTCACGGGCGGGACGCCGATGTCAGAGGGATGTAGGGTAAGAGTAGGCCTGAAGCACCGCGCGCCCGCTCTTCTGTTGACCGCAGCAGCGATCCTGGCCGCGCCCGTTGCGGGCGCGGCCGACTGGCCCATGTGGGGTGGCGCCCCGGATCGCAACATGGTCGCCAAGGCCAGTGGAATCCCCAACGACATCAACAGCGGCAAGTTTCTGCCCAAGAGCGAAACCGTCGATCCGAAGACGACGAAGAACATCCGCTGGATCGGCAAGCTCGGGTCGCAAGCCTACGGCAGTCCGGTCGTCGCGGGCGGCCGCGTCTACGTCGGCACGAACAACGAGGCCCCGCGGGATCCCGGACAGACCGGGGACCGCGGCGTGCTGATGTGCTTCGACGAGAAAACCGGCGCGTTTCTCTGGCAGCTTTTGATTCCGAAGGTCGGCGCGGGCAAGGTCAGCGACTGGGAATATGTCGGCCTCTGCTCCTCCGTGGCGATCGAAGGCGACCGCGGCTACGTGGTGAGCAATCGCGGTGAAATCGTCTGCTTCGACGTCAAGGGACTGGGCGACGGCAACGCCGGGCCTTTCATGGACGAGGCGAAATTTTCCTCCGCCGACGGGAAACCGGTGACGCTCACCGACAAACACGCGGACATCATCTGGGTCAGCGACGTCCGCACGGAGATGGGCATCTTTCCGCACAACGTGTCGAGCTGTTCGCCGTTGATCGTTGGAGACAAGCTTTTCGTGGCGACGTCGAATGGCGTGGACTGGTCGCACCTCAACATCCCGGCGCCGTTTGCGCCCGCGTTGATCGCCGTCGACAAGAACACGGGAAAGCTCGCCGCCGAGGAAACGGCCGGCGTCTCGCAACGCGTGCTGCATGCCAGTTGGAGTTCGCCCGCGTTTGCCACGATCAAAGGCAAGCCGACGATCGTCTGGGGTGGCGGCGACGGATTCGTCTACGGCTTCGAGCCCGAACCGTACAAACACGCGGAGGGGTTTCAGGCGCTTCGGGAACTGTTCCGTTATGACGCCGACCCGCCGGAATACCGCTCGAAGAACGGCGCGCCAATCAAGTATGCGACCCACGATGGTCCGAGTGAAATCATCGCGACCGTCGTCGTGCAGCAGGACCGGGCCTATGTGGTCATCGGCCAGGACCCCGAGCACGGTGACGGCGTGGGCATGCTCAGCTGCATCGACGCCTCGGGCCGGGGCGACATCTCCGGCAAGGCGGTCTGGGTCAACAAGGACATCGGCCGCTCGATCTCGACGCCGAGCGTGGTCGGAGATCTGCTTTACCAGGCGGAATACAAGGGAGACATCCACTGCCTCGACGCCAGGACGGGCAAACAGATCTGGGTGCATTCGACGAACAGCCGCATCTGGTCTTCGACCCTTGTCGCCGACGGCAAGGTCTACTGTGGCAACGAAGACGGCGAACTCGTGATCCTGAAGGCGGGCCGCGAGAAGCAGCTCATCGGCAAGGTCGATTTCTATACGCCGATTTACTGTTCGCCGGTGGTGGCCAACGACGTGCTCTACGTCACGACGCATACCCACATTTTTGCCGTCGGCCGGTAGCCGTCCGATGTCCAAGCGAACGCTCGTCACGGCCTTTTTCGTCCTGCTCTTTTTCCTCCATCAGGATTCTTGGTGGAAGAATGACCCGCGGCTCGTACTGGGTGTCCTGCCGGTGAGTCTGGCGTATCACGTCGTCTGGACGCTCCTGGTCGCCTTCGGCTGGTTGCTGGTCGCAAGATTCTGCTGGCCGGATCGATTCGACGGGGAACCGCCGAAGCCCGCGCCGGGAAACGACGGGACGGGCGGAGACCGGCCAGTGCGATGATTCCGGTCATCATCATCGGGATTTACCTGCTGCTGGTGATCGGGCTCGGACTGGTCAGCGCGCGCTTCTTCCGCGGCGGTACGGCGGATTACTTCGTGGCGAGCCGCTCCCTGGGGCCCTTCGTGCTGTTCATGACCGTGTTTGGCACGACGATGACGGCGTTCGCGATGGTGGGGAGCACGGCGGAGACGTACGAACTGGGCGTTGGCACCTTCGGCAAACTGGCGTCGTGGTCGGCACTCGTGCACCCGGCGTGCTTCTTTCTCATCGGCATGCCGCTCTGGTCGCTCGGCAAGCAGCACGGCTACGTCACGCAGATCGAGTATTTCCGCGATCGTTTTCAAAGCTCGGCGCTCGGCTACGTGCTGTTTCCCGTGCTGGCGGGGCTGCTGATCCCGTATGTGGTCGTCGGTTTGCTGGGCGTGGGTTCGGTCGTCGGCGGGGTCACGATCGGCGCGTTTCCGGAGGCGTTTGCCGCGACGCGCGGCGCCGTCCCGCCGGCGCTGACGATGGCCGTGATCTCCAGCGTGGTCCTTTTCTATATCTTCATTGGCGGTGCGCGCAGCGCGGCATGGGTGAATGTGTTTCAGACGGTGGTGTTCGTCGGGATGGGGCTGCTCGCGTTCTGGCTGATCGCGGACACGTTGGGCGGAATCGAGGCGGCCTCGGTGCGGGCCAATCCCGCGAAGGCCGTGCGCGAGGGCAACATCGGCGAGCTCGAGTTCTTCACCTACTGGATGATCCCGCTCTCGGTCGGAGTCTTCCCGCATGTCTTCCAGAATTTTCTGACCGCGCGCTCGGCCAAATCCTACAAGCTTCTCCTCGTCGCCCAACCGATCTCGATCCTGCTCGCGTGGCTGCCCTGCATCTTGATTGGTTTCTGGGCGACCGGAGCGGTGTTGCCAGATTCGGGCGCGCCGGTGGTTCCCGCCGGGATCAACGCCAACGCCGTGCTCGGTTTGATGGTGGGCAAGCTGACCTCGCCGGTGGTTTCCGGCCTGGTCGCCGCCGGCGTGCTGGCGGCCATCTCGCTCGATTCGCAGTTCCTGGCGATCGGCACGATGTTCACGCGGGACATCGTGGTGCATCATTTTGGGGCCGATCGTTTTTCCGACGCGGCCACGGTTTGGCTGGCGCGCGGCTTCATCGTCCTGATGGTCGTGATCACTTACCTGACAACGTTCGCGGAGACGCGGCAAATCTTCGCGCTCGGGACCTGGTGTTTCAGCGGTTACGCCGGGCTCTTTCCGTTGTTGATCGCCGCGATTTACTGGAAACGTGTCACCAGGGCGGCCGCGTTCGTCGCGGTCATCCTGACCGCGGTCGTTTGGTTTGGCCTTTTTGCCGCGTCGAACTTTGGCGTGGATCGCAAGTTTCTGCTGGGCGGAATGCTCCCGGTGGCCACTGTGTTTGCCACCTGCGCAATTTCGGTTGTGGTGGTATCTCTGCTGACGAAACCGCCCTCCGACGAAACGCTGGCGAAATTCTTCCCCCGTCCGACAAATTCCTGATGATTGAACCCTTCACCTCGCGACCAGCTCCGAAACTCATTTTCGGCCCGGGGGCACTGCGCGAGCTGCCGGCCGGCGTGCGGGAACTCGGCGCTTCGGGCGTCTTTCTTGTCAGCGACACCGGGATCGCGCGCGCCGGACACGTGGACACCGCGCGGCGGCTGCTCGAATCCGCCGGCATCCCGGTCGAGGTCTTCGCTCGGTCGAAGGAAAACCCGACCGAATCGGATGCGGCCGCCTGCCGGGACATCGCCCGGGAAATCCGCTTCGACTGCATCGTTGCGCTCGGCGGGGGCAGCAGCATGGACACCGCGAAGGCGTGCAATTTTCTCCTCACCAACGGCGGCGCGATGCGCGATTATCACGGCTATGGCAAGGCGGCGAAACCGATGCTGCCATTCATCGCGATTCCGACGACTGCCGGCACGGGCAGCGAATGCCAGTCGTATGCCCTGGTCAGTCGCGACGACAGCCACGAAAAGATGGCGTGCGGCGATCCCAAGGCGCGCGCGCGCATCGCGATTCTCGATCCGGAGTTGACCGAGACGCAGCCCGGGGCGGTCGCCATTCAGACGGGGCTCGACGCGCTGGCCCACGCGCTGGAATCGGCGGTTTGCACGCGGCGGAACGCGATCTCGTCGATTTACTCCGAGGGCGCGTTTCGGCATCTTTCGGGGGCAATCGGGCCGGTGCTTGCCGGTCGCGCGAGCCACGACGATCGCGGCCACATGCAGTTGGGCGCCGCGTTGAGCGGACTGGCGATCGAAAACAGCATGCTGGGCGCCGCGCATGCCACCGCCAATCCGCTCACCGCCCGGCACAACGTGATTCACGGGCACGCGGTGGCGTTGATGCTGCCGCACATCATGCGATTCAACGCCGAGGAGGCCGCGGTGGGCGCGATCTATGCCCGCTATGCGGACATCCTGAAGGAGTCGCGCGTCACTTCGCTGCCGCTGATCGATTGGGTGGCGGAATTGGTGTCCCAAAGCTCCCTCCCTGTGATCAGCGTGGGCGCGCAGGATCTGGCGGCACTTGCCCTCGATGCGACCCGACAGTGGACCGGACAATTCAATCCCCGGACTTTGATCTTGGACGATTACGTCGCACTCTATCGTCGTGCGCTCGCTTCCCATGCTTCCGCTTGACTGCAAAACGTTCGGATTTCGTAGCGGCGAGCGTGAGCGAGCGGTCGAAGCTCCACTCGCTTACGGTCGCGGCTACACCTGGCGTTTCTTCACAGCGTTCGCCGTTTTCTGCTGTCTCGGCCTCTTCGGTTGCAGCGAACGCGCCGCCGCTCCGGACGCCAAGATTGGGAATTCGAAGAGCGCCGCGACGCCCGATATCGCGTGGCCGATGACGCGCGGCAGTCCCGCACTCAGCGGGAGCGTCGCCGCAAACGTTCCGCTCAATCCGAAGACCGCGTGGACTTTTTCTGCCCCGGCTTCGGTCACCGCCGAAGCGGCCATCGTCAACGGCCGCGTTTACGTCGGAACGGCCAAGGGAACGCTGCATTGCCTCGCCGCGGAAACGGGCCGGGAGCTTTGGCACTTCGACACCCAAGAGGCCATCACCGCCGCTCCCGCCGTGAGCGGGGCGGTGGTCTTTCTGTCGTCCAACGACGGCCGGCTCTACGCCCTCAACGCGGACACCGGAGCGGAAGTCTGGCGCTTTGCGATCGAGGACAAGATCAGTTCGGGCGCGATCGTGATCCAGGGGCCGGGTGGCGAGGGGGATTGGGTGTTGCTCAACGGCTATGATGGCATCACGCGCGCCTTGAACGCCACCGACGGCCGCGTGATCTGGACTTACAAAACGGACGACTTCATCAACGGCGCCCCCGCCGTGGTGGACGGCCGTTACGTCGTGTTTGGCGGATGCGATGCCCAGGTGCACGTCGTGAACCTGAAGGACGGCTCGCTCGTGCATAAAATTCCGACCAGCGCGCAGATTCCCGCCTCGATCGGCACCTTCGGCACGATGGCGTTCTGCGGCAACTATGCGAACCAGGCCGTTGCGTTCGATGTGCTCGGCGGCAAGGTCGCCTGGGTCTACGAGGATCACGCACTGCCGTTCTTCAGTTCACCCGCCGTCAACGATCGCCTGGTGTTGATTGGCTCGCGGGACAAGCATCTGCACGCGATCGATCGCAAAACCGGTAAAATCGTCTGGAAATTCCGCACCGGAGGACGCGTGGAGGGTTCGCCGATCGTTTTCGCCAACGGCGTGGTTTTCGGCTCGTCCGACGGCCGGCTCTACGCCGCCAGCCTCGACGCCGGCACGGAGCTCTGGCAGCTCGATCTCGGTGAATCGTTGGTCACCTCCACCGCCTTCGGGCATCGCCAGATAATCGTCAGCGGCGAAAAGGGGACCGTGTTCGCGATTCGCGACCGCACGGCCCCGAAAACCTGAGCCCATCGCCCGTCGCGAGCGTCTAGCCAACGACGACATCACCTTTATGAACAACGATACTGCGACTCCCGCTGCGACCGCGACGAACTCCACCCTCGCGGGAAACTACTTCATCTCCAACTACCCTCCGTTCTCGTTCTGGACGGAAGACCAGAAGATCGAGGTCGAGGTGGCGCTGAACTCGGAGCCCGTTCCGGGAGTCAAACTCGGGCTCTACCATCACATCCCGTTCTGCCGGAAGCGCTGTCATTTTTGCTATTTTCGCGTCTATACCGACAAGAACGCCAAGGACATCCAGACCTACCTGGACGCGACCATTGCCGAACTGAAGTCCCTCGCGGAGCGGCCGCTGGTGAAAGGACGAAAGCCGCACTTCGTGTATTTCGGTGGCGGCACGCCCTCGTATCTCTCGGCCCGGCAGCTCGGTGAACTGACCGATCGGATGAAGGCCGTCCTGCCCTGGGAGGCCGCGGAGGAAATCGCCTTCGAGTGCGAACCGGGCACGTTGAACCCGGGAAAACTGACCGCGATCAAGGAACTCGGGGTGACGCGGCTCAGCCTGGGCATCGAGAGCTTCGACGATCACATTCTCGAGATCAACGGTCGCGCGCATCGCTCCTCCGAGGTGTTCACGGCGTATGAGCGGGCCAAGACGGAGAAGTTCGAGCAGATCAACATCGATTTGATCGCGGGCATGGTCGAGGAGACCGAGGCGAAGTGGCAGCGCAACATCGAGCAAACCATCGCGCTCCGGCCGGACAGCGTGACGATCTACCAGATGGAGATCCCCTACAATACGACGATTTACAAGGAGATGAAGGCCGAGGGAAAACTCGTCGCCCCGGTGGCGGACTGGCAGACGAAACGCCGCTGGGTCAAGGAGGCCTTTGCCGCGCTGGAGGGCGCCGGCTACTCGATCGCCAGCGGCTACACCGCCGTGCTCAACTCGAAGAAAACGAAGTTCGTCTATCGGGACGAGCTCTGGAGCGGCGCCGATCTGCTCGGCTTGGGCGTGGCCTCGTTTTCCCACGCCGCCGGCGTCCACTATCAAAATCTGACGGAAATCGACGCCTACCTCGCCGCGATCAACGCGGGCGAACTGCCCCTCAAGCGGGCCTTTCGCACCTCGCCGGACGAACGCATGATTCGCGAATTCATCCTGCAGATGAAGCTGGGCCGGGTCGAGCTGGGCTACTTCGCGGAGAAATTCGGGGTCGATATCTCGGAGCGCTTTGCCGGCCAGCTCGAACACCTCGGCGCCGAGGGATTGTTGAAGGTCTCGGCCACCGAGGTTCGCCTGTCGCGGGACGGATTGCTCTGCGTGGACACGCTGCTGCACGAGTTTTTTCTCCAGCAACACCGCACCTCGCAAATCGTCTAGGCGGGACGCCCGTCATTCGTGCGAACCATGGAACGTGTAATCGCGAAGGAGCTGCCGGAGGCCTTTTGGCAGTTCATGCGGATAGTCTGGCGCATGCCGGCGTTCGCTTTGCGACAGCTGCCGGGAATCGAACTGCCCGAGCCGGCCCGGCGTCTGCTCGCCCATTCGAACGACATGACGTCCACCCTCGCGGAGTTTCACGGGAGCGAGTTGCGGCTGGAGGTTCTTCAGCAACGGTGGCTCGACGACCTTTATCTGCGCGAGGTGTTTCTGCGCACCCGCGACAGCAACCGAATCGTGGAATACGGCGTGATCGCCATCGCACTCGAACAGTTCACGCCGGTGCAGCAAGCGGTCATCAAGACCGGCGCGATGCCGCTGGGCGGACTGCTTCGCCAGCACCAGATCCCATTCGAGAGTGCGCCCATCTGCTATTTCTCCATTGAGACGCATTTACTGGAGGAAACGCATCGGATCGCGCTTGGCCGTCCTGAATGTTTCGGCCGGTTCAACCAGCTGGCCAAGCCCACGGGCGAGCCGCTCGCCTGGATCATGGAAATCCTGCCGGCAAACCCGGAATCATGAGAATCGTCTTTCTAACGCCCGGCACCGGCAGCTACTACTGTGGCGCGTGCATGCGGGACAACGCGCTGGCGATGGAACTCCACCGGTCCGGCCACGATGTCACGATCGTCCCGATGTATCTGCCGCTGATCCTCGACGAAACCGCGCTGCCGGGTTTCGAAAAAATCCCGGTCTTCTTCGGCGGGATTAACGTTTACCTCCAGCAGAAGATGGGGATTTTTCGGAAGACACCGGCGATTTTGGATCGGCTGTTGAACTCCACCGGTCTGCTGCGCTGGGCGGCCGGGCACAGTCACATGACGTCCGCACGGGAGCACGGCGAGATGACGCTGGAGATGCTCCAGCTCGACCTGGGCCGGTTTCAGAAGGAATGGGACAAGCTCCTCGGCTGGCTCGAACAATCGGCCAGGCCGGACGTCGTCTGCCTGTCCAATGCGCTTCTGGCCGGTTTTGCCGCCGAACTGAAGCGGCGTCTCGGCGCGCCGGTCGTGCTGTTCTTCCAGGGTGAAGATACGTTTCTCGATCATCTGCCCGAACCGTATCGCTCGCGCTGCTGGAGCGTATTGAAGGCGCAACTGGCGGCCTCCGATATCCTGCTCGCCCCCAGTCGCTACTACGCCGAGTTCATGCGCGAACGGCTGGGCCTGGCCCCGGATTCCATCCAGGTGGTGCATAACGGCATCCAACTCGACGGTTTCAGCGTGGCCGATGCGCCGCCCGCGTCACCGACCATAGGATACCTCGCGCGCATGAGCCGGGAGAAGGGGCTCGAACTGCTCGTCGACGCCTTCATCATCCTCACGCGCGAACTGGGCGATGCCACGGCGCGGCTCAAGATCGCGGGCGCCGTTACGGCGGGCGACCAGCGCTCGATCGGGGAATTGAAGCGGCGCATCGCGAGCGCGGGCCTCGCATCGCGGGTCGAATGGTCTCCGAACGTCACGCGCGAGCAGAAAATTGCGTTCCTGCGCAGCCTGACGCTTTTCTCCGTGCCCACCCTGTATTCGGAGGCCTTCGGACTCTATGTGCTTGAAGCGATGGCGTGTGGCATTCCCGTGGTGCAGCCGGAGTCGGCGGCTTTTCCCGAGATCGTCGGCGCCACCGGGGGCGGGGTGTGTGTTCCGCCGCGCGATGCCGGGGCGCTGGCGCGGGCCTGGCAGCAACTGCTGGGCAACGCCGCCCAACGGGCGTCCCTCGGGCGCGCCGGCCGTTTGGGCGTCGAAAAACATTTCAGCGCCCGGACGATGGGCGAGCGGTTTTGCGTGGCAGCCGGCAGCATCCGGGGCCGTCGCTTGGTCCATCCTTGAACGAATGAAACCACCCGGGCCAGCTTGCGGAAGTTCCACCTCGGACCGGCTGCTGCCGGACGCATTTCCGAACAAAGGATTGGCTCGGCGGGGCGGAGAATGCGCCATTATCTCTACGGAGCGGTCACGCTTGCGACGATTTCATCCTCTTTCTCTTTCTTCTTTATCTTTCTCTTTCGTCAGGGGCCGGCGGATCGGAGGAGAAGGGTTGCCCGCCTGCGGCGGCGCCAAAGGCGACCAGGGAGTAAGAGAAAGAAGAAAGAGAAAGATTCGCCGCGCTGATCCTTTGGCTTGCCTGCCTCAGGCGGGTTGCGGCCACGTGCCGCGGAGCGAAATTTCCGGGCTAAGGACTTTGTCGAGTTGGCTCCTCCGTCTGCTCGCCGCACGCTCCAATCATCAACCGATCTCCCCTTGAACGCCGACAAGGTCCTCCCCGAGCACTTTCACTTCTGCCACCGCCGCATGGTCGAGTTCGCGGACACCGACCTTGCCGGCCTTATGCACTTCTCGAATTTCTTTCGCTTTGTGGAGTGCGCCGAGCACGCGTTCTTTCGCTCCCTGGGTTTTCGCGTCCATACCTCCGAGGGCGCCGCGCATCAGGGCTGGCCGCGGCTGGAGGTCTCCTGCAAATACCTGCGGCCCGCGCGCTTTGAGCAGACCCTGGAAATCTGCCTGCGGCTCGAGGAAATCCGCACCAGTAGCGTGCGCTACGGCTTTTGGATCTTCGCCGCGGATGAGCCCGATCGTTCGCCTCTCGCCACCGGTTCGTGTTCGATCATCCACGTGGCGCTCGACACCAAGGTCCACCAGATTCGCAAGGCGCCCATCCCCGCCGATCTTCGCCGCGCATTGGAAAGCGCGGTTGCTTCGCCGCGGACCCGCTCTCATAGATTCGCGACCAAATCGTCAACGTCCTCGTCTTGTCATTCTGAGCGCAGCGAAGAATCCACTTAGATCCGCGCATCGCAGCCGCAGTCGGGAGTCCAATTGGATTCTTCGCTTCGCTCAGAACGACAAATCGAATTCGACCGACACCCATTATCACTCAACTCCGGAGAAAACATCATGCAGTGGTTGTTCTATGTCCTCCTGACCGTTTGCACCTGGGGCCTCTACGGGGTGTTCCTGCACAGCGGGCAGATCGCGATGAAAGACCCGGAGTTCGGCCGTTATAAGGCCTTTCTCCTTGTCGGCGTCGCCTACTTTATTTTCGCGGTTCTCGCGCCGCTGGTGATGCTCAAGCTTCAGGGCTCCAACTTCAGCTTTCCGAGCAAGGGCATCTGGATATCGCTGTTCGCCGGCGCGCTGGGCGCAATTGGCGCGTTCGGCATTCTGCTCGCGTTCGGCGCCAAGGGCACGCCCACGGTGGTCATGTCGATTGTGTTCGCCGGAGCCCCGATTGTGAACGCGGTCGTGGCCGCCTGGATGCATCCGCCCAAGGGTGGCATCGCGGACGTGCGGTGGCAATTTTACGCCGGCATCGTTATGGCCGCCGCGGGCGGATGCCTCGTGAGTCTCTACAAGCCGGCTCCGGCGCCAAAACCCGGGGCCGCCGCCGCCGAGGTTGCGCCCGCCCAGCCTGGCCGGAGCTGACGGTGATGGTTCCGATCGGACAACTGCAACTGGCCGCGCTCAACCGGCTGATCGCTGCGATTGCTCCCTCGAACCGGTTCTATCGGCGCAAGCTCGCGGCGGCGGACGGGCTCACGGGCTTCGACTCGCTCGCCCGGTTTTGCGAACGGATGCCGTTCACGACGAAAGAGGAGCTCGCGCGCGATCAGCTGGCGAACCCGCCCTACGGATCGACGCTGACCTATCCGCAGGAAGCCTACACGCGGTTCCATCAAACCAGCGGCACGGGCGGCCGGCCCATCATCTGGCTCGATAACAGCGAGAGCTGGCAATGGGTGTTGGAGAATTGGAAGACGATCTGGCAAAAGGCGGGAGCGGTTCGCGGGGATTCCGTGTTCTTCGCGTTTTCATTCGGGCCGTTTCTGGGCTTCTGGTCCGCGTTCGACTCCGCGCAGCAGCTTGGTCTCCGCACGATTCCGGCCGGCGGAATGAGCAGCAGTGAACGGTTGCGCTTTCTCCTCGCGCGGCGCCCGCGAATCCTGTGTTGCACGCCGACCTACGCGCTTCGTCTTGCCGATGTCGCCCGGCAGGAATCGATCGACGTGCGCGATTCGGGCGTCGAGCGCGTCATGGTCGCGGGCGAACCCGGCGGCAGCATCCCGGCGATTCGCGCCCGGATCGAGCAAAGCTGGCCCGGCGCGCGCGTGGTCGATCATCACGGCATGACGGAGGTCGGTCCGGTTTCGTATGGTTGCCCGGAGCAACCCACGTTGCTGCGGCTGATGCACCACCGGTATGTTTGCGAAGTGCTGAGGCCCGGAACCAACGAACCCGTGGCACGCGGGGCGAGTGGAGAACTCGTTCTGACGACACTGGGGCGCGACGCGTGTCCGCTGCTGCGCTATCGGACGGGTGACCTCGTCCGGCCGGTGGAGATACCCGGCGAAGATCCGGCCGTGTTTGCCCTCGACGGCGGCATTCTCGGCCGGGTTGACGACATGGTGATCGTGCGCGGCGTGAATCTTTATCCTGCCGCGCTGGACGCGGCGGTTCGATCGGTGGCCGGCGTGCGGGAGTATCAGGTTGAAATCGACCAACGTGGAACGCTCCCCGAAGTCACGGTCCGTTTCGAAGCGACGGACAACGAGTGCGATCCAAGCGGCGAACTGGCCCGGCACCTGCGCGCCACGTTTCAGATGCGCATCGGGGTCGAAAAGGTGGCGGGCGGAAGCCTGCCCGTTTTCGAGATGAAGGCGCGCCGCTGGAAAATCCTCGCCTGAGATGATTGAAGCATCCCGCGTTTCCAAGACGTACGACAGCCTCGCCGGCCCCGTGACGGTGCTGCGGGA
>JACQWL010000103.1 GCA_016209255.1 Verrucomicrobiota bacterium
TCCGCAGACCGCCTTCTTTTGCCACCGCCCAGAAATAAAGCAGATGGTGATAGTTCAGCCACTCCATGCCGCGAAGCATGGTTCCAGAAAGGCTAAGAGTCCATACCAAAAGCCGTAATAGACGAAACAGTCGGCCTCCAATATGATCTCGGGCAGATGCAGAATAAACGGGTGCAAACGGACGTCATTCATGAAGGCAAGTGTCCCGCTGAAATCTGAACAGCTCTCGCTGGCGGCACTCCCGGCGGGCGTGGCGGAGCGCGTGCTTCCGCCGGATCGCGCAACCGGGATGGGCGCTGCGGCGCGGGAACCGCAGTTCCATCAGAACCCACCGGCTGAAGAATTCAGTGGTGCGGCGGTATTCCCGTGGGTCCGCGCGGTTCATTGGAGGATGATATAGAATCGAAGCCACCGAGTGGTTTGCGACCACGTTTCCACGTGTTGCGAAGAGATGAACAACTGACATGAGTCCGATTATCTGCACCACGGATTTTTCCGAACACACGGTCGAGGCCGCGAAAGCGGCGGCGGCGCTCGCGCACTGCATGAATGGAAATCTCGTGCTGGTCCGCAGTGTGGACGAGCGCCACCAGTTTCCCCATCGCCTGCGACCGCGCCTGATGAACGAAGACCGGCCGCGTCTGGCCAAAGAGGCGGAACGGCTGCGACAACTCGGGCTGGTTTTTGAGGAGAAGTTGCTCCGCGGCGTGCCGGACGACGGGGTCGTGAAGTTGGCCATGAAGTCGGGCGCCCGATTGGTGGTCGTGGGCTGCTCGCCGACCACTGCGACTGAACGCTGGGTGCTCGGCTGCACGGCGGAAGCAATCGCCGAATCGTCACCGGTGCCCACGCTGGCGGTGCGGTCAGCGGCGCCCTTTGAGGAATGGGTGCGCCGGAACCGGCCGCTGAGAATCTTCGTGGGTATGGATCTCACCGGAAACTCCGATGCCGCGCTGCGGTGGCTGGGCGAGTTTTGCCGGCTCGGATCGTGCGATCTCCTCGCCGGGCTCGTAGCTGGTCGTCAAGAAAAGGCCGGCTGGCTTGGGCTTCATGAACTTCTGCGCGCCGTCGACCAGCGACCATGCCCACCAGACGTTCTGGAACGAGATCTCAAAGAGAGGGTCGCGCGAGTGCTGGGCGGCGAGCAGGTGCGCGTCTGCGTGGCGGCTGGAACAGGACGCGTGGATGCGGATCTCGCCGAGCTTGCGCGCAAGACCGAGACCGACCTGCTCGTGGTCGGCACCCACCAGCGGACGGGTTTCACGCGGTTGCAGCATCGTTCGGTTTTCCGCGGCGTCCTTCGCCGGGCCCCCATGAACGTGCTGTGCGTGCCCGATGCCGGCGTCGAACGGACGATGGACTCATGCGTTCGTGAGTGCCGCTTGGTGCCCCCCATGCCACCCGAGTCCAATCCGAGGCCATTGCTCAATCGTGGCATTCGCAGGTATGGAAACGCTCACCTCCCGGACGGGTGGAACGCGCCGACATCATGATCCACGTCGAAAGATGATGAAATCACCGCTTGGCGCGGCGGCTCCGTCTTGGCACACGCTGGCGATCGAAACCGTGTGCTCCTCCCTGGCCTCCGCACGGGCGGGGTTGACCGGTGCGGAAGCCGCCCACCGGCTGGCGCGCCACGGTCCGAATGAATTGCAGGCGGCGCATCGCGTTTCGCCGTGGGCGTTGCTGGCCGCGCAGTTCAAGAACGTGCTGGTGGTGATCCTTTTGATCGCCACGACCCTTTCTTTTTTTCTGGGCCACCGCGTCGAGGCCGTCGTCATTGGCGTCATCGTGCTCTTCGCGGTGTTGTTGGGCTTCGTGCAGGAATACCGAGCCGAGCGGGCCATCGAGGCGTTGCGTCAGATGGCAGCGCCCACCGCCGCCGTCCTGCGCGACGGCCACGAGGTCCAAGTCCAAGCGCGCGATCTGGTGGCCGGCGACGTGGTGCTGTTGCGGCCGGGCGATAAAATTCCCGCCGACGCACGGTTGATCGAGGCGATCAACCTGCAGATCGAAGAAGCCGCGCTCACCGGCGAATCGGTGCCGGTCGAGAAGCACACCGCCGCGTTCGATAATCCAGACCTCGGCCTCGGTGACCGCAAGAACATGGCCTACGCCGGCACTGCGGCAACCTATGGCCGCGGCCGCGCACTGGTTGTCGCCACGGGTATGAACACCGAGTTCGGCAAGATTGCCCAGATGCTGCAAACGGTCGAGACCGGCAAGACGCCACTGCAGATGAACCTCGACAAGGTCGGCCGCGCGCTGGCGTGGGCGGCGCTGGCGATTGTGACCATCATCGTCGCGGTAGGCCTGTTCCGCGGCCAGCCCTTCATCGAGATGATGGTGTTCGGTATCGCGTTGGCGGTGGCGGTTGTCCCCGAAGCGCTGCCCGCCGTCGTCACCATCTCGCTGGCCATCGGCGTTCAGCGCATGGTCAAACGCCATGCGCTCATCCGCCGACTGCCCGCCGTCGAGACGCTCGGCAGCACGTCGGTCATCTGCTCCGACAAGACCGGTACGTTGACGAAGGACGAGATGACGATCCGCAAAGTATTCGTCGCCGGCCAACTGCTGGAAGTCTCCGGCGCAGGCTACGAGCCCGTCGGCCGGTTTTCGCGCGATGGGGTTTCGATGGAGCCCAGCGGCGCGTTGCGGCAACTGCTCCAGGCCGCTGCTCTGGCCTCCGACGCGCGCATCGTGCGCGATGAGGTCGACGGCCGCTGGGATGTCAAAGGCGATCCCACCGAGGGCGCGCTCATCGTCGCTGCCGCCAAAGCCGGGCTGAACAAGGTCGATCTCGATGCGCAGTTCCCTCGCGTGAACGAAATCCCGTTCACGTCCGAGACCAAACGCATGACCACGCTGCACGCTGGAGCGATAGCCTGCTCGAAAGGCGCGCCGGAGTTGGTTCTCGCTTCGTGTGTGCGACTGCTGACGGAGAACGGCGAACTTCCGCTCGGCGACACCGGACGCGTGACGATCCTGGAAACGTCGGAGCGAATGGCTGGCGAGGCGTTGCGCGTGTTAGCCGTGGCAACCAAGCCAGACACGACACTGGAGACAGCGGAACGCGAAATGGTCTTCCTTGGCTTGGTCGGGATGATTGACCCGCCGCGGCCCGAAGCCAAGGCCGCCGTCGAGACCTGCAGGACGGCCGGCATCACGTGTGTGATGATCACCGGCGATCATCCGCTCACCGCCCGATCCATCGCCCGCGAACTCGGCATCCTCAACGCCGGGCGCCTCGTCACCGGCACCGAATTGGAGGCCATGAGTGACGCCGAATTGGAGCATGCGGTCCACGGGATCGAGGTCTATGCTCGCGTCTCGCCGGCGCACAAGTTGCGTGTCGTCACGGCGCTGCAGAAACGCGGCCAGATCGTCGCGATGACCGGCGACGGCGTCAACGACGCGCCGGCATTGAAGAAAGCCGACATCGGCATCGCGATGGGCATCACCGGCACGGACGTCACCAAGGAGGCCGCTGCGATGACGCTGACCGATGACAACTTTGCCTCCATCGTCGCGGCGGTGGAAGAAGGCCGAGGATTGTTCAGCAACATCAAGAAATACCTGATGTATCTGCTCTCCTCGAACATCGGCGAGATCGGCCTCATGACCGCCGTAACACTCGCGGGGATGCCGTTGCCGCTGAGCGCCGTCCAAATCCTCTACGTCAACCTCGCCACCGACGGCCTGCCCGCGCTGGCGCTGGCGATGGACCCGCCCGAAGCCGACCTGATGCGCCGCAAGCCGCGCGACCCGCAAGCCGGCATCTTCACGCGGCCGGTGGTGCTGCTGATGCTGATGGGCGGCTTGTGGTTGATGGCGATCACCTTCGGCGTCTTCGCGTGGGCGTTGCACTCCGGTCGCAGCCTGGTCGAGGCCATGACGATGACCTTCGTGACGCTGGTGCTGACGGAGTTTGTCAAAGCCTACAACTTCCGTTCCGACCGCCACACGGTGTTCCGCCATCCCTTTGCCAACAAGTGGCTGAACCTGGCGATTCTTTGGGAACTGGCGCTGTTGGTGCTGATCGTCCACGTGCCGTTCTTGGAGCGGGCCTTCGGCACCTTCAACCTCCAGTTGACTGACTGGGCCATCGCGGCGGGACTCGCCCTGACAATTGTGCCGGCGCTCGAATTGGCCAAGTGGATGGTGCGGCGCGGATGGTTCGGGAACGTGGCGTGATGAGTGTGGCCGTTTCCACCGGCCCGTGATAGCCGCGGTTGCGCAACAGACTAACGGCCCCTCTCGGATTCCGGATCTCACGGGAACCCGTTGGGAAGGCCACATGCGACCGGGATACTCACGGCATCTTCCGCCGGTAGGTGTCGCCGAAATAAGCGACCGTGATTGGGTCCTTCATTTCGATCATGCCATAATTGCTCGCCACGAGCACGGATTGGCCGCGCGAGTCCGCGACCTGCGATGTCAGGGTGACGTCTTCCGCCACCGTCTGATCCGGGCCGAGTCGGATCCAGCGCAACGCGCCGTCGCGCCAAATCGTGAGACGCCGGTCACCGGCGTTGCCGCCGGTTTCATATCGACCGGAAATTGGGTCCCGGGCGCGAGGGTCGCCAATGATTCGAGCAGCATCCGCAATTCTTCGGGCGCCACCTTCGCCAGGTCCGCGTCCGCAAACTCCGGCCCGGCCCGCCTTGCATCCGGGGCGAGGTGGTGCAGGGTAACCGTGAATTGCGCGGGAGGGTTCAATCTTGGATGATATACAACGGAACCAGTCCCGTCCCCAGGTGGAAGGTCCCGCCGGTCCAGTTGAAGGTCGAGTCAATCGTTTGCTCGAGGTCTTGCAGCTGAGCCATGTCGAGCGGCAGTGGCGCGCTCGCGGTCGCGTTGATCGAGATGGCGGCGCGATAGCGCACGCCAGCGTGTACCTGGTTGAATTCCCAATTGTACTGCCCACCGATCGGCGTCCGGCGCTTCCACGCTTGCGAATTGATCCGTCCGCTCATCGCCGCCGGCAGCACGCCGACCGACGTGTTCGCCGGCCACGTGCCGGTCTCCTGCGCGTAGGTGGCGAACGCCGCCGCGAACACCCGGAAGTCGTTCACGATCGTCGCAGTCCTCGCCTTCCGCTTGATCCGCGCCACGGCCGGCACCGAGAACATCGCGAGAACGCTGATGATCAAGACCACCACCATGATCTCGACCAGGGTGAATCCGGCGCGGCGGCATGAGGGGCGGATGCTCACCGGCGGGGCGTCGTGTCCAGCAGTTCGCGGAACGGCGAGGCTGTCTGCGCAACCAGCGCCCGCACAGAAAAAGCGAGCAAGTGTGGGACGAGGCTTTGAGTCGACATCATGATCTTAGCGGCGGCGCGGCGGATGTAGTCGAGCGCCGCGTTGCGCGCCAGCGTAAACAGCCACGACTCGAACGTCATCGGATCGCGCAGCAGCCCGAGCCGGCGGACCATCTTGATGAACACCATCTGGGCGACGTCCTCGACCGCGCTAGGTTGCGAGATGATGGGCCGCACGAAACCCGAGACGCGCGCGGTGTAGCGCCGCACTAATTCGGATTGCGCGTTGAGATCGCCGGACTGCGCGCGGAGCACGATGGCCAGCAGTTCCGCGCGCTCTCCCGTGTCCGACTCGATCCGGCGCGCTGATCCGACCGATGGCGCCGAAGCCTTGGCCTCGGCCGGGGCCGTGCCGTTGGCGAAGGGGATTGATGGAAGTAATGGAGTTGTCATGGGCGGAAAAACGGGGAGCCCCCGCACCCAAGCACAGGGTGGGGGGCCATTTCACCACCGATCCACACGCTCATGGGCGTCATGAACGGTGCTTGGCATCGGTCTGTTGCGTCGAGCACCCGACCTGACAAATCGGGTGGCTCCGCAAGGGGCAACGAATCGGGTGAGGTCATCGGCAACGGAGCCGGTTCCAGAAATAGCGGGCTTTGTATTGCGCGAGCCGGGCAGGTGAAAAGAGCGACCACGGCGTCTCCATGCGATCCGCGTCGATCCGGTAAAGTACACGACGGTCCCAGCCGCGATTGAGGGCGCCGCCGATGCGGAAGACATACCGATATCTGCGTTTGGCCTGCTGCAGCGAACGCTCGGAGTATCGACCGTAAGGAAACACAAAACTCTCGATCGGTTGAGCCAGCCGCGTGCCGAGGAGCGTCTGCGGCGCGTCGACTTCGGTGCCGAGGTTCGCGTCTGGAGCATCGAGCCGACTATGCGTGAA
>JACQWL010000011.1 GCA_016209255.1 Verrucomicrobiota bacterium
AAAAAACTGCCACCACCTGCGGGGGGCGTACTTTTGCAGCATGGCCGCACCGGTGACGTAGTTGTGGTGCGGCGCGGTCTGGCGGTGCCAGCGCAGGAACGGGAAGATGTCCTCGAGGTTCCATTCCGGCGCCCCGCGGCGGCCGAACGCCGGCTGGTTCCAAATCGCGGTCTCGAATTCGCGCATCGTGAGGGCGCGCCCGTTCCACGCGGGAAACGTCATGCCGAGCGAGGGCTCGCAGATGTCGAATGAAATGCCGAACAGTCCGCCGGGTTTGAGCACGCGGGCGACTTCCGCGGCGGCAAGCACTTTGTCGTCCTGGTGTTCGATGACCGAAAAGCTGGTGACGACGTCGAACGTTCCTTTGGGAAACGGCAGCCGGCACGAGTCGACGATTTGCCAGTCGACCGCGACACCGCCGAGCGCGACGCGCACGGCCTCCCACTGCTCGATCCAATTGCGGCCGGTTTCCACCATGGTGACGCGCGCGCCCTTGGTCGCAAGCCACCAGGGGAATGGCGATTGCTCGGAGCCGAGATCGAGGACGCGTTTGCCGCGCCAGTCGATCGCGCTCAGGCCGTGCCGCCAGATCCAGGGGTATTCCCAGAGTTTCGACCAATTCGTAAACTGGCGCAGACCGAGCGGCGCGGCGAAGGCGTTGAGCTCGTCGATGAATCCCGTCCACTCGCGCGAGAACATTTGCGGCAGGTTGGCGAGATGGCGGACCGGGCGTGCGCGGCCGTCCACCCGGCGGGCGATGGCAATCTCGTGGGCCCGCCGCCAGGCGCGGTTGTTCTCGAGGATTTCGAAGTCCGCGGCCTCGAGCAGGGTGGCCAGGGCCTCGCGGGAATAAACGAAAACGTGCTCCTGCGGATCGAAGACCTTGTCGGTCATCGGGCCGAAGTCGGGCTGCTCTTTTTCGAGCAGCGGCAACTGCAGGAAGAGCACGCCGCCGGGCCGCAGCGACGCACGCGCGGCGGCCAGGAAGCGCAGCGGGTCCGGCACGTGCTCCAACACGTCGCACGCGACAAAAAGGTCGCAGGCCGGCGCGGGCGCATCGGGAAACACCCCGGCCCGAACGTCGAGGCCGGTGCGCGACGCCACGGCGGCGGCGGTCTGCACGTCGGGTTCGAGGCCGATCGTCTGCCAGCCGAGTTTTCGCAGATGCAGCAGCAAGGTGCCTTCCGCGCAGCCGACCTCGACCGCCGTGCCGCGCTGGCTGCCGGTGTGGCGTTCAATGTGATCGATCCAGCACTGCACGCGTCCGTCGGCTTCGAGGAGTTGCTGACGCTCCCAGAGGGTCGGGTGTTGCTTGCTTTGCTGACGCTGCTGCCAGTAACCCTCGTAGCTATAAAACTTCGCGATGCAGTCCGGTTTCAAGCGGCGCGCCGCGAAATGCGCGCCACAGCGCGGACACACGCGATAGACGCTGGAGTGCGGGCTTGGGGTGGCGCTGCGCCCGCCGCACCAGCATCGTTCGGTGGTTTCGAACCACGCCTCGTCCACTGGCTGGAGGACCGCGTTCACGTCGTTCCCGGATAGCCGTAACGGCTGAAATCGCCCGGATGAACCTTGGCCAGATCGGCCTGCCAGCCGGCGTCGCTGCGCCACTGCGCGTTGTTGCCGGCGCGATAAAACGTCCGCTTGCCCCCCGGCTTGGTCATGCGCTCGAAGGCGGTCCACCAGTGCACGAAGGCGGGGGAGAGTTTGGGCTGAACACCGACAAACTTCACCAAGGCGGCGAGAACGGCGGGATCCTGCTTCAGTTCCTCGAAGCGAATCAGGAGACTCCGGGCGGGATCCTTTTCCACTTGGGCGAGCGCGGCATCGTAAAAGTTGCGGTATTGCTGGTAGGCCTCGCGCATCCAGGCGACGCGGTCGGGAAAGTTGGCGCCCCAACGTTCGGTCGCGGTGTGAAACCAGCTGTAGATGGTCGGGTGCGGATCGCGGATGAGCGTGATCACCGGCCATTCTCCGGAAGCCGGCGCGCCGTGAACGCCCTGGGGCGCCGCGTTGATGTAGACCGGTTGATAGGGCACGCCGTCGTCACGCAGACGCAGGACGTAGAAGGCATGGGGGTTCAGTTCGTCCGCCCGCTGTTTCGCCTCTGGGTTGTCGACGAACGCGTTGGGGTAGAACACGAGATCGAACAACCCGGTGAAGCAGGCCCACAGATAGTGACTCCCGGTGCGCGGAAACGCGTAGTAGTCGCAGCGCACGGCCAGGCGCGTGCCGAAATGATAGCTCTCGGGACTCATGGGGATTTTGCCCGGGTTGCCGATGGACGATCGTGGGTGTTCGGGAAATGTCGCCGCCAGGCGCATCTGCCATCCCGGCAAAATCCCCAGTCGGCACTTCGTGCCGATGAGCGCAACGGTAGGGTCAATTCCAAGAGAATAAGATCGGGCGAAAAAACGATGTTCACGAAATTCACGGTGGTCGGAAGGTTGTCCGGCGCGAAGCGCCGGCTACGGAATTTGGCGGCGCGCCGGCTGCGCCAGCGGAAAGTACCGGCGAATTTCTCCCCGAAATCAACGCTGCCCTCCAGCGCCAAATTCCGCGCCAAATTCCCCGCAGACGAAAAAGCTTTCCATGGCGTCCGGACCATCATCGCTGGCGATCACGCTCCCGCCGAGTCGATGCATGGCCGATTTGATGATTTCGGGCGTCGGCGCCCACTTGTGTCCGTCGCCAACGAAGGGCGAGCCGGGGCGCCAGATTGCGCAGGTGGGATGTGGAAGGTAGAGGAAAAGCCGCCCGTTTGGGGCCAGCTTCCGGGTCCAGGCGTGCAGTGCGTCCTCCCAGGCGGAGATGTGTTCCAGGCAGTGCGAGCTGAAGACGAAACTTTGGGAGCGGGCCGCAATCTCCCCGAGATTGCGGCCGGCCCCGGGACCGCGTTCGACGTCGATCGCGACGGCCCCCGGCAGGGGCCAGAGTCCGGCGCCCATGTCGATTCCGGCGCCCGTGCAGTACCGCAGCGCAATGCGCTGGATGGCGAACGAGGCGCCGCCGACGAACAGATAGTCCGGATAGAAACGGCCTTCGAATTCAAACCCACCCGGACGGCGTTGCACGGAAGGAAACGACAGCCAGTGGCGGTAGGCGTGAAACAGATCGGGTGCGTTGGGATGGTTCTCTAGTGGTAGCATCGAAGAGGACTTAGTGGGTCCGGAAAGAGGGCATCGCACCGCAACACGACGGACGGTTCAAGCTGCATTTGGCGGCAGCGCCGCGTCCACCGGCCCCGGCGCAGATCGGTCAAATCACGTCGGCGAAAGCGGGCCGGAGCTTGTGAAAAACCCAGTAGCCGCCGCTGCAGGTCACGATGCCGCTCGTCCACAAAAACACGAGCATGGTCGGATCCGCGGGCAGGTGCCATAGCACCGCGTCGCGGGAGCTTTCCACCGCGTGGAGCAACGGGTTCAGAAGGAGAAGATTTTGCAGCCACTCGGGAGCTTTCCAGACGAGACGCATCGGATAAAACACCGCGCTCATATAGACGAGGACCTGTACGAGGAACGGCATCGCACTGGCGATGTCGCGGATGAACACCCCGAGCGCGGAGAGAAACCAGGCAAGGCCAAAGGCGATGAGCACCACCGGTGGCACGATGACGAACAGCAGCAGCGCGTGCCAGTCGAGCCCCGGACCGAGGATGGCGACGCCGAGCAGGGCCAGCACGAAACTGATCGCTCCAGAGACGGCGGCAGAGACGACTGTCGCGGCGGGCAGGATTTCGAGCGGGAAGACGACCTTCTTCACGAAGTTTGGCTGCGAGACGATCACGGTGGGGCTCTGCGCCATCGCCTCGCTCAGGAAGTTGAAGAGTACCAGACCGAGAAAGATGCCGAGGGCATAGTCCAGGCTGGTTTCCCGCTGGAGATCGGTGAACCGCCCGTCGAACACGAAGCCGAAGACAAAAGTGTAGACCGCGAGCGAGAGGAGCGGCGTCACCACCGTCCAAATCAGGCCGAGAAAGCTCCCGCGGTGCCGTTGTTCGACCCCGCGGCGGGCGAACTGGCCCAGCAGCGAGCGATGCCGGTGAAGCTGGGCAAAGGGGAGGAAGAGATTCAAAGCGGAGAAATTCATACGGCAGCCAACTGTCTCATGTGCTCCAGCGGAACGACAGCGTCGAGCCGAGAATGAGTGCCGGCTCGATCGGGCGTCATCCGGAAGGACACAGATTGGCGTTGCCGCCGGGCGATCGGTTCCGCCGCAGGAGGCAAAGCTCGTTTCCGGCCGAGGCTGGCCGGGCGAGGAGACGTATCGGGTCGCGAATCACCTGGATCCGGTGATTTTCAAGACCATCAAGGACTATCGAGACAGACGCGCCTCAACGGATGAACGGATGTTTCAAGGGGCAGTTGGGGCGGCGGGGACATACACGCCAAAGGGCGAAATCAGCTCGATTCGCTGATAGATCGTCCCGCTGGCCCTGTGCCGCAATTGCGACTCCGAATTACGTGAGTCGATCACGGCGTCCGGCGGCGCCTCGGTCCAACCGGCAATGGGTAGGTCCGGATTGAAAACGCTGAAAACAGGATCCCTGAGCTGTCGCTGGAGCTGATTCATCAGGATGTAGTCCGGAGAATTGCTTCCGGTCCGGATGCCAATTCGGTGCGGTTGCAGGCTTGCCACTCGCTGCGCCACCTGGCGAATGAGCGGTGCCAAGGATGGGTAGTAATGGCATTGGACTTCGAGGCGGTCCGACCGGAGCAACAGGCTCTGACTGGTGAGAAGCGGGCGCGCGTTCCAGATTACGGTCGGCAGCAGCATCAGGAGCCAGTTGTTCGCCACAACGGGGGCCAGGGGACGAAGCGGCCCAGCGGTCCATACGGCTCCGAGCAGGGCCGCTCCGAGGCAAAGGATCGGGACCTCCAGCCGGACATGCCAATGCTGCCACTTGAGGTAGGCACTGAACAGCAGGAAGTCCGCCGCCACGACCGCCAACAGGGCAAGGCATGTGCCCAAGTTCACCCGATGTCGAACCATCAGCAGGAAAAGGGGCATCAGAAGCAGCAGCGCGACGTGCACCGGTGCAGCGACCAGATCCTCCTCATACGGGTGCCATGCCACCTCGAATCGGAGATTGAGAAAGGTATTTCGTGAATCATCGACATCCAGCTTGAGCCACCGCCGATGCAGCTGTTTTATCTTCTCAAAAAGGAACTGGTTAACCTCCGCGCTGGGTGTGGCAAGCTGCACCGCCAGGTTGCGAACGACATTGGAAGCGATGAGCTGGGGTCGGAAGGAGTCATTGACGTATAATTGGGTGCCGCTGAGTTTCGATTCCACCGGCCCCGCGAAGTGGCCGAATTGTTGCTGGTTACGCGCCCAATGCGGGGCGTTCATCGCCAGCGGCACAATGATCAGAAATGCCAGAGGCCGCCAGCACGAGACACCGCACTGCCGCCAACGGACCGCGGTCGTCCATACCGCCAAAGGCAGGGCGAAGATGGCGCCAGTTCCCTTGGTCAGCAGCATCGCGCCGATGGCCGTCGCCAGCAGGCAAGCCTGTATTGGCGTGCATCGTCGCGTAGTGTGGATCTCCACGCACCACCAACAGGCGGCGCAGGTCCACATTGCCAGCACCAGGTCATTCTTGGCGCTGGAGGCCATTGTGAATGAGCCGGGAATGGTCACGACAGCCAGGGCGGCCAACAATTGCCCGCGAATCCCGGCGCCGCAGGAGCGGGCAATCAGACTGACGGCCGCGAGCGTCATCACCAGAGCGAACCACTGGACGCCATTGGCCCAGAGATCGCCGTGCGCCAGGATGATTACTTGTGCGCCCACGAACTCCGCAAATGGCGGCATCATGTTCTGACGGACATTGTTGGTTGGGAAAAAGTCCACCCCCTGTTGTTGGACCCAGTAGATCTGCCGCGGCAGATGATACGTGAGGCAATCGCCGGTGTTGGTGGGGGCCAATAAACCTGTCAGACCGCTGGCCAGAAGCAGCAGTGCGATGGGAATGATCAGCAGCCAGGCCCCAGCGCCCAACGGGCCGACTGGCGTCAGCCAGGCCCGCAAGCGGGAGCGATCACGCCATAACAGGCCTGTCAATAGCAGGACTGGAACCACCCACCACGCCAGCACGGGCCAAAAGCGAAGCGCGTGTCCGATATTGAGGAGTTCCGTTCCCAGCACCACCCAAGCACCCCCTGCGGCGCCCGCGATCAAAAGAGAGTTGCGGCGGCTGGGGGGCGTTGCGGTCACGATTCCAAGCCGTCCGTGGATCCAAAGGGCGCCCAAAAGAACAGCCGCCAGCGGCAGCAAGCCCAACACGGATATAAACTGAAAGAAAACCGGATTTATCATGGGAACCGAGCCGGGTGTAATATTCCGTGAGTTTTTCGGCCCCTGAGTCACCGGCGGAGGTGCGCTAATCGAGATGGTGTGCGAAATCCTCGCGGAAGAGGCGCCCATGGAGTCGAACGCCTGTGCGGTGTAGGTGATTGTTTGCGGACCGGAATCAGTGGAGGGATTTCCCGAATCTCCGTCGTGACCAGTCCCACCACCCGCAAACGCGTGCGGCTGCCCGTTTCGCCACACGTTGACCCGTGCAAGATTCCCGTCATCGTCGTGCCCATGCGCGGAGATCCGGTAGGTTTGTCCATCCGCTGAACTTCCCGGCGCGATGCTCCACGAAATCGTCGGTGCCCGGTTCGCGGGCGCGCCGAAGGAGGCAGCCGGGAGCACAAGGTTGAAGACAACCAACAGGAATGGTCGGAAAGTTCTCACTTAAGGCGGGTCCGATACTTCGAAGCTCGCTTCGACCCGGTTGCGTGCCGCCGCCACGTCAGCGAGGATCGCCTTCAACTCCGGCTGCGCATCGCGGTCGACGGCTGCGATCGTGCGGAGCAGAAAAATCTTGGCCTCCCAGAGGCACTCGAAACTGGTCGTGAGGTTTTCGATCGGTGTCATGGGCGGAATGGGCAACGGTTCGTTTCGGGCGATTACCGGTTTGAACGCGTGAAAAATCCCTGCACGGAGGCGCACACGTGATCGAGCTGTTCGGGCGTGATGTGCGGGCCGATCGGCAGGCTCAGGACTTCGGCGGCGAATTTTTCCGCCAGAGGAAAATCGCCGCGGTGCCAGCCCGCGCCACGATAGGCATTCGAGAGATGCGGCGGGATGGGGTAGTGGATCTGCGTGCCGATGCCGCGCGTGGCGAGGTGGGCCTGCAACGCATCGCGGTGAGCGGTGCGAATCACGAAGAGATGCCAGACGGGCTCCGCCCACGATGGCACGAACGGGAGGACAATGTCGCCCACGCCGCGGAGTTGCGCGAAGTAGCGCCCGGCGAGGGCGACGCGGCGGGCATTCCACGCGGCGAGATGCGGCAGCTTGGCGCGGAGAAACGCGGCCTGCAACTCGCTCAGACGCGAGTTCAACCCGGGGTATTCGTGGCGGTAGCGGACCTTCGAGCCGTAGTTGCGGAGGTGGCGGAGTTTTTCCGCGAGCTGAGCATCGTTGGTCGTCACGGCGCCGGCATCGGCAAGCGCGCCGAGATTCTTGCTCGGATAAAAGCTGACCCCGGCCGCGTGGCCGAGCGCGCCGGCCGCACGGTCGCCGCAGCGGGCACCGTGGGACTGCGCGGCGTCCTCCAGCACGAACAGGCCGTGGCGCTCCGCGATGGCATTGATCGCCGGCATGTCCGCGGTCTGGCCGTAGAGATGAATGGGCAGGACAACCTTTGTGCGCGGAGTGATGAGCGCAGTGAGCCGGGCCGGGTCCAGATTGTAGGTGCTGGGGTCGGGCTCGCAGGGCACCGGCTTCGCGCCGGCGTGCGTGACCGCGAGCCAGGTCGCGATGTAGCCGTGCGACGGCACGATGACTTCGTCGCCGGGCCCCACCCCCAGCGCCATCAGAACCAGTTGCATCGCTTCCAATCCGTTGGCGACGCCGACGCAGTGCGCCACGCCGACGCTCGCGGCATACTCGGCCTCGAACGCCTCGAGCTCGCGGCCCAGCAGCACCCAGCCGGATTCCATGACCCGGTGATACGCGGCATCCAGCTCGGGGCGGAGTTCGTCGTAGGCGGGTTTGAGATCGAGGATCGGGACGTTCATCGCGGTCACACGAATTTCAGTTTTCGCGCCGCGAACACCACCATGCGGAGCAGCAGCCAGCCGTGGCGCCAGCGCTGGATGTTCGTCGTGCCATACGTTCGCTCCCGGTAGCGGATGGGCACGTCGGCGATTTGCAGGTTCAGCTTCGCGGCGCCGAACAGCAGGTCGAAATCGCCGAACGGGTCGAAATCGCCGAAGTAGGCGCGGTTGGCCGCGATCCGGTCGTAATGCGCCCGCGTGATGACCTTGGTGCCGCACAGGGTGTCCTTGATCGGCTGGTCGAGCAGCCAGGTGAAAATCAGGCCGAAGGCCTTGTTGGCGCAGAGATTCAGGAATTGCATCGCCTTTTCATCCATCGGATAGACGAGCCGCACGCCATTGGCGAATTCCGCGCGGCCGGTCGCGATGACATCGTAGAACTTGGGCAGCTCTTCGGGTGGCATGGTGAGATCCGCGTCGAGA
Source organism: Verrucomicrobiota bacterium (assembly GCA_016209255.1). Lineage (GTDB taxonomy): Bacteria > Verrucomicrobiota > Verrucomicrobiia > Opitutales > Opitutaceae > ER46. The sequence continues at coordinate 8,538 of JACQWL010000011.1, forward strand.
ATCATGAGCACATCGCCGGTCGCGACCGCGAAGCCGGCGCGGACGGCGTCGCCCTTGCCGCGTCCGGTTTGCTGGAGAATCTTGATCCGGCGCTGCGGGTTTTCCGCCGCGACCCGCTGAATTTCCTCCCAGGTGTTGTCGCGCGAATGGCCCTCGACAAACACCAGTTCGGTCCCCGCGCCGAGGTCGGCGGTCCGGGCCACGGCCGCGGCGATGTTCCCCGCCTCGTTGCGGGCCGGGATCACGACCGAAACCGTGAGGGCCCTGGCACCGGTCGTTTGCTCGCGCCGGGCGACGATGAACACGGTCAGGCAAAACCACTGGAGCAGCGGCGCGAACCAGCGGTTGACGAAACTCCCGAGGCCCAGCGCGGAGAACGGGACGAGAACGCGGGCGTGACGCCGCACCGGGCTCCAGCCCGCGAGGCGCAGCAGGTTGAGCACGTCGGAAGAGGCGAGCCAGCTGTTCTGCGGCTGCGCCGCCTTGAGCCCGGCGAATTTTGCGAGCGAAAGCAGCGGACGCCAGAGGGTGTTCTGGAAATTGACGAGCAGTCGCGTGTCGGCGTTGGCCACCGTCTGCAGCCGTTCGAGCAGCCGCTGGACATCCGCGGCGAGATTAAGCGTGTCGGAAATGATGATGACGTCGAACTTTCCCTCCAACTCGAGCAGCTCGCCGGCCTGGGTGAAGAACGCGGCGTCGGGCAGGCGTCGCCGCGCGGCCTCGATTTGCGTCGCGGAAAGGTCGACCCCGGTCTTGCGCGCGGCGCGGATTTGGGCGAGCAGTTCACCGGCGCCGCAGCCGATTTCGAGCACGCTGGCGTCCGGTGGAATGAGCAGGTTGTAATAGTGCGCCAGCAACGAACGATAGCACCGCGCGCCCCATTGGGCGCCGGTCGGCGCGGAATCGTAGAACGCGCCGACGCGCAGCAGATGTTCGCGGGCGAGGGCGGAGATTGCGGGAGGCATGGAGGCGGCGGACGCGCGAAGCGCGGAACTCCCCGGAGGTTGGGGCGCACGCCCCGCCGGGCTCAAGACTTATGGATTGCAATCGCGCGCGAAGTCCCGCGGTCTGACCACTCAAAATTTCGCCTCCTGTTCATGCTGTTGCTGGGTTCAATCCTCGGGCGTCGCCTCCGGCGGGCGCCATTTTTCTTTGTCTCGGTCGTGGCGGTGACCGCGCTGGCCGGCGAGTCGAACAACGTGGCCGGGACACTGCCCGAGGATTATTTTCCGGAGCTGAAGACAATCCTCCAGACGGCGATCAAGCAGGCCCCCCAGGTGCTGCTTCGGGAAATCGAAATTGCCCAGCAGGAGGCGAGGATTCTGGGCGCGGATGCGCAGCGCCTGCCGAGTCTGGGCGGCGACATCCGCTACGGCAGCATCGAGACGGCTGTTTCGGGCCGAGCGAGCGCACAGACGCGGGACCGGGGATTGTTCTACAGCGTGGCGCTCAATCAGGCACTTTTTCACTGGGGTGCGATCAAACACGGCAGCGACATCGCGCGCATCCGGGTCGCGATCGCGGAGAAAAACTACGTTGAGGCCTATCGGGCGCTGGTGAGGGACCTGCGGCGCCAGTATGTCGGGCTCGTGGCGCGGAAGTCCGGGTTGCGGTATGCGCGCCACACGCTGGGCCTGCGGGAGGCGGAATTGAAGATCGCGCGCGAGAAGCTCTCCTCCGGGACGATCTCGCCCGGCGAAGTGGGCGGGCGCCAGTTGAATCTCGACGAGGATCGTCTCCGCCTTGACCGCGCCGAGGCCGAATTTGCGGCCGAACGCCGCCGCTTCGGGCGGCTCGCGGGCATCGGCGACATCACGGAGGAGGCGATCCCGGGTGAAATGGCGAAGCCGGCTTACTCGCCAGCCCTGGCATCGTCGCTGCTGGCGGGGCTCTTGCGGGCGGGCGGGAAAAGCAACTTCGAGGTCCAGGTGGCGGAGCTGCACCTGCGGGAGGCGGATCTCGGGTATCGGATCGCAAACGTGCGTTTACGGCCGAAATTCAACGCGACGGCGGCCTACAGCCTGCAAAACTCCACGTACGCCACGCCGGTCTCCGTGACCCAGACCGGCATCGCGCAGCAGACGATCGAGGTGAATGCGCGGTGGTCGATCTTCGATGGCTTCGCGTCCCGCGGCGCGAAGCTGGAGGCGCTCACCGACAAGCGGTACTGGCAGCGGCGGCTGCAGATCGCCAGCGAGACCGTCCTCGACGAGGCGCAGCAGCTCGAGCGCATGATCGCGCTCGACGCCCGCGCGATGGAGTTCAGCGAAATCCGCCGGGCTGGCGCCGAGGAGGGCGTGCGGCGCGCGGAGGAGGAGGTAAAACGGGGCAATGCGCCGCAAACCCACATCGACGCCGCGACCGGCGACCTGCGCCTCGGCGAATACAACAACGCCCTCGCGCGCGCGGCTTTTCTTTCCGACTGGAGTTCGTTTGTTTCGCTCGCGGGCGACGATCCCGCGCTCAATAGTCTTCCCGCCCGTTATGTCCGCGAAAAACAATAGCCTCCACGTGGTGGTCAAACTCGGCCTCGCCCTCGCCGTACTGGCGGCGCTCGCGTTCTTCGCGTTCAACCGCTTCCGCGCGACGGCGACCGTGGCCACGGTCACCCGGGGCACGGCCGTGAACGTCGTCACCGGCAGCGTCATTGTGAGCGCGGACGGCGGCCTGCGGGAGCTCAAGAGCGAGCTGCCGGGGCGGGTGGTGTTGTGCGACGCCCTGGATCGGGGCAAACCCTTCAAGAAAGGCGACGTGCTCCTCAAGCTGGACGCAACGGATGTCACCCGCGAAATGGAGCAGGCCGAGCGCGACTACAAGGCGGCGACGGAAAAGGCCAGGATCGCCAAGGAAAGGAATCCGCAGCGGATCGTGGCCAAGGAAGCGCTCGACAACGTCGAACGCCTCAACAAACGCGGCGACGTGTCGGACGAGGACGTGAAACGGGCCCGCCGTGCCCTCGATGCCATCGACACCGCGCTTGAACTGGCGGACCTGGATGCGCAGAAGGCCAGGCTCGACTTCGAGAGCGCGATGGAAACGAAGCGCCGCATCCTGGAAAAAATGACCGTCACCGCGCCCTTCGACGGCGCGACCGAGAGCGTCCTGACGTTTCCCGGGGCCATCATCGGCGCCGGCGCGGTCGTGGCGACGATTTATGCGGACGCGCGCGTGGTGGCGGCAAGAATCAGCGAGGACAGCTTCGGCCAGATCCAACTCGACCATCCGGCGAAGGTGACCTTCCTCATTTATGGCAACGAGCAGTTCGATGCCAAGGTGATCAAGCTGCTTCCGACGGCGGATGAGGGCCAGCGCTACACCGCGTTCCTCGAGGTCAAAATCGAGGCGGAAAGACTGAAGCCCAACAGCACGGGCGAAGTGAGAATCACGGTCGGAGAGCGCGACAACCAGCCGTTGATCCCGCGCCGGGCCTTGTTCGACCGGGACCATGTGTGGGTGGTAAAAGACGGGCGGGTCGATCGGCGGCAGGTCGAGGTCGGCTACCTTGCCCTCAACCGGGTCGAAATCCGCAAGGGCCTGGCGCCGGGCGAGCAGGTGATCGTCGAGAACCTCGAGGAGTTTCGTCCCGGCCAGCGCGTCCGCCCCTTGCCGTCCGAGTGACGGCGCGGGCCTCTGTCCTCCCTCGATCCGCCGATGTCGCCCAACCTCCGCATCGCCTACCGTTTCCTCACGGCCAAGAAGCGGGCCATGCTGATGAGCCTGTCCTGCACCATCCTGGGCGTGGGCCTGTTTGTCGTCACCCAGGCGACGACCAGCGGCTTCGAGGTGTTCTTCATCCGGACGATCCTGGGCAGCGATGGGGCGATGCGGATCGAGGACAAGATTCAGGACACGATGCGCAGCATGGACGCCGCCGGCGGTTCGGATTTTCAGGTGGGCCAGAAAGAAGGGGTGAAGTACATCGAGGGCATCGAGGAGCCGGCGCGGATCATGGAAATTGTGAGCGAGTTCGCGAATGTGCACGGCGTCTCCGCGGTGCTCCGCGGCAGCGTGCAGCTCAGCAGTTGGTTCAAGAACGAGGAGGCGCAGGTTTTCGGCATCAAACTCGACGATCATCTCCGCGTCTCGAATTTGCACAACCAGATCATGAGCGGCAGCCTGGATGAGTTTCGCAACTCGCCCTCGACGGCGCTGGTGGGCCGGGTCCTGGCCGACCGGCTGCAACTCACCGCCGGCGATTCGTTCACGATCAACCTGCGCGGCGAGTCGCGGCGGTTTCGGGTGGCGGCGATCTACGAGACCGGCTACCGCGAAATCGACAAGACCCGCGTCTACGTGGATCTCGTCGCGGCGCGCTCGCTGCTGAAGCGGCCGACAGGAGCGACGTTCATCCAGATCAGCCTCAACGATCCGGACCGCGCGCCGGCCGAGGCCGCGCACATGGAGGAGGTGCTGCGGCACAGCGTGAAGGATTGGAAGCAACGCGAGAAGACCTGGCTGACGGTGTTCAATGCCTTGAGCGTTTCAACGGGCATCACCGTCACCATTTTCACGCTCATCGCGAGCCTGGCGATGTTCAACACCCTCGCGATGATCGTGCTCGAAAAGACCAAGGACATCGCGATTCTGCGCTCGATGGGCTATGAGCGGCGCGACATCACGCAGGTTTTCCTCTGGCAGGCGGTCATCGTGCTCGCGATCGGCGCGGTGGTGGGCGGGCTGTTCGGCGCCGGGGTGACGTGGGCCGTCGGCCAGGTGCCGCTGCCGATCAACGGGATCTTCAAGACGGAGACATTTCCCATTTCGTGGCAGACCCGCCACTACGTGGAAGCGATCGCGACCGCCGTGGTGATGGTGATGATCGCGAGCCTGGCGCCCGCCCGGCGCGCCGCGCGGCTCGAGCCGGGCGACATCATCCGCGGGACGGCCCAGTAGCGCGCGGCTGCGTCGCGACAAATTCGACCGATGCCTGCACCCTCTTCCTTGCTCCCCGCGCCCGATTCCGCCTTCGCCTTGCGGTGCGAGAATCTCCAGCGGTATCTCGGGGAGGGCGAGGG